>JAIXTS010000063.1 GCA_027483805.1 Azospirillum sp. | reverse complement strand
TCCGTGTCGAACAGCTTGGTGCCGCCCTTGACCTTCACTTCCACGGGCAGGATCTGCGACTTGAACCGACCCTCGGCGGTGGCGCGGGCGGCACGGTGGTGGCTTTCCAGGGCCAGCGCATCCTGGGCGGCGCGGTCGATCTCATGCCGGGCCGCTACATTCTCTGCCGTGATGCCCATATGGATCTTGTGGAACGGGTCGGTCAGCACGGTCACCAATGCATCCACCACGGCTGCATCGCCCATGCGCTGGCCCCAGCGGACCGAGGGCATGACATGGGGGGATCGGCTCATGCTTTCGGCACCGCCGGCAACGGCCACGGCGCATTCACCCAGCTTGACCATCTGCGCGGCGGAGATGATGGCCTGGACGCCGGACCCGCAAAGGCGGTTCAATGTCAGGGCCGGTGCCTGTACCGGAACGCCGGCATTCACGGCGGCCACGCGCGCCAGATAGGCGTCCTGCGGGCCACTGGGGATCACCTGCCCCATGACCACATGCTGCACATCGGCGGGCGAGAGGCCGGCACGGCTGATCGCTTCCTTGATCACCAGTGTGCCCAGCTCGGCGGGCGCATAATCCTTCAGGCTGCCGCCGAAACCGCCGATGGCGGTGCGGGTGCCGGCAACGATGACGACGTCATTCAAGCTGCTCACGGGTGATCCTCCCAGATCGATTATTTTGCGGTGCAACAGATAAGACTGATGGAGTGGCCTTGCAACCGGTACAAAAACAAAGGGCGGGGAAGTCCGACCGCCCCGCCCTGATCACCAAGGTCACTTGCCCGTAAAGTTGGGCGGCCGCTTTTCCGCGAAGGCGGCCATGCCTTCCTTCTGATCGGCCAGGGCAAAGGTGCTGTGGAAGACGCGGCGTTCGAACAGCAGGCCCTCCGTCAGGGTCGCCTCAAAGCTGCGGTTCACCGCCTCCTTCGCCATCATGGCGGCGGGGCGCGACAGGGACGCAATCTTCTCGGCCGTCTTCATCACCTCATCCATCAGGTCGGCCAGCGGGACCACGCGGGCGACCAGGCCCGACCGTTCCGCCTCCGCTGCGTCCATCATGCGGCCCGTCAGGCACATTTCCATGGCCTTGGCCTTGCCGATGGCGCGCGTCAGCCGCTGGGTCCCGCCGGCGCCGGGAATGGTGCCGATGGTGATCTCCGGCTGCCCGAATTTGGCATTGTCGGCGGCGATGATGAAATCGGCCATCATGGCCAGTTCACAGCCGCCGCCCAGCGCATAGCCGGCAACCGCCGCGATGGTCGGCTTGCGGCAGGTGGCCAGACGGCCCCATTTCTTGGTGATGAAGTCGTTCAGATAAGCGTCCATATAGGAGAAATTCATCATCTCCTTGATGTCCGCCCCGGCGGCAAACGCCTTTTCAGAGCCGGTGACGACGATGACGTTGATCGCCGCATCATCCTCAAAGGCGTTCAAGGCCTTTTCCATGTCGGTCACCAGACCGTCGGACAGGGCGTTCAGCGCCTTGGGCCGGTTCAGCCGGATGATGCCGACGGCGCCCTTGGTCTCCACCAGGATGTTTTCGTAGGTCTCGGTCATTTGCTCGCCTCTTATAGTCGTTCCTTCAGACGCCGGGCGCCGCCATCCGACGGCTTGGGCATCACGGCGCATGTGCGCCGGGCCAGCAGTCGCTGACCTCCAATCTACCAAAGGGCAAGCCTCTGGTAGATTGGCATTATACCAAGGGGCATGGTCAATGCCCCTTGGTATCCGCGCCGACTTAGCTTCGGCGGCGGCCCATGCCGCCGAAGCCTTTGATCTTGATGAGTCAAGATCAAAGGCCGCTGGCATTATGCCCCGCCCAACAGCCGGCGGGCGATGATCACGCGCATGATCTCGTTGGAGCCTTCCAGGATCTGGTGGACGCGCAGGTCACGCAGGATGCGTTCCACCGGATATTCACGGATGTAACCATAGCCGCCATGGAGCTGCAGCGCATCATTGGCGACGGTGAACCCGGCATCGGTGGCGAAGCGCTTGGCCATGGCGCAGTAGAGCGTGGCGTCAGGGTGACCGGCATCCAACGCCGCCGCCCCGCGATGGACCATCAGGCGGGCGGCCTCCAGCTCTGTTGCCATGTCGGCGAACTTGAACTGCAAGGCCTGGAACTCGCTCAGCTTTTTGCCGAACTGCTGCCGCACTTCCATATGCTCCCTGGCCGCATTCAGGCAGGCGCGTGCCCCACCCAGGGAGCAGGAGGCGATGTTGAGGCGACCGCCATCCAGGCCCTTCATGGCGATCTTAAAACCGTCGCCTTCAGCGCCCAGACGGTTGGCGACCGGCACGCGGCAATCCTCAAAGATCACCTGCGCGGTGGGCTGGCTGTTCCAGCCCATCTTCTTTTCCTGCTTGCCGAAGGACAGGCCGGGCGTACCCTTTTCCACGACCAGACAGGAAATGCCCTTCGGCCCCGGCCCGCCCGTGCGCACCATCACGACATAGATGTCCGATGCCCCACCGCCGGAGATGAAGGCCTTGGAACCGTTCAGGACATAATGGTCGCCATCACGCTCCGCCTTGGTGCGCAAGGACGCCGCGTCGGAGCCGGCGCCCGGTTCGGTCAGGCAGTAGCTGGCGAATGTCGCCATGGAGAACAGGTCGGGCAGCCATCGGGATTTCTGATCGTCGTTGCCGAACGTATCAATCATCCAGGCGGCCATATTGTGGATGGAAATATAGGCGGCCGTAGAGGGACAGGCCGCCGACAATTCCTCAAACAGGATCGATGCATCCAGCCGCCCCAGGCCGGTGCCGCCGGACGCTTCCGAACAATAGATGCCGGCAAAACCCAGTTCCGCCGCCCGGCGCAACGTATCGACGGGGAAGATATGGTGTTCGTCCCATTCACCGGCGAACGGGGCCATATGCTCGGCCGCAAAACCCCGGGCCAGATCCTGGATGGCGCGTTGATCCTCGGAAAGATCGAAATCCATAGGAACCTCATACAATTGGCGTGAAAGACTGACTCTTTGTCAGTCTTTCACGCCCCTCAATCGCCGGCGCCCACATGCGTGGGCTTGGCTACGCGGCACGTGCCGCGCGGCGGCGGTCGCCGCCGTATCATCGGTCACGAACTTGGACCGATGATATCACCCCATGGTCGGGATGACGAACGACGCGCCGGAGCGGATGCCCGAGGGCCAGCGTTCCGTCACTGTCTTGGTCTTGGTGTAGAAACGCACCGAGTCCGGGCCGTGCTGGTTCAGGTCACCGAAGCCCGACCGCTTCCAGCCGCCGAACGTGTAATAGGCCAGCGGCACCGGCAGCGGCACATTGATGCCGACCATGCCGACATCCACACGGGCGGCAAAGTCACGGGCCGTATCGCCATCGCGGGTGAAGATGGCGACACCATTGCCATATTCATGGTCGGTGGGCAGCGACAGGGCCGTCTCATAATCCGGCGCGCGGACGATGGAGAGCACGGGCCCGAAGATTTCTTCCTTATAGATGCGCATGTTGGTGGTCACGCGGTCGAACAGGACGCCGCCGACATAATAGCCGCCTTCATAGCCCTGCAGGTTCACGTCGCGGCCATCGACCACCAGTTCGGCCCCTTCCTGCACGCCGATATCGACGTAGGATTTCACCTTTTCCATATGCTGGCGGGTGATGACGGGGCCGAAATCGGCCTTTTCATCGGTGGAGGGTCCGACGCGCAGGGTGCGCACGCGCGGGGCTAGGCGTTCGACCAGGGCGTCGGCCGTCTTTTCCCCAACGGGGACCGCGACGGAGATGGCCATGCAGCGCTCACCAGCGGAGCCATAGCCGGCCCCGATCAGGGCGTCGGCCACCATGTCCAGGTCGGCGTCAGGCATGATCAGCGCATGGTTCTTGGCGCCGCCAAAGGCCTGCACCCGCTTACCCTTGGCCGTGCCACGGGTGTAGATATACTCGCCAATGGGGGTGGAGCCGACAAAGCCGATGGCCTTGATATCGGGATGGTCCAGGATGGCATCGACCACTTCCTTGTCGCCATTCACGACATTCAGGATGCCCTTGGGCAGCCCTGCCTCAACCATCAGCTCGGCCAGCATCAGCGGCACTGACGGATCGCGCTCCGACGGCTTCAGGATGAAGGCGTTGCCACACGCAATGGCCGGGGCAAATTTCCACATCGGGATCATGGCGGGGAAGTTGAACGGCGTGATGCCGGCCACCACGCCCAGCGGCTGGCGCATCGAATACATGTCGATGCCGGGGCCAGCGCCCTCCGTATATTCTCCCTTCAGCAGGTGCGGAATGCCGATGGCGAATTCGACGACTTCCAGACCGCGCTGGATGTCGCCGCGCGCGTCGGGCAGGGTCTTGCCATGTTCCAGCGCCAGCTTCAGCGCGATCTTTTCGAAATCGCGGGCCAGCAGTTCCAGGAACTTCATCAGCACGCGGGCGCGCTTTTGCGGGTTGGTCGCAGCCCAGGCGGGCTGGGCTTCCTTGGCATTGGCCACAGCTTCGGCCAGTTCCACCGTGCTGCCCAGCGGCACTTCGGCCGAAATCTCGCCCGTCATGGGCGTGAAGACGGGGGCGAAACGGCCGGACTTGCCCTCGACACGGGCGCCGCCGATGAAATGGTAAAGCTTCTCGACCAAGTGATCCTCCCTCAGACTTGTTGGCAAGGAAGGTGGCACGGGACCACGCGCACGACAAGGCGCGGATAAACCCATCTGGATGTGCGAGAAGCCCCATATAATGCCGCCGCGCCGTCGGCGCGGATACCAAGCCAAGGGCGCGGATGCAGAGGCAGGCGATTGAGGGCCAGGAAAGATTGACCAAGGGTCAAGATTTCGTCCCGCTGGTGCAAGGCGGGTGGGTCGCCAAGCCCACAGGCAAGCAGTCGCCAGTGGAAACTTTCTCGGCAAACTTTCATAAAAAACGACCTATCCGTTTGGACTAGTCCCCCGACCTTCACGGGAAACGGCAACAATGTATGTTTCCTTAGAAGTCTGTCAGGGGAGACATCAACAAGTGCAACATCATGACGGTGTCCATCTGCGCATGATGCGCACCTCACGCGGGATGAGTTTGGCGGCGCTGGCTGCTTCAGCCGGCTTGTCCAAAAGTGAGATATCCAAGCTGGAGAACGGGGTTCGCCCTTTCCGGCCTGACCATGTGATCCGACTGGCCAAGATTTTTGGCGTGGGCCCGACAGAGATGCTGTCGCCGGCCAGCCCGCTGCGATCGATGCTGAGCGAGAACAAGGCCGATACGGAAGTTCCCGTTTATGAGGGGCGTGACCTGTCCCGCGACGGGGTGGACGCAAAGGCCGCCGGCACCATGCCGCGCCCGCCGCAAATGCGTGGTGTCCAGGGGGCCTATGCCGTGACGGTCCATGACCTGTCGAATGCGCCGGCCATCGGTATCGGCACCACCTTGCTGGTCAATCCCAACGCGCCGGCCAATGTCGGCGATCTGGTGATCAATCGGCTGAACTTTGCACCGATGGCCTTCTATCTGCGCCAGGATGATGAAGGGGTGATTTACGGCATTACCCTGTCACGCCGCCGTGTCGATCTGACCATGGACGACCTGGATCGGCTGCACCGGGTGGCCGGGGTCTGGTTTCCGCACTGACAGGCCCTTGACGCCCCCCCCGACCGGCCCCGACAGTTGGGCGAACTTCCGGGAGAACGGTCGGGGGGTGGTGTGAATGGGCGAAGTTTACGGCGGGATCGATGCCGCCACGATTGCCGCCATGATGGTAGCGGAACGGGCGCACTATGGTGCGACCCATCCGGATGCCGCAGCCCGCGCGGGCGCCGGGCTGCCCGGTTTCTATCAAGGCGTTCCCATGCATTGGATGCGGGATTGGCCGATGCCTTTCCCCTTCCTTGTCGCGCAGGCCACAGGGGCCAGCCTGACCGATACCGACGGTCATGTTCTGGCTGATTTTTGTCTGGGCGATACCGGATCCATGTTTGGCCATTCACCGGAACCGGTGCGTGAAGCCCTGACGGCCCAGGCCGGACGGGGCCTGACCTATATGCTGCCCAGTGATGATGCTCTGGCCGTGGGCGGCCTGCTGACCCGGAGGTTCCGGCTTCCGCACTGGCAGGTGGCAACAACCGCCACCGATGCCAACCGCTTTGCCCTGCGAGTCGCGCGTGCCGTGACCGGGCGCCGCAGGATACTGGTCTTCAATGGCTGCTATCATGGCACGGTGGACGAAACCTTCGTTCGGCTGATCGATGGTGTCCCCGTCAACCGCCCAGGCCTGCTGGGACAGTTCACCGACCTGACCGCCGATACGCGGGTGGTGGAGTTCAATGATATCCCGGCCCTGGAAGCGGCACTGGCCGACGAACAGGTGGCCTGCGTCATTACCGAACCGGTTCTGACCAATTGCTGCATGGTGCTGCCCGATCCTGGTTTCCATGCGGCGTTGCGCGCGGTGACCCGACGAACCGGGACGCTGCTGCTGATCGACGAGACCCATACGATTTCCACCGGCCCCGGCGGGTACAGCGGCGCCCATGGGCTTGAGCCGGACCTGTTTGTTCTGGGCAAACCCGTGGCAGGGGGCGTACCGGCCAGCATCTGGGGCTTCACGGACGATGTCGCGCGACGGCTGGATGCAGCACGGGCGGCGACGCCGGCCGGCCATTCCGGTATGGGCACCACCCTGTCGGCCAATGCCCTGACCATGACCTGCATGCGCGCCACCCTGGAACGGGTGATGACGGTCGAGGCCTACGCCCATATGGAACTCCTGGCCACACGGCTATACGCTGGCCTGTCGGACGTGATCGCGGCCCATGGTCTGCCCTGGCATGTGGTGCGGGTGGGGGCGCGGGTGGAGTTCATCTGTGCGCCGGGCCCTTTGCGCAACGGAACCCAAGCCGAAGCGGCGCATGCCGGGCCGCTGGAACAGGCGATCCATCTGGCCTTGCTGAACCGGGGCGTCCTGATCGCACCTTTCCACAACATGATGCTGGTCTGCCCGGCCACCACGGCGGCGCAGGTCGATACGCTGGTCGCGGCCTTCGCGGATGTGACCAGGATATTGGCGCAGGGCAAGGTCACGGTGGGGAGGGTATGAGGATGCAGATCGCCGATTGGTCGGAAGCTGAAACCTTCCTGGCGGCCCACCCGGATGTAGAGGCGGTTGATATCGTCCTGACCGACGCCAATGGCATCGGGCGCGGCAAGATCATCCGGCGGCACGAGGTCGAAAGCCTCTACCGCCATGGCCGCCACCTTCCCTGCTCCATCCTGGGCCTCGATGTGACGGGGGAGGATGTGGAGGAGACG
Organism: Azospirillum sp.; assembly: GCA_027483805.1. Taxonomy (GTDB): domain Bacteria; phylum Pseudomonadota; class Alphaproteobacteria; order Azospirillales; family Azospirillaceae; genus Niveispirillum. The sequence continues at coordinate 5,224 of JAIXTS010000063.1, read as the reverse complement.
GGCCTGGTATGGTCGGTCGGCGATGCAGACCTGCGCGCCTGGCCCATCCCCGGCACCCTGGTGCTGATGCCCTGGACGATGCCGTTGCGCGCCCAGGTTCTTGTCAGCCTCTACCATCTGGACGGGCGTCCGCATGGCGCCGATCCCCGGCACGCCCTGGCGGCACAGTTGAAGGCGCTGGCGGCGGCGGACCTGTTTCCCGCCGGCGCCTTCGAACTGGAATTCTACCTGCTGGATGCGGAACCGGGCCTGGATGGCAAGCCGCGACCGGCCGCCATGGCGTTGGACCGTCGGCGGCATGATCAGGTGCAGGTCTATGGCCTGGATGACCTGGACGGCATGCAGCCCTTTTTCGGTCCCGTCTATGATGCGGCCAGGAAGCAGGCTCTGCCGCTGGAGACCCTGATTTCCGAATATGCGAGGGGCCAGTATGAGCTGACGCTGCGATACCGCACCGACCTGCTGCGTGCCGCCGATGATCTGGTGATGCTGAAACGGCTGGTCCGTGCGCTGGCCCGGCGGCAGGGCATGACCGCCTGCTTCATGGCCAAACCGTTTGCGGGACAGGCCGGGTCGGGCATGCATCTTCACGTCTCAATGAATGATGGCCAGGGCCGCAACCAGTTCGCCGAGGCCGAGGGCGCGCCGGCGCCCAATCTGCTGCTGCGGCAGGCCATTGGCGGGCTGGCGGCCACCATGGGGGACGGCATGCTGGCCTTTGCCCCGCATGCCAATTCCTGGCGCCGGTTTGTGGCGAAGCTGTACGCACCCGTACAACCGACCTGGGGCATCAATGACCGGTCGGTGGCGCTGCGGATCCCGGCCGGACCCGTGGCGGCCAGACGCCTGGAACATCGTCCGTCCGGTGTGGATGCCAATCCCTATCTGGTGGGCACCACCGTTCTGGCGGGTATCCGGCAGGGAATTGCCCAGGATATCGACCCGGGCCCCGCGGCAGAGTGCCAGGGCTTCACCCTGGAAACACCCTTTTCCGGGTCCATGCCTGCCGACTGGCGGGCCGCCATCGCACAGGCGGAAGCGTCGGATTTTCTGAAATCCGCCCTCGGCGCGGATCTGCATCGCGCTTTCCTGGCGATCAAGCGGGCGGAACTGCTGCGTGTGGCAGGGTCTGTTCCGGATATCGACTACCATATGTACCTTCATCAGGTTTGATGATCGCGTGATGATTGCCTTTCCTGGCCGCATTGATGAATAGTGGATGCAGCACCACCATCGCTGCCGCCAATGCGCTTGCTGCCGTCTCTGTGTCTGTTGCTGCTGCCGGCTCTGGCCTGCCGGGCTGACTCGCCGCCGGCGGATCAGCCCACGGCGTTTCTGCCCACCATCGGGTCGGCCTGGATGTCGTTGGAAACACCGGCCGACGGTGTGCCCGGCACCACTGTCGGCCTTCGACCCGTCCGCGCCCTGTCCGCCAGCCTGCGTCAGGGCGATTGGGGGCTGGTGGCGGATGTCGCCGCCGAATTGATCGAACAGCAGCGGCACCTCCCGGCGCTTGTCCTGGATAGCCGGGGTCACGGCGACAGCATGACCGGCCGGTTGGACAGCCTGTTGCTGGGCAGCCGGATGGCCAGGCTGGAACTGTCGGCCGGCATCGGCCGCGACGGGACGGGCGATCTGCGGCCTGTCATCCATCTGCGGTTGCCGGTCCGCTTGCCCGGCTTGCGCAGTACCTGGCTGTCGGGGGGACTGGGGGGACCGGACGGGCCGTTGCTGGAGGCAGGATGGGCCGTCGAGGAGGCGGGATCCTTCGTCACCCTGGGATGGCGCCGCGATCGGGGATTGGTCGGCCGGGCGGTGATACAATTCGATGGCGCCAGCCAGGATGAACCCTGGTTCCGCCGGACCCGCCAGCCCGATGGCGGGACTTTTACGGATATCGGCCTGTCGCAATCGCCGGGTGCCGCGTTTCGCGCCGCCGTGCCCGATGCAGCCCCCCCATCGCCACGCGTCACCCTTTCCAGCCACCGGCTGGGTCTGCCCGGAATGGCGGTCGGACTTTCCGGCAGTGACATCGATGCCCTGCGCCGGCACCGGACCAGCCCCGCCGAAATCCGCCGCAACAGCCGGTTCCGGCGTGCAGACACGCCGGAAACGCTCTCCCATTTCTGGGAGCTGCAGGTGGAGGCGTTGAGTGAGCTTGAGCCGGGGCCGCGCGGCTCCCCCTGGGCCGGCAGGCTTTCGGCGGGTGGCCTCCTGCATGTACTGCCCATGGCCGGCTGGATCCTGACGGCGGAGGGACGGGTCGCAACCGCCGCCAATATCGGCTGGCCGCGATGGGAACCACCATCGGCCGGACGTGACGATGCCGCGCTCTACCTGCACCGGCGCTTCAGCCTGGACCGCGCACAGATGGCCATTGTCCGCGCCCTGACGCCCGCGCTGGACCTGCTGGTCGAAGCCGGGCATCTGGACCCGATGTATGGGGGCGGCGGTTTTGAACTGCGCCATCAACCCGTGCGGGCCCGCTGGTCGCTGGGCACGGCTATCCACCATGTCTGGAAACGCCCGCCCACGGTGCAGACCATCTATCGCGGAACCGGCCGCACCAGCGGCTTCATCGCCGGGGGGTGGGAAGGGCAGGATGGCGGCACGCGCAGTGAACTGGCGCTGGGCCTTTATCTGGCCGGGGACTGGGGTGGCACCTACACGCTGTCACGGCAGTTCGGCACGGGGGTCACCCTGTCACTGGACGCCACGGCCACTACGGGCAGCAGCCGGATGGGCCTGACCCTGACCTTGCCGCTGATCGGTATCGGACAGCATGTCGAAGCCCGGACCCGTGTCCGCGTGCGGCCGATGGCGCGGGAGAATGCCGAAAGGCTCGACCGCGCGCTGAGCCTGTCCGATCTGCGCTTTGCGGCCGGCTATGCCCGCGTCAGCCGCGATTGGGATCGGGGATTGCTGCGTGTCCGCTGACCCGGCAATCAGGCGGCGCTGCGGTAGACGATCCCGTCATGGTGCGGACCCGACAGGATCGGCAATGTGATCACGGCGTTCAGCCCCCCGCCCGGCCGGTTCAGCAGGCGGATATCCCCCCCGTGCCCATGCACGACGGAGCGCGCGATGGACAGGCCCAAGCCCACCCCGCCGGTCCGGCGATTGCGCGAGGATTCCAGGCGGACAAAGGGTTCGAAGACCCGCTCCAGGTCCCCTTCCGGAATACCCGGGCCGTCATCGGCCACGATGATCATGGCCTCGGTCCCGTCATTGCGCATGGAAACGCGGGCACTGCCGCCATAGGCCAGGGCATTTTCGATCAGGTTGCGAATGGCGCGGCGCATGGAGCCCGTGCGGCAGATCAGCGGCAGACGGTCGGCAGCGCTGAAACTGACCGGATGGCCCGTATCGGCGAAATCGTCACAGACACTTTCCACCAGGGTCGACAGATCGGCACGCACCGCCTCCTCCCCCAATTCATCACGGGTAAAGGACAGGGTCGCTTCAACCGTGGACCGCAACTCGTCCAGGGTTTCCAGCATGCGGGCCTTGGTCTCCCCCTCGTCCAGCAGTTCCACGCGCAGGCGCAGATTGGTGATGGGGGTACGCAGGTCATGGGAAATGGCGGCCAGAATCCGGGTCCGGTCATCCACGAACCGGCGGATGCGCGCGCCCATGGCGTTGAAGGCATGGGCGGCCCGTCGCACCTCTTCCGGCCCACGCTCCGTTTCCAGCGCCGGCGCCGACTCTCCGCGTCCCAGCCGGTCGGCGCGGTCAGCCAGATCGCGCAAAGGCCCGGACAGGCGGCGGGAGATGTAGAAACTGGCCAGCGCCACCATGAGGATGGAGGTCAACAGCGTCCAGGTCGATGTACTGCTCCACACCGTAGGCTGGATCATGCGGCGATTGACGGCGTTCAACCATTGCCCGTCCGGCAGCCGGACGGAAAACTTCATGCCCATCTCCACGGGCTCGATCGCGGCCCAGGGATTGTGGAACCAGCCGGGCTCGGCATTCTCGGCCTTGTTCCACATCTTGAACAGGACGGCGCTGCGCGGCAGGTCCAGCAGATCCATCAGCCGATCGCGTGCAGCAATGGCCTGGGGATCGCTCAGCACCAGATCGGGGGACAGGATGGGCTGATCATCCACGGAATACCGGGTTTCGCGGGCCCGGATGCCGGCCAGCGTATCGACGCGCAGTTCCCGGGGCAGGATGCCCATGATCCGGCTGGTATTGGCGATGCGGGGCAGCATCTCCTCCACATGCGTGCGCCGCACGGTGGCCGCCTTGTCGTCCAGCGACGCCGTCCAACTGCCCAGCTTGGCCACCAGCATGGCCCCGATCAGCAGTGCCACCATGTGGGTGAACAGGCTGCGCGGCTGCCGCAGCAGGGACATCAGGCGCTTCATGCCGCCTTGACCTCCGTCGCCAGGCAATAGCCGCCGCCCCAGACAGTCTTGATCAGGGTCGGGTTGCGGGGATCGGGCTCGATCTTGCGGCGCAGACGGCTGACCTGGTTATCGATGGAGCGGTCAAAGACATCGGCCTCCCGGCCCTTGGTCAGATCCAGCAGCTGTTCGCGGGTCAGCACCATGTTGGGATGGCGCACGAACGCTTCCAGCAGCGAGAATTCGGCGGTCGACAGCGAGACGACCACCCCGTCACTGCCCAGCAGTTCCCGGCGGTTCAGGTCCAGCAGCCAGCCATCGAAGGTCAGTCGGCTTTCATCCGCCTTGCGGCGCATGCCGGTCACCGGCAGGCTGTGGCTGCGACGCAGAACGGCCCGAATGCGGGCCAGCAATTCGCGCGGCTCGAACGGTTTGGTCACGTAATCGTCGGCACCCATCTCCAACCCGACAATGCGGTCGGTGGCCTCACCGATCGCCGTCAGAAAAATGACGGGTGTATCCATGGTTTCCCGGATATGACGGAACAGGCTGAGCCCGTCCTCCCCCGGCATCATGACATCCAGCACGATCAGATCGGCGGCACAGGCCCGCAACCGGCGTCGCGCCGCGGCCGCGTCCTCTGCGGCCGTTACCCGCATCCCGTGTTTTTCCAGAAATCGGGTCAGCGTCTCACGGATATCGCGGTGGTCATCAACCAGGAAGATATGGGGGTTTTCAGAGGCCTGCATGGATCGGGAATGGTTGGATGAGGATTAAAGGAAGATGGCACGCAAGGGCATGCACGGGAAGGCGTGACCGCATGCCAAATTGTATCGGTTTGTGGCGGATTGCAGGCTTATACCGGCGGCCAAAAT
>JAIXTS010000407.1 GCA_027483805.1 Azospirillum sp. | reverse complement strand
TTCCCCGGCCCGCACCGTCATTCCAGCGCCGATGCCACGGCCAGAACAATGGCCGCATCCCGGCCCATGACCTGCACCGACAGGGGCAGGCCATCGGGCGACAGGCCGGCGGGAACGGCCACGGCGGGACAGCCAATGAAATCGGCCAGGGCCGTGAAATCGGCCTGATTGGCGGGCACAGGATCGCTGAAGGCAAAGGCCGTCTGCGGGGCGGTGGGCAGCAGGACCGCATCCAGCGTGTCCAGCCAGGCCAGACCCGCCAGCCGGATCTCATCCAACCCCTGATAGGCCGCTGCAACCTTGGTCGCCGGCTGCTTGCCCCCCCAGCGCAGCAAGGACAGGAATTCAGGCGAGAAGCCGTCATCGCCGGTGGCCAGTTGGGCCGCGTGAGCGTTCAGCCCCTCCACCTCCGATACCAGCAGGCCCAGGCGGCGGGCCTGTCCCGGCTGATAATTGGTCAGATCGGCATCAAGGGCGGCCATGCCGGCGGACAGCAGCCGGGCCGCCGCCGCATCACGCGCGGCCCAGATAGGGTCGGGCGCATCGACACGCGACCGCCAGTCGGGACTGGCCAGGCGCAGGCCGGACAGGCGGGTCGGTCCCGGCGGGGACAAGGCCCCGGCATGGGCGGCCACCAGGGCGCAGTCGGCCACGGTCCGCCCATGCACACCGACATGGTCCAGCGTCGTGGATAAGGGGATGACACCGTCGATGCTGATGGCCCGGCGGGCCGGCTTGTATCCGGCCAGACCGCAATAGGCGCTGGGGATACGTACCGATCCCATCGTGTCGGACCCCAGGGCGGCGGCTGCCATGCCCGCCGCCACACAGGCCGCCGATCCGCCGCTGGACCCGCCGGGTGTTAAGCCGGCGCGCAGCGGGTTCTGGGTCCGCCCGAACCAGACATTGTCGGTGGTGGCACCCAGGGCGCCTTCATGCATGTTGACAATGCCCAGGATGATGGCGCCGGCATCGCGCAGGCGGGCCACACAATCGGCATCCCTGGGCGCCACCCGGTCCCGGTAGGCAGCGATGCCGGCATGCCAGAAGGCCCCGGCAACCGCGATATTGGCCTTCACCGCGAGGGGCACGCCATCCAGGTCGGACAGGGGCCGCCCCGATGCCCAGCGCCCGGCCGATGCCGCAGCGGCATGCAACGCCTGCACCTCCAGCACCTGATTGAAGGCGCGGACCTGACCATCCAGGGCGGCGATCCGGTCCAGATAGAGGCGGGTCACGGTGACGGGATCGGTCACCCCCTGGCGATACAGGGCGGCCAGGGCAGCAGCACCGGTGCGGGTCGGGTCGAACGGGGCGGACATCACTGTTTGAACCGTTCGTCGATCAGACGGATGGGCTTCTGCCGCACATCGATCTGGGTCAGGGTCGCGGTCGCACGATGGTCGACCAGTTCCACCGCCACTTCGATCCCGATCTTCTGCTTCAGAACGGCGCGGCAGCGTTCGGCGACCGCCTGACGGTCGTTGCCGGCGGCACTGGTTTCGGCGATGACCATAAATTCATCCCGGCCCGCCGCATCGCGCACGGCCTTGCAGATGAATTCGCCGGTGATGCCGGGCACACCATCCAACATGGGCCCCACGGCCTGCGGGAAAATATTGATGCCGCGGATCTTCACCATATTGTCGGATCGGCCCATGAAGCCCTCAATCCGCTTATAGACCACGCCGATGGACGATGCATCGGTGCGGACCTGCGTCACGTCATGGGTGTTGAAGCGGATGATGGGGTGGATATCGTCCTTGTAGAGGCAGGTGACCACCATATCGCCCAGGGCGCCGTCGGCGACGGGCCTGCCGCTGTCGATATCGCAGACCTCCAGATACTGGGCGTCTTCCATGACATAGAGACCGTCGCGGTCCGGCCCCTCGCCCGCGATGCAGCCCGTGTCGCCCACACCGTACCAGTCAAAGCACGTGGCCCCGCCCCAGGCGCGTGAGAGGCTTTCCTTGTCCTCGCGGCCCAGATGGCCGGAAATCATGCGGATATTCAGGTCGCGGGCCGGGTCCAGCCCCTGTTCGCGCGCCACTTCCGCCAGCTTCTTGATGTAATCGGCAAAGCCGACAATCACCGTGGCACCGAATTCCTTCATCAGCTGGATCTGCTGCACAGAGCGGGTTTCCACCCCCGTTCCGGCCGACATGAAGATGGCGGAGGTCCAGTGGATCACACTTTCGCGTACATAATGGCCGCCATTGATCATGCCATGGCCATAGACGGAGTGGACCACATCGTCGGGTGCCAAGCCCTGGAACCGGTAGAGCCGGCCCAGCAGCAGGTTCTGCGCCTCCCGCCCCTTGGCGCCGAACAGCAGGACCTGGGGCTTTCCGGTGGTGCCGCTGGTCGTGTGGAAAATCACGGGTGGCCGCTCGCCCGCAGGGTAGGAGGTGAAGCCGGAAAAATCGCCGAAGGGCGGGGCGATGTCCAGGCTGGCCATGATGTCGGACTTGTCAAAGCTGGGCAGCCGGGGCAGATCCGCGATGGAGCGGATATCCCCCTGCTCGATCCCCGCCTTGCCCCAGAGGCGCTGATAGAAGGGCGTCGCCCAGGCGCGGGCGACGCAGCGCATGAACAGACGGTTCTGATGGGCCGTCAGCTCATCCCGGCTGGTCTTTGTCGCAAAGCGCACAAAATCGTCGCCGATCGGGTGGTCCTTCTGCAAGGCGTCCCAGTCCACGGCGTTGAAATAGGTCCTGTGCCCGTCCATGGGTCCCGTCTCCTTTGGTTTATCCGGCAAGGCCGGCGGCCCGGCGCAGCAGCGCGGCCATGTCTTCCTGTTCGTGCACCCTGTCGATGGCCTGGATCAGCGGGTCGGCCAACGCGGTGGCCCCAGCAAATTCCAGACAGGCGCGGAACTTGCGCAGATGCTGGTCGCGGCTGAGCGGTGTGGCCGGGCTGCCCAACTGGCTGTCGATCCGAACCTGGACAACGCGCCCATCGGTCAGTACCGCCTCTGCCATCGCCGGGACAAAGGCGGCGGGGTCGGGATTGCTGTCGACCAGGACCTGAATGCGGCCGCCCAGGCTGTGCAGGGTCGGGTCCGTCAGGCGGCCGGCGCTGAAATCGGCCAGCCCCACGGTGCCGCGCGTCAGCACCACCGCCCCCAGCCAGGCAAAGCACAGGCGGGCGTAATTGGCGGTCATGGCGCCCGGATAGGCGGGCAACCGCCGCCCCACCAGCCGGTGGATCAGGGGCGGTGCCGTGTAGGTCAGGCTGTCCAGATTGGCCGGTGTCACCCCATGGTCGCGCATCAGCGCCTGGGTGGCGACGATGGCGCCATGGGCGGCACGGCCCGTGGGAAACGGCTTGTGACTGACCTCCGTGATCCGCCAGACGCGGCCCAGATCGGCCAGCAGCGGCATCAGGTCGGACGCCGTTTCAAACAGCGACAGATAACCGAAGGGGCCGTCAATGCTGCCCGTGGTCCCCGGCAGCCCGGCGATGGCAAGGTCAAGGGCCATCAGGCTGGCCTGGGCCGCGTGCGCGATCTGCAAGGGCAGGCCGGGCTTGCCCTCCACATGCGCCTGCATGGTGCCCGACGCAAAGGCCAGGGCGTGGCCGAGGGCACTGACGGTCGTGGCAAGGTCCAGCCGGCGCAGCCGGGCCAGGGCCGCGACGCAGCCGAAAATACCGGCCGTGGCCGGGCGGAAAAACTTCAACGGTGTCTTGGCCGCCAGCCCCAGCGTGGCGGCAATATCGACACCGGCCACCAGGGCCGCGCCGAAATCACCCCCGGAAACGGCCGATGGCTGCCGCGCGGTATCGGCCATCAGGGCGGACAGGATGGTGGCCAGCGGATGGACAACCGCCCCTTCATGCACACAGTCGAATTCCTGCGCATGGATCTGATAGGCATTGATGAAGGCCGCCTGTGGCGCGCCGACCAGGGCCGCCCGCCCCAGCACCGGCGCGGTGCCGGCACCGGTCCAGCCCTGGGCAGCGGCCGCCACATCATCGGCGAACGCGGCGCGGGAACCGGCGATGCCGACGCCCAGACTGTCCAGCAGGAACGTGCAGGCCGCCGCCCGCGCCGGGGCGGGCAGCATGTCCCATTCGACCGACAGGGCGTGCCGGGCCAGGATTTCCGATGCGGTCATGCCGCCCCCCGCATCAGCACCAGCGGCCAGGACAGCCGCACTGGGCCGCCGCCGACCAGGCCCAGACAATCAGCGATCAACCGTTCCACCGCATCCTCATCCATTCCAGCCGCCTGCATCAGGGTCCGGGCCTTGGCCACGGCCCGGACCCCGGGCAGCGGGTTTTCCGGATCGCCCAAGGCATCGGCCTGTTCGCGCACCAGCAGCCTGCCATCGGCCAGGGTGACGGACAGCCGCGCCCCGAAGCGGGCTGGATAGCGTTCTTCATAGGGCTGGCCCACCGCCACCTTCACCCTTGACCGCATGGTGGCAACGGCCGGATCGGCAATGGCCGGCGGGTCAAAAGCCGACAAGGGCGGCGGACCGCCCAGCAGGGTGACGGCGACCGAATGCTGGAGTGAGAATTTCGCTTCAATCACCGTGGTGGGATCCGGCCGGTCGCAGAAGCGCAGGGCATCGCCATAGGTCTGGATGGCGATGTCGGTCACGTCCGACACCGGCAATGCGGGCCGGCCCACCTGATCCAGAAGGGCCAGGGCCGCATCAATCACGGGATGGGCGTGGCGACAGGCGGGCCAGGGCTTAAGGCTGATATCGGTCAGGCACCAGGCATCGGGTGCTGCGTCGGCCAGGATGGCGGCCGGATCGGCCGCCCCGGCGGTTGCCGCAAACAGCCCTTCCCTGCCCTCCAGAATGGAAGCCGGACCGCGCAGGCCCGCCGCCGCCATCATGGCCGCCAGCCAGCCATCGCCCGCCGCCTGGGCATTATGGACCTGCTTGGCATTGGAACGCGGGTCATTGCGCGTTTCCCACAGGCCGCCGGTCCGTGTCACGGCCAGCGCAATGGCCTGGGCCGTCGCCTCACGGTCCAGGCACAGGATGGCGGCCACCGCCACCGCCGCGCCCACCGTGCCGCAACTGGCCGTGCTGTGCCAATAGCGGTAATGCACATCCCCCAGGGCCCGGCCCAGCCGCACCATGGCCTCATACCCGCGCACCAGGCCATCCAGCAGGGTACCGGCATCGGCCCCCGTGGCCTGCGCCGCCGCAAGCGCCGCCGGGATGACCACAGGCCCCGGATGCAGCCGCGCCCGTTTGTCCACATCATCCATTTCATAGATATTGCCAAGGGCGCCCAGATAGCGGGCCGCCGCCTCCGGCCCCACGCCACCGCCATGGCCGATGACCCTGCAAGGGCCCTGTTGACCCCGCAGGAAAACATCCGCCAGACGCGCGGCCACTTCTGTGGTGGCGCCGATGACGGCGCACCCGGCCCAGTCCAGGACATGCAAGGCAGCCTGTTGCCGGAGCGCGGCGGGAATGGGACGGTGCAGGTGATCGGCAAACCGTGCAATCAGTGACATGATGCCTCTATTTGTCCGGACATATTTTCATTATCATGAGTCCCGTCCCGCTGGGAAGATTGGAAAGACGGTCAAATGCAGAAAATCGCCCTGAGGGATGCCCCGGCCTGGATCGCCGCCCACGCGCGGACATCCGGCCGTGTTTATGTTGCCGGCTGTTCTGGCCAACCCACCGCCCTTTTTGATGCCTTCCAGCAGGCCCCGGAACAGGCCGAGGGCCTGACATTCCATGGGATCTGGATTCCCGGCGTCAACCGCCTTGATTGGCCGGGCCTGCATCCGCGCGCGCAGGGCGAGGCGACATTCGCCAGCCCGGATTGGCAGGAGAGTGCCCGCGCGGGGCGGTTGCGGGTGGTGCCGGAAACCTACACATCCAGCTGGCAGCGCCTGACCGACGCGTCGGCCGATGTCGCGGTTGCCCTGGTGGCGCCACCCGATGCCGATGGCCGTTGTTCGCTGGGCGTCGCCGTGGATTTTACGCCCGCCGCCTGGGCCCGTGCCCGCCACCGCCTGCTGCTGATCACCCCGCAGATGCCGGTCCCGGCGGATGGCATCCATCTGCCCATGGGCGATGCCGATGCGGTGGTTGCGGTGGATCAGCCCGTGCTGACCGTACCGCCAGTGGCCCTGGACAGCGCCTTCACGGCCATTGCCCGGCATATCCGTCCCCTGCTGCGCGATGGTGACACGCTGCAATTCGGGCTTGGCAAGGTGCAGCTGGCGATGCTGGCCAATCTGTCGGGCCTGCGCAACATCCGCCTGCATGCGGGCATGGTGTCTGACCCGTTGCTGCCCCTGCTGTTGCAGGATGTGCTGTGCGACGAACCGGGATCGATCAAGGCGGGTGTGGCGCTGGGGTCGACGGATCTGTATCGGGCTGTGGCCGGTGATCCGCGCATGCAGTTCCGCCCGGTCGGTTACACCCACGATATCCGCACCCTGGGCGCCATTCCCCGGCTGGTGGCCATCAATTCGGTGATCGAGATCGACCTGTTCGGCCAGGCCAATGCGGAATTTATCGGCGACAGGGCCGTGTCCGGCGGGGGCGGGCTGCTGGATTTCCTGCGTGGTGCGCGGATAGCGCCGGGGGGCCTGCCCATCCTGGCGCTGGTCTCCACGGCCCGCAGCGGCACCCTGTCCCGCATCGTGCCGCGGCTGTCCACGCCCTGCGTGACCATCCCGCGCTGCGATGTCGGGCTGGTGGCGACAGAGCACGGGCTTGTCGACCTGCGCGGGCTTGACGAGCAGGCCCGCGCCATGGCCTTGATCTCCGTCGCAGACCCCGCGCACCGGGCCGATCTTTCCGCCGCCTGGGACCAGATGCGCCGCCAGTAAGGGACCACAGGATTTGGCAAAGACCGCGACGCCCCGGTATCAGCAGATCGCCCAGATGCTGCGTGCCGCCATCGCCAATGGCACCTACAAGGTGGGCGACCTGCTGCCGACCGAACAGGAACTCTGCGCCACACACGAGATTTCCCGGCACACGGCACGCGACGCCCTGCGCCTGTTGACCGAGGCGGGGCTGGTCACCCGCAAAAGGCGGGCGGGAACGGTGGTTGCCGCGGCCACCCCGGCCAGCCTTTTCGTCCAGCCGCTGGGCGGGTTCCAGGACCTGCTGCAATATGCCCGCGATGCGCGCCTGACCATCCTGGCCTATGGCCCCGCCCCGGCCGACGGCTTTGCCCGCGATCTGGGCCTGGAACCGGCCGGCTGGCTGGAACTGCGCGGCCGGCGGGGAACGGGCAGCGGCACGGTCGGCCTGACCCGCGTCCTGGTCCGGGCCGATTGTGCGCCCAGCCAGGCCGAGATCGAGGCCCGCCCCACCATCGCGGATGCCATCGAAGCCCGCTACGGCATCGCCGCCGTCCGCATCGACCAGCAGATCAGCGCCATGGTCCTGGATGGACAGGTGGCCGCGCTGCTGGGCAGTGATACGGGGGCGGCGGCCCTGCTGACCCGGCGGCTGTACCATGACGGCCATGGCGCCCTGTTCCTGGCCAGCGAAAGCGCCCACCCGGCCGACCGTTTTGTCTATTCGATGAGTTTCAACCGCGAACGCAGCGAGTAAGGCCAACGGTCAAAATCTCTGACCGTTGGTCACTCTTTCCTGCCCCTCAGTCGCCGGCGCCCATATCCATGGGCTTGGCGACGCGCCACGTGGCGCGCGGCGGCGATCGCCGCCGTACCGACGGCCAAAATCTTTGACCGTTGGCGTAAAGCATAAGGGACCGGCCGGGCGGCCGCCAATCGGCCAAGGGACAAGCCCACGGCAGATTGGCTTCACTCCGCTGCCCGGTCCAGCATTGGCGGAGCGACCGGCGTTGCAGGGTGCCCCCGCCGCGCCACGCGCCAGTCATGCAGGCGGGCCCGCAGCATCAACGCACAGGGCGTGACCACCAGCG
>JAIXTS010000133.1 GCA_027483805.1 Azospirillum sp. | reverse complement strand
CGCATGGCAAAACCATCGGGTCCGATACTCAACCCTATAGCAAGCAACGCGGGCCGGCACAACGAAACCAGCGATGCGGGCGGGTCAGTGCTGGGTGGCTTGGATCAGAGGGCGACCGGTTCGAAGCGTGTCTGGTCGGGCCGGCCGGCGGCGAACAGGAAATGCGGCCGGGTCCCCAGACGGTCCATCGAGGGCAGGGCCACCAGGGCAGAACTGCCGGTTTCAAAGCCGCTGGGCGTCACGATGCACATGGCGCCGCGCGGGCCGGCCTCCCCATCCCAGATCCGGCAGCCCAGCAGTTCCGGCCAGCCGCCCCAATCGCCGGTGGCTGGGTCGGGAACCTTCGTGTTCTTGAACAATGGCCGGAAAAACCGGATGCGGGGATGATCCCCATCGTTCAGATCAGAGGCTGTCAGCATGGAAAGCCCGTCAGGAATGGGCTGCGCCCGTACCCGGTTGCTGCCGGTGGTCAATGACAGGCAGAAAGCGTCACGATTATCCGCCACCACCAGATTGAAGGGCCGATAGGCGCGGCCATCCAGATGTTGCAGCGTCTCCGCCGCGGTGGCGGCGTCGGCATGGTCCAACGCATCCAGCACCAGTTCGCCGCGTGACCGTTTGCCGGCCTGTGGACCCAGCGTCCCCTCTCGGTTCAGGACCGTGGCGACCAGACCATGATCATTGAGGCCCAGCCAGGAGCCGCCCGCACTCTCGTCCAGGCCCGCCACCAGTTCCGGTCGGTCGGGCCAGTGCCGGGCCGGCGGCTTCCACGGCCTGCCCTTCATTTCATCCCGGTTGCCGGCCAGCAGCAGTGGCCAGTCATGGCCGGGGCGACGCAGGATCACAACTGTACACATGGCAGCGTTGACCTTCAAAAATTCCCGGCGCGTGCCCATCCTTAAGGATATGGACGGCCGCGCAGATGGTGGCTTATGTCACATCCGGCGTATATAAGGGCCAAGGCTCTTTCGTTCGACCTGCCTGCAGAGGATCAAAAATGACGACGTTCGACGAACGCGAACAGGCTTTCGAAAACAAGTTCAAGCATGACGAGGAACTGCTGTTCCGCATCAATGCCCGCCGGGCCAAGCTGGCCGGCCTGTGGGCAGCGGGCCTGCTGGGCCTGAGCGGCGAGGATGCGGCGGCCTATGCCAAGCAGATCGTTACCGTGGATTTTGAGGAGCCGGGCCACAAGGATATCGTCCGCCGCCTCTTGGCCGATTTCCGGGCCAAGGGCGTGGACATGTCCGAGCACCGGATCGAAAAGGAACTGAACGACCTGCTGGAAACGGCGCGTCAGCAGATCCAGAGCGCGTAGTCGGTCGGCATCTTGTGGAGGGGGCGTCATTGCCCCTCCATATCCTCCAGGTCGATCACTCGCCGCGCGGTTTCAAGATCGAACCCAGCCCGCGCTATGGCCGCAATATCCTTGTCCCGGCGCACCCGCGCCTCGTCATCGGACAGGCCCCGGTCGGGACGAAAGCCGCCCAGCCGGCGACGGCGGGCATAGGCGAGCGCGGCATTCCATTCCGACTCCCCCTCTTCGGCCCCCTCCAGGCTGGACAGCGCCCTGTCCACCTGATCCCCATCCAGCCCCTTGGCCATCAGTTTCTGGCGGATGACGCGGGTGGACCCGCCGCGCCGTTGCAGACCCGACGCTTTCATCTCCGCGTAAAGCCCGTCATTCAGCAGGCCTGAACGGATATAGCGCTGGATCAGCGCCTCCACCCAGTCGCGCCCTTCCTGCGGATCGGTGCCATGGGCCGTGGCCGAGGCATCGACCCGGCGCAGCAGCAGCCGGCGCAGATTGGCCGACGAACTGGCGAACCGTTCCAGATAATGCAGGGCGGCCCGCTCCAGATAGGCCGGATTCACCCGCTTCACCTTGCGTTCATAGCGCCCGCTGCGGGGGCCCGTGTCGTCCGTCACTGCCGATCCTTCCGCCTTCCGGCAACATTGCCGCCGCCGTCCTACCCGTATAGTGTCGGGCGCCGAAACGCCGCTGCCCCGGACAGGTCCCAGAACAGCCATGTCGCAACCGACCCTCCCCATGCCCCGCGCCGTCGGCGCCGTCAACTGGATCGGGCTCGCCACCCTGATCCGCAAGGAAGTACACCGGTTCCTGAAGGTCTGGGTCCAGACCGTGGCGGCCCCGGTGGTCACGACCCTGCTGTTCTATGCCGTTTTTGCCCTGGCGCTGGGCGGGGTGGTGCGCAAGGTGGGCGATGTGCCCTTTCTGCTGTTCCTGGCGCCCGGCCTGATCATGATGGCTATCGCCCAGAACGCCTTTGCCAATTCCTCCTCCTCCGTGCTGGTGGCAAAGGTGCAGGGCAATATCGTGGACGTGCTGATGCCGCCCATTTCCGCCCTGGAACTGACCAGTGCCTATGTGATTGGCGGGGTGGTGCGCGGGGCCATGGTGGGGCTGGTCACGGCGCTGGCCATCGCGCTGTTCATTCCGCTGCAATTGCATTCCATCGGTTTCATTCTGTTCCACGGGGTGGCGGCGGCGTCGCTTCTGGCGCTGCTGGGGCTGATCGGCGGCATCTGGGCGGACAAGTTCGACCATATGGCCGTGGTCACCAACTTCATCGTGACCCCGCTCTCCTTCCTGTCGGGCACCTTCTATTCCATCGACAGCGTGCCGCCAGCTTTTCACTTCATCGCGCATCTGAACCCGTTTTTCTATTTCATCGACGGGTTCCGTTACGGCTTTATCGGCCAGTCGGACGGGACCCTGGTCACCGGTATCGTGGTGATGATCGCCACCAACCTGCTGCTGGGCTTTGTCGCCTGGCGCATGATCGCCAAGGGATACAAGCTGAAGGCGTGAAGGGTTTCCGAAGGGAGGGCTGGGCATGAGCATGGAACAGACACGCGGCCCCGCCGGTGCCTTCAATCCCGCGATCGGCCGGCAGGTGCCCGCCTTCCATTGGGTGGCCTTTCTGACCCTGTGCCGACGCGAGCTGCGGCGCATGGTGAAGATGGCGGCAGCCTTCCTGATTGCACCGGCCCTGATGGCCGCCATTTATTTTGTCTGTTTCCTGTTCGGGCTGGGCGGACAGCGCGGCACACCGGAAGGTGATGCTGTTCTGTCCTATCTGGTGCCGGGCCTGATCATGCTGTCGATCCTGCTGCGCTCGGCGGAAAATGGCGGCTTCATGCTGCTTTACAGCAAGATCGAAGGCCATATCATCGACGAGCTGATGGCCCCCATCGGCGCGCGCGAAGCGATCCCAGCCTATCTTCTGGCCGGTGTCGTGGCCGGTATGGGCAGCGGTCTGGTGGTGTGGATTGCGTCGCTGTTCTTCTGGCCCCTGCCGGTTGCCAACCCCCTGGCCGCGATCGGTTTCGCTCTGGCCGGATCGCTGTTCATGGCGCTGTGCGGCCTGCTTTGCGGCATGGCCAGTACCAAGTGGGACCATATCTCGGCCTATTTCACCTTCCTGTTTACACCGCTGTCCTTCCTGTCGGGTCTGTTCGCGCCGGTGGACAAGATGCCGGAAAGTTTTGCCGCCATCGTGCGGCTGAACCCGCTCTATCATGCGATGGAAGGGTTCCGGCACGGCATTTTGGGCGGCCCCATGCCCTGGGGTTCGGCCCTGTTCCTGGGTCTGTCGATCGCCGTTCTCTATGCGCTGGCTGCACGGCTTTATGCGTCGGGCTGGCGCATGAAGAGTTAAGCCTTGGTAACAGGCGCGCTATCATTGGTTACTGGCGATTGATTTTTGTAACCCCCCTGCAAATGCGGCGGACAGGCGGGTGCGGCGGCCGCATTATCCAAGGCGAGATCACGGAACCGATGAATTACAGGAACCGACCCATGGATGGCGCCTATACCAGCACCCCGCCCAGCAGCCTTTCCGGCCGCCCGCGCCTGACCCCGGGCGTGCCCGCCGGCGGCATCGCCGCTGTCCTCGTGGCGCTGAGCGTTATCGGCTGGGGCCTGGCCGCCGGCGACATTGACGGCCCGCAGGAGCGCCATGGGGCGCATTTCGATATCCCCGAACCGCCGGAGCCGCCCGAACCCCCTGAGCCGCCTGAAGCGCCGGATGTGCGGGTGAATGTCGATGTGAACCCGCAGACGGTGGAACGCGCCGTGCGCGATGCCATGCGTGGGGTGGATGTCGATGCCGCACGGATGCAGGGTTTGCGCGAAGCACAGGCCGGTCTGGCCGAGGCTCAGCGCGAACTGGCTGCCGCGCGCGAAGAATTGCAGCGTCAGGGGGCCGACGCCCCGGCCATTGCCGAAGGCGCTTTGCGCATCGCGGAATTGGGCGTGGCCGCCGCCGCGGGTGCCGCCAAGGGCGCGCAGGATCAGGTAGGCACCACAGACGGCAGCATCATGCAGTCCTTCGAGGCGCCCAAGGGCGTGCAGCTGGTCAATATCGGCGGCGACATCACCATCGAACGCTCAAGCCGCGCCGACAAGGTGCGGGTCGAGGTTGATCGGGGTGCCAATGGCCTCCATCTGGATGTAACCGACGGGGTTCTGACCGTTCGTGGTCGCACTGATCCCCATATCGGCCATGCCAGTATCCGCATGACCCTGCCGTCCGACACCGACCTGACGGTGGCAGGTCTGGCCGGCGATCTCTCCATCGGCGGTCGCTCCGGTGCCAAGCTGTCGGTGCAGCTGCTGCGTGGGGATGTGTCCGCCGAACGCGTGGGTGCGCTGTCGGTCGATATACTGGAAACCGGGACGGTGTCGGTTGAACGGGTCGATGGACCGCTGAATTTCAGGGTACAAGGGGCGGGAGAACTGTCCGTGGAGCGGGCGGAAACGGCCAACCTGGAGGTCAGCGGCCATGCCAATGTCTCTCTGGGCCGGGTCAATGACAGTCTGGCCGTGTCCATCCCCGGCCATGCCGAAATGGACATTGGCCGGGTCAATGGCCCCATCCGTGTCGATTTCCCCGGCGCTGGCCGCGTCAGCATCGGTGATGGCGAGGGGGAACTGGAAGCCCAGGTCACCGGCGCCGGCAGCCTGGAATTCAACGGTACGGCCATCAACCCGACCGTCCTGGCCTCTGGTGCCGGCAATGTCCATATTGCCCGTCATCAGGGTAAGGCCAGCGTCCGCAACACCGGCACCGGCAACACCTATGTCGGTGACTGAGGCATAGGGATGGCCCGTCGCCCCCCGCCCAAAGCGCCCGCCGTGACGACGACCGCTCCGCAGGCGGGAGAGTTGGACGGGCGTATCCGGCAGGGGGAGATTGAACGGCTGCGCCGTCAGGCAACCGACAAGGGCTTCAAGGAACAGGTGCAGCGGGCCGCCAAGGCCAAGGGTGAAGACCCCTATCAGCTGCTGGCGGAAGCCATCAAAAAGCTGCTGCGCGGGGAATAGGGCTAGGGTGTGATCGGTTTGAATGGAATCATTTAAACCGTGAATCATACCAGCGGCATGAAATCTTGACCGTTGGTCACTCTTTCCTGCCCTCAATCGCCGG
>JAIXTS010000274.1 GCA_027483805.1 Azospirillum sp. | reverse complement strand
CTGTTCATTCCGGAGGCCAATAATGCCGGGCGACCGGAAACGGCGGGCGACGCCTTTCATTCCTTTGGCGCGTTGCAGGCCATCGGCTTCAGCCCCTTTGCCATTGAAAGCATCACGGGGGCGCAGAAGGAACAATTGGCGGGGCTGTATGGCCTGCTGCGCCAGATCAGCCCCCTGATCCTGTCGGCCCGCGGCACCGGGCGGATGGCGGGGTTCCGCCCCAATATCCTGTTTGACAATACGGTGCTGGAAGCGCCGGAGACGGTGGTGCTGGGCGACTATAAATTCACCGTCAGCTATGTCGATCCCTGGACACCCAAGGCCGAACAAAACACCCGCGCCCATGGCGGCATCATCATCCAGACAGCAAGGGATGAATTCTACATCGCCGGGTCCGGTATCACCGTCACCTTTGACACCGCCACACCGGGACCGGCCGTGGCCGGGATCGACAGCGCCTGGGAAGGGCGGTTTGAGAAGGGACGATGGGTCCCCGGACGCCTGATGAATGGCGACCAGACCCATCAGGGCCGGCATGTCCGCTTGCCGCCTAACGCCTATGGTGTGCAGAAGGTGACGCTGTACCGCTATGACTGACCGCTGAAGCCGGGTTGTACCGGCGCCAGACCGTGCTATGTTATCGCTAACAATAATCAACGCCCTGGGAGATGCCCGATGAACCCCCGCCTGTCCCGGCGTCAGGTCCTGACGACCGCCCTGGCCGCGTCCGCCGCCGCCACGCTGCCCGCCTTTGCCGCCGCCCCCGGCCCGTCGCTGAACGATCTGGCCAGACAGACCGGCCGGCGCTTCGGGTCCTGCGTGGGCACGGGCCGGCCCGGCACCCTGACCGGGTCCTTCGCCGATCCGGCCTATCGTGATCTGCTGGTGGCCGAATGCGGGCTGCTGGTGCCGGAGAATGAACTGAAATGGGGGGCGCTGCGTCCCTCGGCCGATATCTTCACCTTTGACCGGGCCGAAAGGCTGCTGGCCTTTGCGCGGGACAAGGGGCTGGATTTCCGCGGTCACACCCTGCTCTGGCATCATGTGAAATGGCTGCCCAACTGGCTGAACAGCCATGATTTCGGGTCCAACCCGGTCAAGGGCGTGGAGAAGATGCTGACCGACCATGTCGCCATGGTGGCCGGTTCCTACAAGGGCCGCATCACCTCCTGGGACGTGGTGAATGAGGCGGTGGACGCCGATACCGGCCTGATGCGTGAAACCGCCTTCACCCGGCATATGCCGGCCGAACAGGTGCTGGACATCACCTTTCACAAGGCGCGCGAGGTGCTGCCCCAGGGGCAGCTTGTCTATAATGATTACATGAGCTGGGAGCCCGGCCATGCCAAGCATCGCGACGGCGTGCTGCGCCTGCTGGAAGGGTTCCGCAAGCGTGGCACCCCCGTCGATGCGCTGGGGGTGCAGTCGCACATCATGGTGGTGGATGGCGGCCCCCGCTATGAAGAAGCGGCCTGGAGGGGTTTTATCGATACCGTGGTGGGCATGGGCTACGACCTGCTGATCACCGAATTCGATGTGAACGACAAGGGCCTGCCCGGCGACATAACTGCCCGCGACCAGGGCGTGGCCGATTATGCGCGGGCCTATCTGGACATGATGCTGTCCTACCGGCAGATGGGCGATGTGCTGGCCTGGGGCATGGTTGATCACTATTCCTGGCTGCAGGGCTTCACCCCGCGCACCGACAAGCAACCGCAGCGCTGCTGCCCCTATGATGACAGGTTCCAGCCCAAACCCCTGCGCGACGCCATCGCGGCGTCCCTGCGCGGGGCGGTGAAGCGGGGGTAGGGGGCCCCTTCCGTACCCCGCAGAAGAACTCCAAATATATTTGCATCAGGCCGGGATGAAAACGCGCGCCCAGACGTTGTTCCTGCAGCACACGAACAGCCGACCGCCGCTTTTCCGCTCCGCACGCGCCCTGCCAGGCAGGGCGCGTGCGGCTGCCCGCAACCCCCGCCTGATGATCATGGACCTGACCCCGCCATCCAAGCCCCGTCCCGATATCGGTGAACCCGCGCCCTGGTTCATCACCGGCTGTGGCGAGGTGGCGCAATTCCATCTGTCCAGCCTGGGTGGACGGCATGTCGTGCTGTGTTTCCCGGGCCAGGACAGGCTGGCCGCGTCCATCGCGATCGGCCAGCTTGCGGGCTGGGTGTCGGATGTGCCGGAACGGCATTGTGTGGGGTTCGGCGTGGTGATGCCCGTCGATGCGGCCGCGGCCCGCGCCACCTGGCCGCGCCTGCGCTTTTTCCAGGAATTCGGCGACCTGGAGATTGCGCGGCTCTATGGGATCGGGGCCAGGGGCGGCTGGGTCGTGCTGGATACGATGCTGCGCGTGCTGATGCGCGGGCCCCTGTCCGACGGTGCGGCCATCCTGGCACGGGTGAAGGCGCTGCCGCCGGCCGGCCTCTGCGGCCCGCCCGACATGCCGGCCCCGGTCCTGACCCTGCCGGGCGTGTTCGAACCGGCCTTCTGCCGGCTGCT
>JAIXTS010000077.1 GCA_027483805.1 Azospirillum sp. | reverse complement strand
TCCAACGGGTGGGTCACCACGCCGAAACATCCGATATCGCGCGACAGCCTGCACGCCGTGGAAAATGCAAAGCGCATCAGGGACGCGGAATATCCAAGCCCTTGATAGCGCAGATCAATAGCCAGTTGACCAAGCAGAATGGCGGGCAACGGGTCTGGTTGGTTACGTTGCAAAGATTTTGGCAGGTACTCGCGCGCTATCTGCGCCGTGCTGAGGGACACATATCCAGCTATTGTTCCGTTCAACTGGTCACAGATCACATTGGTCCGTGTCACACCGAATTCTTGATTGCGCCAGGCATTGCGACGGAACCATTGGTTCAATGACGATCGGCCACAGTCGAAGCTTTCACGGTCATCTGTTGCCGCCAGCGGCCTTGGGGCGACTATTCTTGCCATGCCAGGGGCCGCGCCGCGAGTTTCGCCAACGCCGGAACCTCCCTGGCGGGCGCTTCCGCCCAGGCTTCAAACTGTTCCCAGTCGGCGGCCGGGATCGTCAGCAACCGGTGGTCGATGACGTCGATCTCGGCGGCCTCCAGCGCTTTGCGGCGAATGAAATCGCTCAGGCTGGTCCGGTTATGCTGTGCGGCCAGTTCCAGCAACGCCCGCTCACCGGGAGAGACACGTAGGCTGACGGGTGGGTTTGCTGCGGTCACGCTCAGGCTCCCGGGCCGGACGATAAAGTCGAATGATACTGTACGACTTTGTCATACGGCTGCCGGAAGTCAATCTGCCAAGCTCACTTAAAAATCACCGTCCGCGACCCATCCATGATGATGCGGCGTTCCAGCTGCCATTTCACGGCGCGGGCCAGCACGGCGCATTCGACGTCGCTGCCCATATCGACCAGGTCTTCGGGCGTGTGGCTATGGTCCACGCGCTGGATGTCCTGTTCGATGATCGGGCCTTCATCCAGGTCGGTGGTCACGAAATGGGCCGTGGCGCCGATGATCTTCACGCCGCGCTCATGCGCCTGGTGATAGGGCTTGGCGCCCTTGAAGCTGGGCAGGAAGCTGTGATGGATGTTGATGCAGCGGCCCGACAGCACCTCGCAGAATGAGGGCGACAGGATCTGCATATACCGGGCCAGCACCACCAGATTGGCGCCACTATCCTGGATGATCTTGGTGAACTGGGCTTCCTGGGCTTCCTTGTTGCCCTTGGTCACGGGCAGATGGTGATAGGGGATGCCCGACCATTCCACGAAACTGCGCATATCGTCATGGTTTGACACGACGGCGGGGATGTCCATGGGCAGGCTGCCGGACCGCTGCCGGTGCAACAGGTCGTAAAGGCAATGGCCGAACTTCGACACGGCGATCACCACCTTGGGCCGTACCGACAGATCATGCAGTTCCCAATGCATGTCATACTGGCGCGCGATCGGGGTAAACCCTGCCTTCAGCGCGGCCAGATCGGGGAAGTCGGCCCCGTCGGCACGGAACACCGTGCGCATGAAGAACAGGTTGTTCAGCGCGTCATTGAAATGGTTCGATTCCGTGATGGAGGCGTCGTGCTTGGCCAGATATGTCGACACCGCCGCCACGATGCCCTTGCGATCCGGACAGCGCACGATCAGCACATAATGGCCCTGTTCACCGATCACCGACATGTTACGCACCCGCCACTTTCGATAAATTTCAGCAAGGGCAGGAGAGTTGCGACTGGCGCGCGGCCTTGTCCACCCCCAGATTATCTAAAGGCGGAGAAAGGATAGCCGCCATGCAAAAACCGCTTGACGTGCGCGGAAGCTTCCCTTACCTGTTACGTAAACGTAAGCCACCTGTCAGCGACAAGGGCCGTTGTATGCTCAATACCCTCGATCAGGCCAAAGCTGCCTACAATCCCGCGCAAACCTTCACCATCGGTCAGTTGGCGGAGGAATTTGGCCTGACTCTGCGCTCGCTGCGGTTCTATGAGGATGAGGGGCTGATTTCCCCGGCCCGCATGGGGCAGACCCGCATCTATACCCACCGCGACCGCGCAAGGCTGAAGCTGATCTGCCGTGGCAAACGACTGGGCTTCTCCATCGGGGAAATAAAGGATTTCCTCGACCTGTATGACACGGATGAGGCGCAGGTGGAGCAGATGACCTATCTGCTGCGCGGTGCCCGTAACCGTATCCGCCATCTGGAACAGCAGTTGCGCGATGTGCAGCAGACCTTGAAGGAATTGCATGAGATCGACGGCCTGATCGTGTCGCACCTTCATTCGAAGGGCGTGCAGGTCCCGACCGAATGAACGGCTTTGCACGGGCGTGATTTTTTCATACGCTTGTTTGAAAGTTTGTGCCGACCCCCTAAATCAAACGGTACCGCCCGACAGAGGCGGGCCGCAGCCAACCCCAGGCGAGGAGTGCTCCAGAAATGAAGAACGTCGTGATTGCCGGTTATGCCCGGTCTCCCTTTCACATTGCCAACAAGGGCGAACTGACGAAGGTGCGTCCGGATGATCTGGCCGCTGCGGTTGTGAAGGAACTGCTGGCCCGTACCGGTGTCGACGGTGCCGCCGTGGAAGATTTGATCCTGGGCTGCGCCTTCCCGGAGGGCGAGCAGGGCTTCAACGTCGCCAAGCTGGTGGCCATGATTGCCGGCCTGCCGCAGTCGGTGGCCGGCGCGACCGTGAACCGTTTCTGCGGCTCGTCGATGCAGTCGATCCACCAGGCGGCCGGCGCCATCGCGTTGGGTGCCGGTGACTGCTTCATCGCGGCTGGCGTGGAAAGCATGTCCCGCGTGCCGATGGGTGGCTACAACCCGCTGCCCAACGCCGCCCTGCATGCGGCCAATCCTGGCGCCTATATGTCGATGGGCATCACGGCGGAGAATCTCGCCAAGAAGTTCGGCTTCACCCGCGCCCAGCAGGAAGCCTATGCCGTCGAGAGCCACGCCAAGGCCGCCAAGGCCCAAGCCGAGGGCCGGTTTGAGGCCGAGATCGTTCCCATCACCGTGCCGGGCGGCAAGGTGGTGAGCCAGGATGGCGGCATCCGCGCCGGCACCACGGCGGAGGGTCTGGCGACCCTGAAGCTGGCCTTTGACGCCGAAAACGGCACCGTCACCGCCGGCACCTCCTCGCCCCTGACCGACGGCGCGTCGGCCACGCTGGTCTGCTCGGAAGATTTCGCCAAGGCCCATGGCCTGAAGATTCTGGCCAAGATCCGCTCCATCGCCGTCTCGGGCTGCGACGCCACCATCATGGGCTATGGCCCGGTACCGTCCTCGCGCAAGGCGCTGGCCCGCGCCGGCCTGACCATCGCCGATATCGACATTGTGGAAAGCAATGAGGCCTTCGCGGTTCAGTCCATGACGGTCGCGAAAGAACTGGGCTTTGACCCGGCCAAAGTGAACCTGGATGGCGGTGCGCTGGCCCTGGGCCATCCGCTGGGCGCCACCGGTGCCCGCATCACCGGCAAGGCCGCCAGCCTGTTGCAGCGGGAGGGCAAGGCCCTGGCGCTGGCCACCCAGTGCATCGGCGGCGGTCAGGGCATCGCCACTGTCCTGGAAGCGGTCTGATCGGCGGCTTCAAGCGGGAGGAAACACCCATGACCATCAAG
>JAIXTS010000026.1 GCA_027483805.1 Azospirillum sp. | reverse complement strand
TTGTTGGGGGCGATGTTGTAATGGCCGGCGAACCTGCCCGGCGTATAGGTAAGGTAGCTGGTCAGTTGTGTCCAGGCGCGTGGAACCACGTCGTCCTGGTTCCAATAGAGCTGGTTCAGGGTGGTGATGATGTTGCCGCTAGCCTGAGCGATGTTGGGCGCCACTACGGTCGCCGCTGTCGGTTTGAAGGTCGAGGTGAACTGGTCGACAAAGACGGCATTGCCAGGCGTAGCGCCGGCTGTCGGCAGCACATAGATGTTTGTCCAACCTGCGGCGGCCAGTGTCGGCTGCAACAGCAAGGCTGTGGTCGGTGACAAGGCGCCGGCCAAACTATGGCCCGTGAAGATCAGGTTACTCGCACTGGTCGCCACACCGGTTGTGATCAGGTTGGTCAGGAAGGTGCCAAGGCTGTCACCCGTCGTGGGGTCGGGCATCTGCGACAGCAGGATGGAAACGCCCAGCGCAGTGCCCTGCGTGACCTGTGCCACACCGGCGTCTGGCGATACAACCTCCAGCGCCTGGGTCGGATCGAAGGGGAAGTTGACCATTTTCCGAACGGAAAAATCCTCATCTTCCCAATCATAGGTCGAGGACATGTTGGTCGCAGCAATGGCCACCACCCACATGTCCAGTGTGGCATTGTGGGCGACATACAGAGCGTTGTCGGCCTCAAGGTCATCCTTGTTGTTGGGATTGCTGAAAACCTGAGGGCCCCAGACCACATCCCATGTTCCGCCGGCGAGTTGCCCGCTGACATTGTCGAAAAATCCGGAGATCTGAGCGTTCTTTATCTCCACATCCTTCACATAGATGTCGAGCGTCTGGTTCTGGGGATTGTTGAGCGCCAGGCTGAAAAATTGCTGAAGGTCGGACGGGTTGGCGGGCTTCGGGTTCTGTCCCGGTGCTGATTGCACGACGCTGCTGCGGTTAGCGGCCATAGACAGGAGGAATAGGGTCTGGGTGAGATCATAAGACATGGCAATATCCCATTTTCGGTTGCGTTGGTAATATGCAGATACCATTGAACGAAATTAACGTCTTGTTATTTATTTATTAATATATCTCTATGCTTTGTTAACGCATTAAATACTTATTTCCACATGTATAAACTTGTTTAAACCGCGTAACGGACGTGGCTTTCCAGTCAAAGGAAAATCTCGATAGACCTGTTTGCGGCTGACCGGAAACAGGTCCGGCGGTCGCCGCCGTACCGACGGTCAAGAATGTTGACCGTCGGTATAAGCTTTTTTTTGTCGTGTGATCGGATTGGCGCCATTACCTCACAGGTAATAGCCGGCACCACCTTGCCGACCCATTCTCTATCCCACATGGCTGCAATGGAGGAGAGCATGGAAAAACGCTGGATTGTGGTGGCATGGCTTGTTCTGGCTATCATCCATGCGCCGCCCGCCACGGTACTCGTGATGCCGGAACTGGCAACGCGGCTTTATGGCGTTGATCCGCAAGGCACGGCCGCCGCCCTTATCATCCACCGGGGTGCCCTGTTCCTTGCGGTCATGTTGGCGTGCCTGTTTGCAGCCTTCGATCCGGGGTCACGCCGCCTTGGTACCGTCATCGCCGGTATCAGCATGGTGGGTTTCCTGCAGGTCTATGTTCAAACCGGGATGCCGGAGGGTCCGTTGCGCACCGTCGCCCTGGTCGATACCGCCGCCCTGTTGCCGCTGACCTATGTGATCCGTGCGGCGTGGTGGCCGCGCATTACCGCTCCATGACCTCCTTCACCTTTCCAGCCAGTTGTTTCAGGCTGAACGGTTTGGGCAGGAATTCCACCAGGTCCCCGCCGCCGACGGAACTGCGGAACCGTTCCTCGGCATAGCCGGAGATGAAGATCACCTTTACATCCGGCATGAATTCACGCACAGCCCGGATCATGGCCGGGCCGTCCAGTTGCGGCATCACCACATCGGTGACGATCAGGTCCACCTGCGGTCGGTCCGGTGCCTTCAGCAGGTCCAGCGCCGCCTCCCCGCTTTTCGCCTCCACCACCTCGTACCCCTTGTTGCGCAGGGCGCGGGCGGAGAAGACGCGGACCGCATCCTCATCCTCCACCAGCAGGATACGGCCGGTGCCGGTCAGGTCGGCACCTCCCTTTTCCCCCTTGTCCAGGCTGGCCGCCTGGGCGCCATCCTCCTGGTAACGCGGCAGATAGATGGAGAATTTAGCCCCGTCGCCGGGCGCGCTGTCGACAAAGACGAAGCCGCCCGTCTGCCGCACGATGCCATAGACGGTGGACAGGCCCAGCCCCGTGCCGGAGCCCAGTTCCTTGGTGGAGAAGAACGGTTCAAAAATGCGCTGCAGGTTCGCCGGTGGAATACCGACGCCGGTATCGATCACCTCTACCACCACATAGTCGCCGGGCGGCATCGTTTCCGTCGCACGCTGCACAGTGTCAGCGACATGCAGGTTGGAGGTGACGATGGTCAGCCGCCCGCCGGTTTCGACCATGGCGTCACGGGCATTGACACAGAGATTGATGATCACCTGCTCCAACTGCCCCTGGTCGACCTTGACCAGCCCCAGGTCGCGCCCATGCAGCATCTTCAGTTCGATATTCTCACCAATCAGCCGGCGCAGCAGGTTCGACAGTTCGGCCAGGACGTCGGTGACCGACAGGACGCGTGGCTGCAATGTCTGCTGGCGGGAGAAAGCCAGAAGCTGGCGCACCAGATTGGCGGCGCGGTTGGCATTCTGCTTGATCTGCATGATGTCGGTGAAGGAATGATCGCCCGGCTTGTGCCGCAGCAGCAGCAGATCGCAGAAACCGATCATGGCCGTCAGCAGATTGTTGAAATCATGCGCCACGCCGCCTGCCAACTGCCCAATGGCCTGCATCTTCTGCGACTGAACGAACTGCGCTTCCAGATTCTTCTGGTTGGTCATGTCAACCAGATGCAGGACGACGCCGGCATCGGGGGCACCATCGTCACGGCGGGCATAAAGATGCACGATGGGCCCCTGGCTGCCGCGCAATTGGGCCTCATGTGCCGGGCAGCCATCGACCCCATCGCGGATGGCCATCAGGCGCTGCTGGATGGTGGCGCGCTGGTCCCGCTTGAACAGGTTGATGACCGGGCGGCCCTGCGCATCGTCGCGCGACAGGCCGCACAGGGCCAGAACGGTATCGTTGCATTCGGCCAGACGCAGGTCGGCGTCCACCAGGGCGATGCCGATAGGGGCATAATCAAAGAAGCGGCGGAACCTTTCCTCAATCCGGGCCAGGTCGTGCCGCAACCGTTCCACCTCCGCCGCATCGGCAGAATGTGGGGTGAGCGCCGCTGGGGGCGCAGGTTCCGGCGCCGCCGGCATCGACGCGATGGTCTCCGCCTGCCAGATGGAGTAACCAGGGGCACCATCCAGCAGCCGGGCCGACAAACGGAACTCCCGCCCATCGACAAAGGCCAGCACCGTATCGGCTGCCATGCCGCGTTCCACGGCGGCCAGCAGCCGCTTGATCTCCAAGGGTGCCAGGCCGGTACCCGCGGCACTGCCCAAGGCCGACAGCGGCAGTTGTGCCCCGGGCTGTGCCAGATCGCGGAAGGCAGGATTGTAATGCACGGCCCGCGCATCGGGCCCGACGATCACCATGGGAACCGAGGCCGCTTCCAGTCCACGTGCCAGCAGGTGCCGGCGCTCCTCCGCCGCACCGGCGCGTGTGGCCACCGCACGGACCAGCATGATGGCGGCAGAGGCCAGAACCCCGCCGACCAGCCAGACAATGATGCCGCCACGCATTCCTGCCGGCCATTCCGCTGGTGGCGGCCCGTCCAGCCGGGCCAGATAGACCATGGCCGACAGCGCCACCAGCACCAGAACCAGCGCCCAGAGGCCGGCGGCACGGGCGGTGGGGTTCAGGCCGGAGCGGGCGACAGGGCTGCGTTTGCGCATGGGATACCGGTCTGGTCTGTCGACGGGAAAACAACTCTACAACATCTTGTGCGGCACCACAGGCCATCAGCGCGGCAAGGGCTTCCGCTTCATCTTGAACACGTAGGAGATGATTTCGGCCACAGCCTTGTAATGGTCGGCCGGGATTTCCTCATTCACCTCTGCCGAGGCATAGAGGGCGCGGGCCAGCGCCGGGTTGGCGATCAGCGGCACATCATTCTCCTCCGCGATTTCACGGATACGTTGGGCCAGATGATCCACACCCTTGGCCACCACCTTTGGTGCCCCCATGACCGCCGGGTCATATTTCAAGGCCACGGCATAGTGGGTGGGGTTTGTCACGACCACGTCGGCGGTCGGGATATTGCCCATCATCCGGTTACGGGCACGTTCCATACGCAACTGGCGGATCTTGCCCTTGATCAGCGGGTCACCTTCCGCCTGCTTGAACTCGTCCTTCACCTCCTGCTTGGTCATGCGCATCTCCTTCATGAAGGTATAGCGCTGATACAGATAATCAGCGCCGCCCAGGACCAGCAGCACCAGCAGGATGGCAAAGATGATCTTCGCGGAAAGCGCCTGCGTCTCCTTTACAATGTCGATCATCGACATGGCGATGAAATGGTCGAC
>JAIXTS010000017.1 GCA_027483805.1 Azospirillum sp. | reverse complement strand
CCAGATGCTATACCTTTGACGCCGTCCATCGGTCCCGTCCGCTCTTACAGGGCGGACTCTTCGAATCACATACAGATTCCTGGCGTCAAGCCATTTTCATGAAACTGATGGATGGCGAGATTCTTGCCTGGAGCGATTATTATTGTAAATGGCAACACAATAATTCTTCAGCCAATTCTATTTCAATCCGATTCCAGAATTACAATTAATAACACACAACTTAGCATAGATGCCTCTATACAAGCCGACCCCTATCAACAAATATTTGTATATACCTCTGGTAGCGTTACGGGAACATTTGGTAAATCACCCGTCAGTGTTGGTTGGTTTGGCGCTAGACCGGATGGAAACTTGGTCACCGGCGCCGGAACAAACAATACCTCCGCTTTCAATCGGGCCCTTGGCGTAAGATCATGGTCTGCCACAGGCCCCAATATTGTCGTCGTTCCCGCCGGAACGTGGATGGTCAACGGTCAGATCAACATCACCCAAGGCTCGGCGTTGATCGGTGCGGCGATGGGATCAACGCTTCTGGTTGTTCCATCAAGCGCCAGCGGCAATATTATCAACTTGCCAACAGGCAGCGGTCCGTCCTCGGTTCTCCGGAATATGCGGATCACTGGACAAAACGGCGGCGCATCAAATGCCACAGGAATTTTTTGTGCCGCAAACGGGGCTCAGATCGACAATATTTGGTGCGCCTCCTTCAAAACCTGCATTGAACTCGCTTCTACAGATATAGTTCTCAGTAACTTTGTTGTTGAACACGGGTTTCAGGAAGGTGTTTATGTAACGATAGACAGCAATCTGATATATAGTGGTATTGTGTATGAATGTCCGGTCGGCATTCGTATAAAACATGACAATAACGAATCGACACCAACCATCATCAGCAACATTAAAATGAGCAGTATATCGTGTATAGGCGTAAAGCATGCCAAAGGCCGTGTTAAGATGACCGCAGTGTCGGTTAGCCATGTAAACGGGGGAATGTTTCAAACTGCCGGCTTCGTCATAGGGTCGGCCGAATATCCAGGGGCCGTCCAACAATGTGAATTCATTGGCTACTCCGCGACCCTTGGCGGCCCAAGTGTTGCCAACACTTCATCAGGGGTATACATCACCGGTGGTGCATCCAATGTGAATATAAATGGCGGCCTATTCAAAAATTTTGGCTTCGGCATCCGCGTGAACACATCGGGATCAACGATTAATATTGTTGGATCGCAATGCATAAATAACATTAAGCACGGTATATTCATTGAACGGGCAACCTACCTAATTGTAGCGAACACGCAATGCTCATACAACGGTTCCAGCGAAGCGACTGACTCTGGCATTTATCTTAACGTGGCAGAGTCATATGAGCGCCACAATATAGTGGGAAATTTATGTATACAAGGCGGCGGTGGTCCGCAGAAATACGGGATTTATGTCTCCGCCAACAACTCAACGAGTAAATCGCTAATTACTTCGAACGTCTGCACCTATAATGCCACTGGCCAAATCACGATAGCTGGCTCCAGTGCTGGAAACATTACCGAAACCAACAACCTAAAGAGTTAAATCAAGCAACTTAATATTGCTATCATCAAGTCTACATCTCTGAAGAAAGTGTCCGTCTAAACGCAACAAGGCCCCGGTTTGCGCCGGGGCCTCGTCACTCACATCACCAATAGGGCTGGTGGAACCGATCAGGCCTCAACGGCCGGCAGGTTCACCTTGCCACCGGCAGCCTGGACGGCAGCGACGGCCCCGGCGGAAGCGCCGGCCACGTCGAAGGTCACGGCGGCCGTGATGGCGCCCTTGTTCAGCAGGCGAACGCCATCGGCGGAAACACGCACTAGGCCGGCCTTAACCAGCGCCTCGGCGTTCACCGTCTCGGCGGCATTCAGACGACCGTCATCGATGGCCTTCTGCACAGCGCCCACGTTGACCACGGCATAATCCTTGGCAAACGGAACGTTGGAGAAGCCACGCTTCGGCAGACGGCGATGCAGAGGCATCTGGCCGCCTTCGAAGCCCTTGATCGAGACGCCCGTACGGGACTTCTGACCCTTGACACCACGGCCACCGGTCTTGCCCTTACCGGACCCGATGCCGCGGCCGATGCGCATGCGAAGCTTGCGTGCGCCCGGGTTTTCACTGATTTCGTTGAGCTTCATGGTCTTGATCCTTCAGGCCGTATCGGGGAAACCTCTTACGAGGCTTCCTCGACGCGCACGAGGTGCCGAACCTTGTTGATCATCCCGCGGACAGCCGGAGTATCCTCCAGTTCGCGGGTACGGTTCAGCTTGTTGAGGCCCAGACCGATCAGGGTCGCACGCTGGTCGCCTTGACGACCAATCGGGCTCCCCGTCTGGGTCACGATGACGGTGTTCTTGTCAGCCATTTACGCGGCCTCCTTCTCACCATCGCGCTTGCCGAGGATATCGGAAACGCGACGACCACGACGGGCAGCCACCGAACGCGGGCTGACGCACTGCGCCAGGGCGTCGAAGGTTGCCTTGATCATGTTGTGCGGGTTGGAGGTGCCGACCGACTTGGTCACCACGTCCGCCACGCCCAGAGCTTCGAAGATGGCGCGCATCGGGCCACCCGCGATGATGCCGGTACCCGGAGGCGCCGCACGCAGCACGACCTTGCCGGCACCGAAGTGACCGAACACGTCATGATGCAGCGTACGACCCTCGCGCAGCGGCACGCGGATCAT
>JAIXTS010000285.1 GCA_027483805.1 Azospirillum sp. | reverse complement strand
GTCGTGTAGGTCTGGCCGTCATCCTTGATCAGGTCTTCCTGATACCCAACGCGCAGTTCCGGCACGGCCATCCGCCCGTTGCCCATATCGATCTGGGTCGACACCTGACCGCCGATATTGAACAGCAGCTGCTGTTCGGCCAGATCGGAATGGTCCAGGTTCAGGTGAAGGGCGCCGGCCTCATTCCAGGCATCCAGTTCCACCCGGTCATAATTGAAGCTGACGATGGGGCCGTAACGCAAGCTGCCCGCCGTGGCGACAGACCCGAACTCTACGCCGACATGATGACCCTTGCCCTCCGTCTCGCCAGTGGCGGTCAGGTTGTAGGCGAAACTGTTGCGGCTGATATCCTCGATCTTCAGGTCGGTATAGCGGTAGCTGGCATCGGCATAGAAACCGCCGGGCAGCGACAGGGTGGCATAGGGGCCGACACCCCAGGCTGTGACCTTGGCCCCGCCCAGGTTCCCGAACTTGCCATCGGTATCGGCATAGTTGAGCGCCAGACCGATACGCACCGTGCCGGAGACGGCATAATCGCCGGCAATGCCCGCCGACCAGCTTTCCGGCTTTGACAGGCGCTTGCCATCCTGATCATCACGGGCAAGCGCGCCCCAATTGCCGCCGGCAGCCATTTCAAAGCTGCCTTCGGCGCGGCTCGCCATGCCGGCGCGGATGGCCTGGGTGCGGCCCGTCAGGTCGGCGGACGCCGCGGCGTTGGCGGCCAGCGCGCTCTCGCCCAGCGCCTGACCGATAGCGGCACCGGTCAGCGCCTGGCTTTCGGTCGCCATCGGGTCGACATAGGTGGGCAGGGTCAGGCGATAAGCCAGCAGCATCGTGTCATTCTCGACACCCGAGGCATCCTTGTAGGCCTGCCCCACCTGGAAACCGTTCTGGGTGACAAAGTCATTGTCGTTGCCCACAAACAGGAAAAAATCATCCAGCTTGGCGGCATCCAGCGCCGGGACCAGGGCCAGCGCCTCCCACTTTTCCGACAGGCACTGCGTGCGGCAATTCACATTGTTGGTGGCGCCATTGACCAGACCGAACTTGGTCAGTTGCGTCGCGTCATTCATGTCCACAAAGCTGGCGAACTGCACCGGCGTGATCGCGGCGACCAGCACACCGTTCGGCGCGATGGAGGTGCCGGTATCATAGGCGGTGCCGGCGATATTGGTGGCCCCCGTCACATCGATCAGGTCGATGCGGCGGTAAAAGCTGGTGGGGCTGCTGTTGGGCGTGGCCCCGCTGCCATAGCCATTGCCGTCGCGCGACAGCAGCAGGAACTGCGTGTTGTTCAGCGCCAGCAGTTCCGACTGCGCCGCCACCCGGTTCAGGGTGCCGCCCGGCGTGCCATTGTTGTTAAACATGGGCAGCTGGATGACATATTCGCTCTTCAGCACGGGCGAGGTGCTGTTGGACACGTCATAGGCCAGCAGGCGGGTGTTGCGGCGGCTGGTGTTCGTGCTGGCGGCATTCAGGTCCTGAATGGCTGCCGACTGTAAGGCCACCCACAGGGTCTTGCCATCGGGCGACAGTGACAGTCCTTCCAGACCCTGATTGTTCTGGCGGCCGCGCGTCGGGTTGGTGGGGGTGGACTCCGCCGCCCCATAGTTCAGGACACCATTGCGCAGCGGCAGCAGGCTGGCCGGCGGGGCGATGGCGGACAGCAGCTTGCCGTCGGCGGTGAAGTGATAGATGTAGGGGCCATATTCATCGCTGACCCAGATGGTGCCGTCAGCGGCGCGCACAAACCCTTCCGGATCCAGCGCCAGCCGACCCGTGCCGGTCAGGGGCAGGTTGGGCAGGCCGCCGGCGGCCGGGCGATAGGTCAGACCCGTGCCCGTGCTGGCCGGGTCCAGGCCACTGGACGGCGTGCCCTTGTCATCGGTGAACAGGATCGTGTCACGCAGCGTCAGACCGATCTGCGTCTGCGGTGCGGCCGTGGTTCCCGTATAGGGGTTGAAGGTCAGCGACAGGACATTGTAGCGCGGGATATAGTTTGTGGTGTTGGCCACATTGTAGCCGCGGTCGGGCAGCGCATAGAGTGTGCCGGCATAGGAACCGTCGGCATTGCGGCGCCAGCTGTGCAGGTCGATCTGCATGGCTGACATGGACCCGAACGTCTCCCCGAACTTGTCGCGCAAGGACGCCGATAGGCGCCCCACGCCCTGCAAGCCCTGGTTCGTGAAGGTGGTTCCGTTCAGCGTCACGCTGGTCGCGGACTGGGCCAGCACCGGCAGTGCGGCAAAGGACAGCGCACTGGCCAGCAATGCGGCGCGAAAAGAGAATTTCATGATGCCCCCCTCAAGATGAAACCTTCAAGGCGGGCTGTAACGGTCGCGTGTGACAGCGATGTTTAGGTTGCGCGACAGAATTATGGCGCGAAACAGGTGCCGGACTGGAAACAGGCGCAGATGCCGATGCTTGCTGTCAGCCCTGTCTATTTGCGCATGTGCGTCATGCTGTCCGCGCGCGCATCATGGCCCAAGGGGTCGCACTGCCGCGCCATTCAAGCCTGGCCAGAAGCTGGTTCAACTGGCTGCCGTCCCGCAGCCAGCCGGGCATATCAAAGGCATATCCGCGCGGCTGTCTTATATCGATATCGTGGGTCTGCGCGAAACGGGCGGGCACGCGGTCGCGCGTGTGCCCGTCCTCCGTCGGGTGCAGTTCCACAAGGATATCCATCGTCGTCAGGGCTGGGTACAGGACCGGATCCAGCAGCACCTCCTCCGCCCCTTCGATGTCGCACCAGACCAGGGTGCGGTGCCCCGCATGCATCGCGAATTGCTGCGGATCGAACGCGCCGCCGATATGGATATCGACCCCGTTCAGGGCGGCCGCCTGCTTGCAGTTGCGCTGAGCGTCGGGATTGATGTCATGGGCCCAGACCTCGATCTGTGGGGCCAGACGCTTGATACCAATGGCGTAATAGCCTTCGCCGCAGCCGATATTGATCAGGCGTTGATAGCCGGCAGCGGGGATCGCGCTGACAACATCATGCAATTCCCCTTCGTAACAGCCCAGCAGCAGGGGCGCCTGCATTCGGTTCGCCGGATCGGGCAGGATCATGCCCGCGAACGGCCCGCCATGCACACGGCCATCCCCCTGCTGAATGATCGTGTTGTTGATCAGCAGGCAGCGGTAATGAAGCAGAAAATCGAAAATATCGCCCATCGCGCTTTCGGTGGGCCCACGTTCGGCCATGATCGCGCTGATCGTGTTAAAGGCACGCTGATGGATCGACATGCGGCTTGTCACTCGCTCGGAAGGTCGGCTGGTGGAGCATAGTCGCAAACCGCCCTGCCCCGATCATGAAAATCGGCCGGACGTGCCGCCCACAACCGCCTTTCAGAAGCGCAGCCGGGTCGCCAGTTTCAGCGCAGTGCCGCCCTCCTGCGACCAGCTCATGTCGGCATTCAGCTTCATGCGATCAATGCGGATGATGGGAAAGGGTGCCTCAAACCCCACACTGCCGCCCGTATCCGCCACCTGCGCCTTCATGGCGGTCAGACCGGTCAGGTCGGTGACGAGGCTGCCCACCCGTGGGCGATATTCCATGCCCAGACTGGGGCCAGCGTCGGCCGTGCCCAGGGCCACCATGCCCGCCGTGACCCGCCAGCCCTTCTGCCCGGCGGTGCAGGCGGTACCCCAGCTTCCCTGCACATTGCCGGTCAGGGCGCCGAAACCGCCGGTCATGTCACCGGAAACGGCATTGGGCAGCCAGGCCTGGTCACAGCCGCGTGTCAGGCGCAGGGACTGGCGCATCCCCTCCGTCCCCATGCGCATGCCGACCTTGCTGTCCAGGCCCAGGGCGCGCAGTTGCGCATCGGCAGCCACGCCGGCCATCTGATAAGTGCGGGGATCGGCAGCAACCCGGATCGGGGTGGAGCCGGTCGCCGGGGGGGTGTCCCCGGTAAAATGGGCCAGGGCCCCGTCATAAATCCTGCCGATCCAGTCGGTCAGGGTCGCCATCATGGCCCTGCGCCCCTCCACCGGATCCGATACGGCCAGCGGCGCCTCCGTCACGATGGCGGCAGGCAGGCTGCGCATTGACCCGGCGGCGTACTGGGTGGACGGCGCGGCAATGCCGTTGAACCGGGTGGCGAAGATGGGAGACTGGTCCGTCTTCGCCAGCGCAGGCAGGGTGGACAGCAGCGACAGCAGCGTCAACAGACCGGCCTTTGTCCGCATGCCTATCCCTCCCATCAGTCCCGCAGAGCCCACCGGAGCGATCCGGCGACGGCCTGTGACAAACAGCGCCCCCGTGGAACCATTGAATAGTATGATAATAAGGCAGAAAGGCGGCGGCGCAACCTATTTTGCCCGCCGAACAATGGCGCTTTCACGGCAGCATCGGGGTAGCCAAAATGCAAAAAGGCGGACCCGAAGGCCCGCCCTTTGCACTGTTCCACCCTGTCGGCTGGTATCAGTTATCGCCCATCTTCAGCGCCGCGATGAAGGCGCTTTGCGGGATTTCGACCTCGCCGAACTGCCGCATGCGCTTCTTGCCTTCCTTCTGCTTGTCGAGAAGTTTCCGTTTACGGCTGATATCGCCGCCATAACACTTGGCCAGCACGTCCTTGCGCATGGCGGCGATGGTTTCGCGTGCCACCACCTTGCCGCCGATGGCCGCCTGGATGGGTATCTTGAACAGGTGGCGGGG
>JAIXTS010000316.1 GCA_027483805.1 Azospirillum sp. | reverse complement strand
TGTGGCTAGCTTGTGAAATGTCCTTTGTATGTAGCTCGTGAAGTGTCCGGTTTTAATGTCGTCCCTGATTGGGAGGGCAGATGGACCGGGCACGTCTCCACGAAGGCATACGCAGGATGCGATTTGAGGAATTGCTTGCGCGGCAGACGCGCGGGGAGCTTGGCCAGGAGGCAGCGGCGGAAATGCTTGGGATCACGGATCGGACGTTTCGGCGCTGGCGTGACCGTCTGCGCGATGAAGGGGTATCGGGTCTGGATGATCGTCGGTTTGGTCCGTCTGGACGCCGGGCGTCGCGTGTCGAGATTGAGCGGATGCTTGGGCTTTACCGCGATCGATATGTCGGGTTCACGGTGAAGCATTTTCATGAGCAGCTGGTGAAGCGGCACGATTACGTTCTGGGCTACACGGTGACGAAGGTGCATTTGCAGCGTGCCGGGCTGGTGCGGGTGGCGACGAAGCGTTCGGCGCATCGCAAGAAGCGGCCGCGTCGGCCGATGATCGGCATGATGCTGCACCAGGATGCCTCGACCCACGCCTGGTTGGCGGGGGTGGACCGACAGGATGATCTGGTGGTGACGCTGGACGATGCGACCAGCGCCATCTACTCGGCTTTCCTGGTCGATGAGGAGGGCACGGCCTCGACCTTCCGGGGCTTGCGCGAGGTTGTCAGCCGACACGGGCTGTTCTGTTCGCTCTACACCGACCGGGGCAGCCACTATTTCCAAACGCCCGAGGCGGGCGGCCGGGTCTCCAAGACCCAGCTGACCCAGGTCGGCCGGGCGCTGAAGCAACTGGGCATCGAGCACATCGCGGCCTATTCACCCGAGGCGCGCGGCCGTTCGGAGCGGGCGTTCCGGACCCTGCAGGACCGGCTACCCAAGGAATTCGCCATGGCCGGGATCACCAGCGTCGAGGCCGCCAATCGCTGGCTTGCCGAGACCTATATTCCGCAGCATAACGCCGCCTTCGCCGTCGAAGCCGAGCAGGAGGGGTCCGGGTTTGTCCAGGATCGGACCGGTGCCTGGAGTGACATCCTGTGCGTTCAAGAGGAACGCATCGTCGGCAACGACAATACCGTCAAATGGCACCGCCTCTGCCTCCAGTTGCCACCCAGCCGGCTCAGGCCGCATTTCGTCAAGGCCACCGTCCGCGTGCATGAATACCCTAATGGCTGCATCGCCGTTTTCCTGGGACCCCATCGCCTCGCCGATTTCAACGCCGACGGCACCATCGCCCAAACCATCTTCCAGGCCGCGTGACACGCTTCCACGACGGCCATTTTTCCCTGCGGCATGCCCCAGGGAAAAACAAGAACGAAGCGGACAGATCACGAGCTACATAAACCGGACAGGTTGACGAGCTAGCGACATGCCGTCCAATATCAGCGGCCTGAAATGCCGATGGGTCTGCATTTCAGGCGTCGACGGCAGGGGCCGCCCCCCCCGACATAAGCCCCCGACGCGGGCGCAAACCCGGGCTTCCGCCGCGGCGCTTGAGTGTAACGGGCTTTGGCCCTAGACATCGGGCACTTGGCTCCAGGGGACCCGACCGCGATGACCCAGCAACCGCAACGCCTGACCATCCGCCGCCCGGACGACTGGCACCTGCATCTGCGTACCGGCGCCATGCTGCGTGCCGTGCTGCCGCATTCGGCGGCGCAATTGGGCCGGGCCATCGTCATGCCCAATCTGGTGCCCCCGGTCATCAATGCGGCGCAGGCCGAAACCTACCGCGCGGAAATCCTGAGCGCCCTGCCTGCCGGCAGCCGGTTTCAGCCGCTGATGACCGCGTACCTGACCGATGGCACCGACCCGGACGACCTGGAAGCGGGTAAGAAGCAAGGCATCTTCACCGCCGTGAAGATGTATCCCGCCCACGCCACCACCAATTCCGCCCATGGCGTCACCGATCTGGACAAGGTGGCCCCCGCGCTGGACCGTATGGCCAAGGTCGGCCTGCCATTGCTGGTGCATGGCGAGGTGACGGACCAGAAGGTCGATATTTTCGACCGTGAAGCGGTGTTCATCGACACGGTCCTGCCCAGGATCCGCGACCGTCATCCCGACCTGAAGATCGTGCTGGAACATATCACCACGGCCGAGGGCGTGGCGGTGGTGCGAAAGTACGGACCGACAGGCAAGCTGGCCGCCACCATCACGGCCCATCACCTGATGATCAACCGGTCCAGCATCTTTGCCGGCGGTATCCGCCCGCACCTCTACTGCCTGCCCATCGCCAAACGCGAGACGCACCGGCTGGCCCTTCGGGAGGCGGCGACGTCTGGCGAACCCTGGTTCTTCTTCGGTACCGACAGCGCCCCCCACCCGATCGGCGCCAAGGAAAGTGCCTGCGGCTGTGCCGGTATCTATACCGCCGCCACCGCCGTTGAGCTCTACACCCAGGTGTTTGACGAAGAGGGCAAGCTGGACCGGCTGGAGGCCTTCACCAGCCTGAATGGCCCCGCTTATTACGGCCTGCTCCCCAATGACGACACCGTCACGCTGGAAAAGAGCGGCCTGATCGTGCCCGATATCCTGGATATTGACGGCAAGGCCGCTGTCCTTCCCTTCCGGTCGGGCGAACGCCTGGACTGGCGGTTGGTTTGACACTGATGCCGTAGGTCAGGTCGAGGTTCCATGTGGCACCGAGCCCTGACAGCAACGGCATTCAATCCATCTCTGTCAGGGCTCGCCTCCGGCTCGACCTGACCTACTTCCTCCCTTCTCCCGCAGGAACACGCCATGATCGACGCCGCCACCGCCGCTACCCAGACGGCCCGCATCCTGATTGAGACCAAGTCGGTCCTGTTCAATGCGGAAAAGCCGTTCATCTTCACCTCGGGCCGCGCCAGCCCCGTCTATATTGACTGCCGCAAGCTGATCAGCTTCCCGCGCGCGCGGCGTTTCCTGATCCAGGCCGCCAAGGACCAGCTGTGCCGCGAGGCCGGATTCGAGGCGTTTGACGCCGTAGCCGGTGGTGAGACGGCGGGCATTCCCTATGCGGCCTTCGTGTCGGATGCCATGGACCTGCCCATGCTCTATGTCCGCAAGAAGCCGAAAGGTTTCGGCCGCAATGCCCAGATCGAGGGCCAGCTGCTGGAAGGCCAGCGCGTGCTGCTGGTGGAGGATCTGGCCAGCGAGGGCGGGTCGAAGATCAATTTTGTCAATGCCCTGCGCAATGCCGGCGCCATCGTCGAGCATATCTGGGTCGTCTTCCATTACGGCATCTTCCCGCAGTCGGAAGCCACCATGGCCGAGATGGGCGTGAAACTGCACGCGCTGGCCACCTGGTGGGACGTGCTGCGCGTGGCGCGGGAAGGCAACTATTTCGACAGCCATACCCTGGGTGAGGTGGAGAAGTTCCTGCACGCGCCCGAAGCCTGGTCGGCCAGCAATGGCGGGACCGAGGCCAAGGCCTGACCCGATGGGATAAAAGGGGTGCCCCATCGCACCCCTTTTTCCAGGCACATCCACGCCCTTGGCTCCGCCGCACGTGCCGTGCGGCGGCATCAGTCGCGCTGCAAGGCAGCCAGAGTGAAGTTGACACACAGCACGCCCAGGGGGCGGGTGTCGGCCGGATCGACCAGCAGGATGCTGGCCATCACCACATAATCATCCGCCGATTCGTCATAAGCGGCATCCTCGACATGGATCATGCCGGGTTCGCTGGTGACCGGCACCATGTACTTCGCCTCATCCGACTGGTCGTAATCGCTGGGGATGCGGGTGGCGCCCACCAGCAGGCCGCGGTCATCGGTCAGCATCAGATCGGACAGCAGCGCCTGACGCGGAAAGCGCAGCAGCGTCAGACGCTGCGACAGACCACCCCCCAGCACCGATTCCAGCAGCGGCCCCCGGCCACGCTTGGATTGCAGGCGCCAGGCGATATCACGCTGGATGATGGTATCAACGGTGAAATCATCATTCTCGCCGCTGGCCTGGCGCAACGCCGACAGCAGGGTCGGGTCCGCCAGCAGTTCCGAGGCCAGGCTGCGCATCACATTCGCGATCTGCGGGCTGTCCTCGACCCGGCCGGCCACAATGGGAAGCGGCTCCGCCTCCTCATACCAGTTCGAAGCAGCCGCCGGACCCGGCGCCACCAACAGCACGGCACACAAAACCCCGATCAAAGCCGGCCGCATGGTCGTTCCGGGTGTCCTGTCCTTGGTGGTGTTTGTTACCGACGATGATCGGTCAAAATTCCTGGCCGGTCCTATCCGCGCCGACTGGCGCGGCGGCGGCCCAGGCCATTGCTGTAACCTATCAAGTCCCGCCGGGTACCTCCAGACCTGCCGACCGAAAAATCATGCGGCATGCTTGCTTTCCGAAATGACAAAGGGTGCGGACGGGCCGTCCGCACCCCTGATCATCTCGTCACGGTGCTGGTCAGGCCGCGATGATGGTCTTCACGAAGCGGTCCACCTCGGTGTTCAGCACGACCGACTGACGGGTCACGTCCGACGCCGTGCCATGCACGGTGGCGGCGGCACCGCCGGTATTGGCGGCCGCCTGACTGACGCCCTGGACAGCGTCGCACACGGCCTGGGTGCCGTTGGCGACATCCTGCACGGTGCGGGCGATCTCGTTCGTGCTGGCCTGCTGTTCCTCAATGGCGGCGGCCAGTGCCGTGGTGATCTCGCCGATCTTGTCGATCGTATTGGCGATGCGGGCGATGGCGACGACGGCGGCAGCGGTTTCGCGCTGAATGCTCGCGACCTGGGAGGTGATGTCCTCCGTCGCCTTGCCAGTCTGCATGGCCAGGGTCTTCACCTCCGATGCGACCACGGCAAAACCCTTGCCGGCCTCGCCGGCCCGCGCCGCCTCGATGGTCGCGTTCAGCGCCAGCAGATTGGTCTGGGCCGCGATCCCCTGGATCAGCCCCACCACTTCTGAGATGCGGCCGGCGGCACCCTGCAGGCCATCCATGGTACGGCTGGTCTCCCCTGCATCCTCCACGGCGGCGCGGGCGACATTGTTGGCCTCCACCACCTGACGCGCAATCTCGGAGATCGAGGCGTTGATCTGCTCCGTCGCAGCGGCCACGCTCTGCACGCCGGCGGCACTTTCGTCCGAAGCGCTGGCCACCTCGGCGGCCTGGGTCGCGGCGGCCTTGGCAGCACCGGTCAGGCCTTCCGCGCTGTCGCGCATATCCTGGGCCGACCGGGCCAGCGCGGTCGACACATCGCCCAGCTTGGACGCGAAATCGTTGGTCAGCTTTTCCAGGCGGCGCTGGCGTTCTTCCCTGGCGGCCTGTTCGGCCTTCTGTTCGGCTTCCAGACGCTTGGCTTCGGCCAGCCCGCTTTTGAACACATCCAGCGCGTCGGCGATCTGCCCGATCTCATCCCCTCGGCCGGTTTCCGGCACAAGGGCGGACAGGTTGCCGGCGGCCATCTGCCGCACCGTGCCCGTCACCGCCACCAGCGGCCCCGTCACCTGACGCGCGACCAGCCAGAGGGCGAAGCTGACCGACGCCACGATGCCGATGATGGCGATGGTCAACATCATCAGGCGCTCCCGGTCGCCAAAGGCATCCAGTTCACCGATGACGTTCGTCACCCGCCCGACCTGCTGTTCAGAGAGGGCGACCATGGCCTTGTTGAAGGCCTGCCGATTGGCGCGGTTGGCGTCATTGTCGCCATAGGCACGGGCCGCCGGCGCCCCTTCCGTCTGCCCCAGGCGGACCAGTTCACGGCGGAAAGTGACAAACTCACGGCCCCTGGCAACGGCCTCATCCATCGCGGGCTTCTGCGCTCCCTGCGCCAGGGCCTGATACTCGCCCAGCCTCTTCTCCAGCAGGTCGAGCGTGGTCTTCATCGGCTTGGCAAACCTGTCCACTTCGGCCGCGTCGCGGGACATGTAGATGCCACGGCTGTCCATGACCACGCCATTGATGAGGCCGTTGATCTGTTCGGACAGGACGGCACGCTGGGTATCACGCCCCATCCGCTCCACCTCGCCCTGATAGACCGACATGGCGGACAGGCCCATCACAGCCATGATGATGGCCAACACGGCCAGCATGCCCATGGCCAGATTGACCTTCATCGCAATGCGTAAATCACGGAGCTGTCTCATTGGTTCCTCCCCAGCCGCCATATCCGCACCAGACCGTTTCGTCCGGAACGGAAATCATACGGCCGGAATGATGCCGTGGAGCCGGGTGATTTTGTTGGGTCCAAAGGGTTAGGTACCGGTAAAGGCGCCGATACTGGCCCGGCGCAAATGGTCAGATTGACCTGTTCTTGCGCATGAAACGCAAAAACATGGGGACACGGCCGGCTTCCAGCGCTTTCATTTCATAACGTGTCTGCGGCCAATCGTCGGGACGGATGCGCCAATCCTGGGCCGTTCGGGCCGTCCATTCGAAATCCGGGTGGCGCCAGGTATGTTCCAGCATCCAGCGCTGCAGCTGCGGGTCATCCGAGGCAATACGCAGTTCGGCCCCGTCCTTCAGCACACGGCTCAGCCGCGGCAGATTGACAGGGCCGATGAAGCGCCGGAACGCATGGCGCGCCTTGGGCCAGGGGTCGGGAAACAGCACGAAGGCCCGGCCGACCGACGCATCGGGCAGCGTGTCCAGGATCGGGCGCGCATCGTCCGGCACGACGCGGATATTGGTCTGCCCGCCCGCCTGCACATGTTTCAGCAGCGACGACACGCCATTCACAAAGGGTTCGCAGCCGATGAAGCCGATATCGGGATGATGTTCAGCCTGCCAGGCCAGATGCTCGCCCCCGCCGAACCCGACCTCGAACCAGAGGTCACGCTTGGGCGCGTCAAACAGGGTGGCCGGGTCCAGCATCGCCCCGTCGGTCGGGGCCGACAGCTTCATCTTCGGCAGCAGCGTTTCCATCACCTCCTGCCGGTGCTTGCGCAGCGGCCGGCCATGGCGGCGGCCATAGAGAACCTTGCGATGGGGAATGCTGTCGTCGGACATGATTAGGAACCAGGGGGGGGCCAGGGGTGGGGTGCGGAATGGCAAACGGCCCGCCGGAAGGCGGGCCGCTGCTTGATTGTGCCAGGTGGGCCGAACCACCCGGAAGGGATCAGACGCCGAAGGCCGACTTCAGATCGGCAACCAGATCGGTCTTTTCCCAGCTGAAACCGCCATCGGCGTCCGGCTCGCGGCCAAAATGGCCATAAGCAGCGGTGCGGGCATAGATGGCGCGGTTCAGCTTCAGATGCTCGCGGATGCCGCGCGGCGACAGGTTCATCAGCTGACGCAGCACGTCGGACAGCTTGTCCTCATCCACGCGGCCGGTGCCGGCCGTGTCGATATAGACCGACAGCGGATGCGACACGCCGATGGCGTAGCTGAGCTGGATCGTGCACTTGTCGGCCAGGCCGGCGGCCACGACATTCTTGGCCAGATACCGGGCGGCATAGGCGGCCGACCGGTCCACCTTGGTCGGGTCCTTGCC
Source organism: Azospirillum sp. (assembly GCA_027483805.1). Taxonomy (GTDB): domain Bacteria; phylum Pseudomonadota; class Alphaproteobacteria; order Azospirillales; family Azospirillaceae; genus Niveispirillum. The sequence continues at coordinate 7,281 of JAIXTS010000316.1, read as the reverse complement.
GGAGAAGGCGCCACCGCCATGCGGGGCGGCACCGCCATAGGTGTCCACGATGATCTTGCGGCCGGTCAGGCCGGCATCACCATCGGGACCGCCGATCACGAAACGACCCGTCGGGTTCACATAGAACGCCTCTTCCGGGCACATCCAGCCGTCGGGGATGATCGACAGCACATGCTTGCGCACCGTCTCGCGGATCTCTTCCTGGCTGACGCTTTCGCTATGCTGGGTCGACAGCACGACGGAGGTGGCGCCGACGGGCTTGCCGTCACGATACTGAAGCGAGAACTGGCTCTTGGCATCGGGGCCCAGCCAGGGGGTGGCGCCGGAATGGCGCACATCGGCCAGGCTCTTCAGCAGCTTGTGGCTGTAATAGATGGGGGCCGGCATCAGGGCCGGCGTCTCGGTGCAGGCATAGCCGAACATGATGCCCTGGTCGCCGGCGCCTTCGTCCTTGTTGCCCGCAGCATCAACACCGACGGCAATGTCGGCGGACTGCGCGTGCAGGAAGACCGAGACCTCGGCATTCTTCCAGTGGAAGCCGTCCTGTTCGTAGCCGATATCCTTTACGGCGGCGCGGGCCACGTCTTCCACCTGGGCCAGCAGACCTTCCGGCCCCCGCACTTCACCCGCGATCACGATACGGTTGGTGGTGGCCAGCGTTTCACAGGCAACGCGCGCATACGGATCCTGGGCCAGGTACAGGTCGACGACGGCGTCGGAGATACGGTCGCAGACCTTGTCCGGATGACCTTCGGACACGGACTCGGACGTGAAGACGTAGTTCGATTTGGCCACTTTGGATCGCCTCGGCTGAACAGTTGTACGGTGTGAAAAACAAAACACGCCGCCCCGGTTTCACGGGCGCAGCGTGTTTGTCGCAATCTTTTCCAACAGGGTCAAGCGCGGCGGATGCGAAAATAGGCCTATGAATGGCTATATCCCGCGTTCCGCAGGGCTGATCAGGCCGCGTCGGCGGGACCGGCGACAGCCTTGGTCAATTCGAAGATGCGCTTGCGCACGGCCGGATCGGTGATGCGGTAATAGGCACGCACCAGTTCCAGCGTCTCGCGCTTGGCCATCGGGTCGGGCTCACCGGCTTCGGGCACCGGCGTGGGCGCAGGGTTCGGCGATCCGTCGGGATAGGGCATGTCGTCAAAGAAGAACGACACCGGCACATCCAGCACCCGGCTCAGGTCGAACAGACGCGACGCGCCGATACGATTGGCCCCGCGCTCATATTTCTGCACCTGCTGGAAGGTCAGGCCAATGGCCTCGCCCAGCTTTTCCTGGCTCATGCCCAGGAGGGTACGGCGCAGGCGAACACGCGTACCGACATGAACATCAATGGGATTCGGCTTACCCAGCTTGGGCCGGCCGCCACCACGACGGCCACGGGTTTCGGTTTGCATGCGGACAACCTCCAGAATGGCGTTGACCTGATCCTGCGACATACGTTTGCATGCCGTCAAGCAATTAACCTATAATCTTTGGTATGGCGACGCACCAATCCATACAGCCACAAGGATATGGTGGAATAGAATTACCTAGCCCCCGATGAATCCCCTTCAGGCGCCCTTGGCACGCCACACCCGGCCGACAATGGCCAGTAACAGGGCCAGCCACATCAATGACGGAACAACATCACCATAGTCTGCATACAATGGCACGAAAACGGCGCGTTGCGGTAGTGAAATATCCAGATTTCCGCTATCCCCGAGAGGTAGAGAGCCCCGTACACGCCCGTATGCGTCGATGACACCGGAGATGCCGGTATTGGCCGCGCGCACCAGTGGCACACCTTCTTCCACTGCGCGCACGATGGTGATGGCGAAATGCTGGTGCGGGCCGGCCGTCTGTCCGTACCAGGCATCATTGGTCAGGTTGAGCAACCAATGCGGCCGTTCGCCGCCGCGCGGCATGACGGCCCCGGGGAAAATCACCTCGTAACAGATCAGCGGGCTGGCCGCCGGGGCCCCCGGCAAGGACAAGGCCCGGGCCCCCGGACCGGCGGAGAAATCCGCGCCCGCCGCCACCGCCTTGACCCCGGCTGGCAGCAGGGAGCGCAGGGGCAGATATTCGCCGAACGGCACCAGATGGAACTTGTCGAAGCTGGCCGCCACCTGCCCGCCGCTGGTCAGGGCGAACAGGCTGTTGAAATAGACAAAATTGCCCGCCGCATCGCTGGCCAGCCGGTTGGCGCCCGTGATCAGGGCACCGCCGGGCGGGGCGATCTGGGTCAGCAGGCGGATCAGGGGCAATTGGTCCGGGTTGGCGCTGTCGGACGACAGGAAATAGGGGACCGCCGTTTCCGGCCAGATCACATGGGTGACACGATCCCACCCCTCGGCCCCGGACATGTCGACCAGACGGCGGAGGTTGCCGATCTTCGCATCCTCCTTCCATTTCAACGCCTGCGGGATGTTGGGCTGTACAATGCGCAGGCTCACGCCCGGTACATCCTCCAGCCCCTGGCCCGCCATGCGCCAACCACCCCAGCCCGCCACCAGCGCTAGCACGGCCAGACCGGCCAGCGCCGGCCGCCAGGATGGCTGTGCGCCCACCCGTGTCGCCGGCAGGAGCGCGACCAGCACGGTTAGCAGCGACAGCCCGTAAATCCCGGCCAGCGACGCGAATTGCAGCACGGGCAGAACCGGTGTCCAGCCATAGCCGATCAGGTTCCAGGGAAAACCGGTGAACAGATGCCCGCGCGCATATTCAACCGCCACCCAGGCCAGGGCCAGAGCCGCCGCCTCGGCCCAGCCCGTCAGGCCGAACCGCCGGCGCAGCCAGCCATAGGCTGCTGTGCCCGCGCCCAGGAACAGCCCCAGCAGGGCCGGCAGCCCCACCAGGGCAAAGGGGAGCATGAACCAGAACCGGCCGATATCGGTGAACAGGGCGGCACTGATCCAGTAAAGCCCCAGCACATGGTGGCCGACCGCGAAGGCAAAGCCGATGGCAAAGTCCGTGCGCACCCGCCCGGATCCGCGCAGCAGCCAGGCCAGGGCCGGAAAGGCGATCCAGAGCAGTGGCAGGGCATGGGCCGGTGGCAGGGCCAGGGTCGCCACCGCCCCCGCCAGCGCCGCCAGCCCCAGCCTTTTCCAGCCGCGCGCGTCAATGAACCAGCCAGCCAGCAGGGCAAGGCGGGGCGGGGCGGCGGCAGGGCTCATGAAGAATATCCGGACGGGAGGTAGGGGCGGCGGGTGCTTATCCGACCGCCCGCTGCGGTTCGTCCGCATCATCGCCGCTGTTCATGACCAGATTATGGACACGCAGCGTCTTGATACGCCTTGGATCAGCGTCCAGAATTTCAAAGGCCAGACCGCTGGGATGTTTCAGCAGTTCCCCCGGCGAGGGCACGCGGCCGGCCATGGCGAAGACCAGACCGCCCAGCGTGTCCACATCCTCCAGCTCTTCGGCGTCGAAATAATTGCCCAACTGGGCTTCGAACTCTTCCACCGGGATGCGGGCATCGACATCGATGGTGCCGTCGGCACGGGGGGCCAGGGCGCTGGCCTCGGCATCATCATGCTCGTCCTCGATCTCGCCCACGATCTCTTCGACCAGATCTTCGATGGAGACCAGACCGTCGATGCCGCCAAACTCATCCACCACCAGCGCCAGATGCTGGCGCTTCTGCCGCATCTTCAGCAGCAGATCCAGGACGGGCATCGAAGGGGCGACGATCATCACCTCACGCGTGATGGCCTGCATGTCGAATTCGCGGGCGCCGGCCACACAGGCCAGCACGTCCTTGATATGGACCATGCCGACCACGTCATCCAGCTCTTCCCGGTAAACCGGCATGCGGCTGTGCGCCTCTTCAGAGAAACGCCGGATCAGGTCGGGCAGGGTAATGTCCAGGGACACACCGACAATATCGGCGCGCGGCACCATGGCATCGGATACGGTGCGATGGCGCAGCTTCAGGATATTCGCGAGCAAGGCCCGCTCCCCCTCCGCCATGGAGGGTTCTTTGGGACCCGTCTCCTCGATCAGTTCCTCGATCGTGTCGCGCAGCGTGTCACCGCCGCGTACCCCGAGAATTGATCGCAGCCAGCCACGCAGGTGCTGGGCGAGGGTTCCGTTTTCTTCCGCCCCGTCTTCGCGGGGCGATCGACTGTCGCTGAGGTCGGCCATCATCTTTCTGGGGTTAAGGGAACGGTTCCGGAGGCGTTGCCCCCCGGTTCAGGCGCGGCAGAGCCGTCCGGATCAGGCGCGGCAAAGCCGACGGGATCATCAGGCGCGCGGTGTCCTTCCGGCAGCCCGGCATAGGGGTCGGCGATACCAAGCCCCGACAGAATCTGGGTTTCCAGCCGTTCCATCTGTTCGGCCTCGGAATCCTCAATATGGTCGTAACCCAGAAGATGCAGAACGCCATGGGTCACGAGGTGGGCCAGATGGTCGGCAAAGGCCTTGCGCTGCTCGCGCGCCTCGCGTTCCACCGTCTCAAACGCCAGAATCACATCGCCCAATATTACAGGAACCGGGGCGTCTGGCGACAGGAATTCCACATCCTGATCATCTGCCCCTTCATCAGGCTCGTCTTCGTCCTGTTCTTCACTCTCATCGCCTTCATCCTCGCCCTCTTCCCCGCCACCATCAGCGTAGAGGGCGAAGGACAGGACGTTGGTCGGCCTGTCCTTGCCGCGATAGTTTTTGTTCAGTTCCTGAACCGTTTCGTCATCGGCCAGGACCACCGACATCTCGATAGGGCCATCGGGCAGCCAGTTCGGGTCCTGGGCATGTGCCGCCGCCAGGGCAGCGCGGGCCGCGCGCGCACACAATGTCTCCACATCGACAACCGATGCTTCCCAGCGCTCATCCTCGATGGACAGCGCGATATCGACACGATCCGGCATGCTCACGCCCCTTCCCGCGCCCGATCGGCCGCGTCATAGGCCCGGACGATGCGGCCCACCAGCGGGTGACGCACGACATCCTGGTCGGTAAACTCCACGAAGGACACACCCTCCACCCCGCGCAGGATGGTCAGCGCCTCGCGCAGGCCGGATTTCTGGCCCGTGGGCAGGTCGATCTGGGTCACGTCACCGGTCACCACCATACGGCTGCCCTCGCCCAGACGGGTCAGGAACATCTTCATCTGCATGGGCGTGGTGTTCTGCGCCTCGTCCAGGATGACAAAGGCATGGGACAGGGTGCGGCCGCGCATGAAGGCCAGCGGTGCCACCTCGATCACGCCGGTCTCCAGCCGCTTGGTGACCTGATCGCCGGGCAGCATGTCATGCAGCGCGTCATAGAGCGGGCGAAGATAGGGGTCCACCTTCTCTTTCATGTCGCCGGGCAGGAAACCCAGCCGCTCCCCCGCTTCCACGGCGGGACGCGACAGGATGATGCGTTCGATCGCCCCCTGCATCAGCAGGCTGACCGCCTGCGCCACCGCCAGATAGGTCTTGCCGGTGCCGGCGGGGCCCAGCCCGAACACCAGCTCGCTTTCGGCCAAGGCCTCCAGATAGCGGGCCTGGGTGGCGCTGCGCGGGGTGATGGTGCGGCGCTTGGTCTTCAGGCCCGCGCGCGGGTCGGACATTTGGGCCAGCGCATTGCCACTGGTCTGCACATCGGTGCTGATGGCCAGACGGGCGGCGGCATCCACCTCCCCCGGCCCCACAGCCATGCCGGCCTTCACCCGGTCCCACAGGGCCAGGATGGCGGCGCGGGCGGCCTGCGCCGACTGATCCCCACCCGTGATGGACAGGACATTGCCGCGCGACACCAGCCTTGTGCCCGTCTGCTTTTCCAGCCGTGTCAGGAACTGGCCATGCTCCCCGAACAACAGCGGCAGCAGGCGGTTATCGTCGAACGACAGTTCCAGGTTGGTCAAGCGCTTGCCTCCACCGCCGCCTGGGCGGCCTGGGTCACGGTTTCACCGGTCACGACATGGCCGGACAGGCTGTTGGCAAAGGCGCCGGTGACATGCACCTCCACCATCTGGCCCATCAACCGGGCCGGAGCCTGCACATAGACCGACTGCATATAGGGGCTGCGGCCCAGCAGCTGTCCGTCCAGCTTGCCCACCCGGTCGAACAGCACCGTCAGGGTGCGGCCGATCATGGTCTGGTTGAAGGCCACCTGCTGGGCGTTCAGCAGCTGCTGAACGGCCTGCAACCGCTCATCCTTCACCTTTTCATCCACCTGCCGGCCTTCCAGGCTGGCGGCCGGCGTGCCGGGGCGGGCGGAATATTTGAAGCTGTAGGCCTGGGCAAAGCCGATATCATTGATCAGGCGCAGCGTATCGGCGAAATCCTGATCCGTCTCACCGGGAAAACCCGTGATGAAATCCGACGACAGGGCCAGATCGGGCTGGCGCGCGCGCAGCCGATCGATCAGGCGGCGGTAATCATCGCCCGTGTGCTTGCGGTTCATGGCAGCCAGAATGCGGTCGCTGCCCGACTGTACCGGCAGATGCAGGAACGGCATCAGCTGCGGCACCGTCCCGTGCGCGTCGATCAGGTCATCATCCATGTCGCGCGGGTGGCTGGTCGTGTAGCGGATACGCTCCAGCCCGTCGATCTCCGCCAGCGCGCGAATCAGCCGCCCCAGGCCCCAGACGCTGCCATCCGCCGCGTCGCCATGAAACGCGTTCACATTCTGGCCCAGCAGGGTGATTTCCCGCACGCCATGCGACACCAGGCGTCGCGCCTCGTTCAGCACCTGACCCACGGGCCGGCTATATTCCGACCCGCGCGTATAGGGGACGACACAGAAGGTGCAGAACTTGTCACAGCCTTCCTGCACCGACAGGAACGCTGCCGGCCCCTGCGGCTTGGCGCTTTCCTCCGGCAGCAGGTCGAACTTGCTCTCCACCGGAAAGTCGGTATTGACCACCCCGCCCGCGCCGCGCACCGCGCGCGTCACCATTTCGGGCAACTGGTGATAGGTCTGCGGCCCGAACACCATGTCGACATGCGGGGCGCGCATCATGATCTCGGCACCCTCGGCCTGGGCCACGCACCCGGCCACGGCCACAACCATGCGCCCGCCGTCGGACGCCTTTTCATTCTGCAACTGACGGATTCGGCCCAGCTCGGAATAGACCTTTTCCGAGGCCTTTTCGCGGATGTGACAGGTGTTCAGGATCACCATGTCGGCGCCGTCGGGCTGATCCGTCGGCTCATATCCCAGCGGTGCCAGGACATCGGCCATACGGTCGCTGTCATAGACATTCATCTGGCAGCCATAGGTCTTGATGAACAGCTTCTTCTTCAACGCCGTCACCCCCGCAAGGGGGCCTTTCCGCATGACAAAGGGCACGGGATGGCAAAG
>JAIXTS010000297.1 GCA_027483805.1 Azospirillum sp. | reverse complement strand
CTTTTGACGTATACCCGCTTTCCAGGCGAGCGCCTTCAACCACTCGGCCACCCCTCCGCACTGGATGGGCGCGGAACATAATGAGGTCGGTTCGATCCCGCAAGCTTTTTAATCACCCCCATTTCGGCATGGCGGACCGGCGTTGCGACAGAAGGCCGGCAAGCGCGCCATCATCCATCGGTTCCAGGCTCAACAGCGCCTGATAGGGATCGCCGGGCAGGGTCAGCAGCCGGGCGAAGGCCGGTTCGGTCTTGATGCCCGCCTGTTTCAGTGCACGGATGGCGGGGCGCAGGGACGGGTCGATCGCCAGCAGGCGGGCCTCCACCAGCATATGGCGCCAGGCCATCTGCCGCTCCACCGGCAGGGACTGCACAAAAATCTCCACCGGCAGATCGTCCAGTATGAAAGCGGCGACCAGGGCCGGGCCATCGGCCACGGTCGCCTGCCGACGGGCATAGGCCGGCTGATGACCAAAGGCGGCGTCCAGGATCGGGGCCATGGAAAACGGGTCATCCGCCTGGACCAGGATGTCCAGGTCGGACCCGTCGACCGCGATGTCAAGGGGGAAGGTGCCGGCCAGCCCCGTATCCTGTCCGGCCAACCGGTCGAACGGTCGGTGGCGCGACAGGAGGTCGAAGGCGCGGCGCTGATCGGCACTGCCCCCGGCCAGAAAGGACCAGTCGCGGAAATCCGGCAGATGTTCAGGCATGGGCAGCCGGCTTGATCCGTTCGCCGAAGATGGCGGTCCCGACCCGCACGAAACTGGCCCCCATACGCACCGCCTGCTCGAAATCCCCGCTCATGCCCATCGACACTTCCGCCAGCCCGTGCCGCGTCGCCAGATCGCGGAGCAGAGCAAAATGCGGGGTCGGTTCCTCGTCCGCCGGCGGAATGCACATCAGCCCGTCGATGGTCAGCCCCTGTACATCGCGGCATTCGGCCAGAAAGGCGGACAGGTCGGCGGGGGCGATGCCGGCCTTCTGCGGTTCGTCCCCCACATTCACCTCTACGAACAGCCGCGGCAGGCGCCCGCGCTTGCGCCCCTCCTCCGCCAGGGCCGCGGCCAGTTTAGGCCGATCCAGGGTCTGGATAACGTCGAACAGGGCCACCGCCTCCTTCACCTTGTTGGTCTGCAAGGGACCGATCAGGTGCAGTTCGATATCGGGATAGCGTTCGCGCGCCGCCGGAAACTTGGCCTTGGCCTCCTGCACCCGATTCTCCCCGAACAGGCGGTGGCCGGCAGCAAGTGCCGCCTCCAGCTTTGCCACCGGCTGCACCTTGGAAACGGCGATCAGGCGGGCGGCGCCGGCGGGCCGTCCACCCTCCGCCAAAGCCCGGTCGATGCGGGTCTTGATCTCGGCCAGGTTGGCGGCCACATCGTTGGCGGGGTCGGTCATGGTCTTTGCCCTGGGTTGGGAAACCGGCATTGGTGCAGGGAGGCGGGCCATTGGCCTTGTTTTCGCCCCATGCAGCACGTAAAGCCGTTCCTGTCCGCCCCGTCAATCCCGTGGCCTTGGCGCCACCCCGTCTTATGGATGCGATCTTGGCCCGCCTTCTGTCCCGCCTGTCCGCCGCCGCCGCCCTGATGGTCGCCCTGCCCGCCGCGGGGGAGACGGTGGAATTCGACTGGCGCGGCGTGGGTCAGGGGGCCATCGTGCGGTCGGGCGATGGGCGTGACCTGTTCGGCGCCTATGCCGTCACGGGCGAGGGCACCGTCACCACCGACAGCGGGCTGGGCCTGTCGCTGACCGCAACACTGGGATCGGGCGATTATCAGAAAAGCCTGGACCGGCCGGGCCGCAACGACCAGCTGACCGCCAACGAGATTTTCCTGACCGTGAATTCTGCCTGGGGCCGCCTGCGCCTCGGCGACGAGGATGGGGCGGCCAAACGCGCCGTCGACATGCTGCCCCTGCTGGCCGGCGGGCAGATGGACGGGCTGTGGACCGGCATCGCCGCCACGGCCCCGCCCATCGATCATCTGGGCCGCGACAGCGACGATGCCACCAAGATCCTGTATGAGACGCCGCGCGTCATGGGCCTGCGCCTGGGTGTGTCCTATGCGCCCAAACGCGACAGCCTGGTGGAGGATATTGCGCGCGAGACGCCTGGCACGCTGGATCGCGACCTGTGGGAAGTGGGGCTGAACTATCAGGGCGACTGGAATGCCTTCTCCTATGAACTGGCCGCCGGCTACGTGAAGGCCGACAGCCGCAACCCGCTGCTGGGCGACACGGAAAGCCTGAAACTGGCCGGCCTGCTGCTCTATGGCGGCTTTTCCGGCGGGGTGGTCCATATCGATGATGGCGACAGCGGACGCCTGCGGGGCGACGATGCCACCAGCACCACCTTGATGGCGTCCTATGAGAATGGCCCCTATGGCGCGGCCCTGTGGTGGCAGGATGTCGATCTGGATATCAGCCGCGATTACGATGCCTATGGCGCCGGCCTGTCCTGGCGCATCCTGGAGGAAACCAGCCTCAGCCTGGATACTGTCCGCTATGAGGGCGGGCGGCGTGGATGGGCCGGCACAGTGGGGGTCGAGGCGCGGTTCTGACGCCTATATCAGCAGGCCCACACCCAGCGCTGCCATGGTCACGGCGATGATCCCATCCAGGACGCGCCAGGTGCCCGGCCGGGCGAACAGCGGGCGCAGCAGGCGGGCGCCATGGCCCAGGGCCAGGAAAAAGCTGAAGGAGGCGGCGATGGCGCCAACGGCGAACAGGTGCCGCCCCTCCCCATGGCCCGCCGCCACCGACCCGATCAGCAGCACCGTATCCAGATAGACATGCGGGTTCAGCCAGGTGAGCGCCAGGCAGGTGGCCAGCGTCGCGGTCAACCCCGGCCCGCCGCCCTCTGCCGGGGACAGGGTGCTACGCGGCCGCAGGGCCGAGCGCAGGGCGCGGACGGCATAGGCCAGGAGGAAGGCCGCCCCGGCATAGCGCATGACCGGCACGATGGCGGGCAGTGCCGCCTGCACCCGCGCCAGCCCCTCCACCCCCGCCAGGATCAGCAGCGCGTCGGAAAAGGCACAGGTCAGCGTCACGGCCCAGACATGGTCGCCCCGCAAGCCCTGGCGCAGGACAAAGGCGTTCTGTGCCCCGATGGCAACGATCAGACTGAGACCCAGAAGATAGCCGGACAGGAGAGAGGCGAACATGGCGGGATGGACCGGATGGCGGTGACGGACATGCGTCGCCTATCATTCCCGACAGAATCAGCGTAGATAATGTTGCTAATTCTGATTAAGCGTTGCTGAAATCATGCTGGACTATGCCCTGTTGGAGGCGCTGGCCGCCGTCATCCGTACCGGCGGATTCGACCGGGCGGCGCGGCAGTTGCACCTGACACCGTCAGCCATCTCACAGCGGGTGAAGCTGCTGGAGGAACGCATGGGCACAGCGTTGGTGGTGCGGGGACAGCCCTGCCGCGCCACACCGGCCGGCCTGCGCCTGTGCCAGCATGCTGAACAGGTGGCGCTGCTGGAAAGCGAGCTGCCGCGCACCCTGCCGGGGCTGGGCCCGTTGACGGCACCCGTGCCGCTGCGCATTGCGGTCAATGCCGACAGTCTGGCCACCTGGTTCATCAACGCCATGGCGGCCCTGCCCCACTGCCTGTTCGATCTGGTGCTGGACGACCAGGACCACAGCGCCGACTGGCTGCGCCGGGGAGAGGTTGTTGCGGCCGTGACAGCCGGCGGCGGCACCGTGCCCGGGTGCGACAGCCTTGCCCTGGGCGCGCTGCGTTATGTGGCTACGGCCAGCCCGGATTTTATGGGGCGGCATTTCGCCCACGGGGTGGATGCCGTGTCCCTGTCGCGCGCGCCCTGCCTGACCTTCAACGCCAAGGACGGGCTGCAGGCCGCGTGGCTTCGCCGGGCCCTGGACCAAGGGGTACCGGTGCCCACCCCGCCCACCCATTGGCTGCCCTCGTCCCAGGCCTTTGTCGATGCGGCCCTGGCGGGGATCGGCTGGGGCATGAACCCGCTGCTGCTGGCGGCTCCGCACCTGGCCACGGGGCGGCTGGTGGCCCTGCTGCCAGGCACGGAACTGGATGTGCCGCTGGTCTGGCAGCGCAGCCGGCTGGCCAGCGCCACCTTGGCCGAGCTGACCCGCGCGGTGCGCCGGGCGGCGACGGAGCGGTTGCTGCCCGCTGGGCGGGAACCGGGTGTGTAGCCCCTTGCGCCGTCCCCTCTTTCCAGCCACCCTGACCGGGCTGGCATGGGCAAGACCGATGAGGGTGCGATGAGCGACGCTTTCACCCTTGATCCTGTGGAAAGGCGCGACGATCTGCGCCATCCCCGCTTGCGCCTGCTGTATGACGCCTGGGCGTCCGCCATTCTGCCGGGCCATGACCTGCCGCCTATCGACCGGCTGCTGCCGACGGCGCAGGCGGTTCTGGATGACGATCTCTGGTGTCTGGACATTGTCGGCTGGGGTGGGCGGCCGGACTATGTCGGTCGCTATTTCGGCCGGAACACCATCACGAATTACGGGATCGACCCGACCGGACGCTCCATTAGCGATTTCGCGCGCCAGCCGGTGTTTGCCCGCATCATGCGCGTGCTGGGCGCCGTTGCAGCCAGCGGCCGGCCCCAGCGTTTTGCGGCCGAACAGTCGGTGATGTCCGACGGGCGGTTGCTGGAGGTGGAGGCTCTGGCCCTGCCCGTGGCGGATGCCGATGGCGGCCTGTCGGGTGTGCTGGGTGCCACCACGGCCCGGCCGGCCTGAACGCGGCGATGGCTGGCATGGCGGTTGCTTTACTCTCGGTCAAAGCCAACGCCGAACCGGACGTGAACGCCATGCCCTGCCGCCCCACCTCCCGCCCCCCCCGTACCCGCAAAACCCTGCTGCCCCTGCTGGCCACGGCGCTTTGCCTGGGTCTGGCGGGCTGTTCGGGGCGACCTGTGGCCGTATCGATCCCCATGAAACCGCAGCCCGTGCTGCAATCGGCTGGGCAGTGGCAGGTCGTGGCGGACGATGTCGCCTCGGCAATTTCGGCCCACCTGGAGTTTCAGATGGGCAGGAAGGTGCCGGTCCAGGTCTACATGATGCGCAAGGATGACACGCTGTTCGCCGACGCGTTCCTGTCGGCAGTGACCACCCGGTTGGTCCAGCAGGGTCATCTGGTCTCCGTCGATACCCGGCCGGACGTGGTGGCGGTGGGCATTGATGTGCTGACGGTGAAAAGCAGCGGCCCGCGCATGGCCGCCGACCCCTTCCCCGGCCCTTTGACCCTGCTGGCGGCCGGCGTGGGGCTGGCGTCCAAACTGTCGGGCGGCGATCTGGCCAAGTTCCCCTGGGGCATCTCGGCGGGTGTCGCCGCCGTCGGTCTGGAGGCGCTGAATTCAAAACCGATCGAAACCGACACGGAAATGATCCTGACCGTATCGGTCGCGCGCGAGGGCTATTACACCTTCCGCACCAGCGCGGTCTATTATGTGAACAGCGAAGATCTCTGGCATTACAATGGCGAGGCAGGCCTGGGCAGCCGGCGCAGCGTCAACCTGAACGCCGTGCCGCAGGGGGCCGTGATGTATGATCTGGCCGGCAAGCCCTATGTGGTGAAGTGATCTTCCTTACCGCCGTTCCTTTACTGTCAGCAGCAGGGCGGTACCCAGCAGGAACAGCACGATCACGGTCGCCATGCCCGCGCGCTGCGAGCCGAGCATGGTGACCGCAAGCCCATAGGCCAGCGGCCCCAGTACACCCACCGCACGGCCCGTCAGGGCATAGATGCCGAAGAACTCCGTCTCCAGCCCCGGCGGGGAGATGCGGGCCATCATGGACCGGGCCGCTGCCTGTGCAGGCCCGAAAAACACCCCCAGCCCCATGCCCAGCAGCAACAGCCATTGCTGGTCGGGCGTGAAGTCCAGCGGCAGGGACAGGGTCGGTGCCCAGGACCAGGCGTCGGTTCCCACCAGCACCATGGAACTGCCAGTGATGATCAGGCCGATCAGACTGATCAGCAGGGTCGGCTTGGCCCCGATCCGGTCGTCGGCCCAGGCGAAGCCGATAGCCCCGAGCCCCGCCGCCACATTCAGCGCAATGGCGAACAGGATCAGTTGTGCCTCCACCATGCCGAAAACAATGCCGGCATAAATGCCGCCAAAGGCCGTAATGGTGTTGATCCCGTCGCGCCACAGCGCGCTGGCGATCAGGAAACGCAGCGTATTGGCATGGCGCGGCATGGCCCGGATGGTGGTCATCAGGCTGGCCCAGCCCTCCCGCACGGCCCGGGCCGCACTCATCCCCGCCTGCGGCAGCCGGTCCGGCACCAGAAGGAACAGGGGCACGGCAAAGACCGCATACCAGACGGCCACCAGCACCGAGGTGGCGCGCACCGGCTGCGCCTCCGTCGTGCCGATCAGACCGAACAGGGGCGGATCGGCACGCAGCAGCAGCACCAGACACAAGATCAGGCAAACCAGCCCGCCCAGATAGCCCACACCCCAGCCCCAGCCCGAAACGCGGCCCAGATGGCCGCGCGGTGTGATGACGGGCAGGAGCGCATTATAGAAGACGTTCGACAGTTCGAACGCCGTGCTGGCGATACCAACCAGCAGCAGGGCCGGCAGGGCATAGGACGGGTCGGGTCGGATGAACCAGAGCAGCGCAGAGCCGATGACGGCGATCAGGGTACAGGCGGCCAGCCAGGGCTTGATCCGCCCGCCCCGGTCGGCGATCGCCCCCAGCACAGGGGACAAGAGCGCGATCAGCAGCCCCGACAGGCCCAGCATGAAGGCCCAGTCGGCCGATCCCTGGTCCGGGTCGGCCGCCACCCCCTTGGTGAAATAGACGGAAAAGACAAAGGTGCCGATGACGGTGTTGAAGGCCGACATGGCCCAGTCATAGACGCACCAGCCGGCGATGGCGGGGGGCTTCAGCCCCGGAGCCGCCATGGCCTCAGGCAACCGTGTAACGGGCGCGGGCACCGCGTTCCAGGGCGGCGGCCGTCAACCGGTCCACGTCCAGCCCGTGGCGCAGCAGTTCCAGCAGGCGCAGTTCCTCCTGCGTCGCCCTGCGGTCAGCGGCCACCACTTCGCAGGCCAGCATATAGGCGGTTTCACGCAGCGACTTGGGCAGCGACCGCTTGATCATCTGGATCGCGGCATCCAACCCGTCGGGATCACCCAGCAGCTCGGTGCATTCCTGCGCCACGTGCGGCAGCTTATGCGTATCGAAATCGGCGAAGACCGGCAGAAACCGGATATTCTCGCCCATCGCATGCAGCTCCGCGTCGGTCATGTTGCCATCGCATGCCGAGGTCAGCACCATGGCAAAGATCAAGGCGCGGTGATGGTCGATCATCCTGTTCTCCTATTGGATACGCATGCGTGCCGCCAGTAGGGTGCAAGCCCGCGCCGCCGTCAAGCGCGGGGCGGTAATAGACCACCGGTCAGTATTCTGGACCGGTGTTCTCCGTGCCGGCCGGCGCGGCGGCGGCCCACTACTCCTCAGACCCGTTCCGGTTCCGTTTGTCACACCACCCGTGCACGAGATGTCCGGCGGGCATTATCCGATGGAGATACAGCCCTGGCGATTCTGCTCCGCCCCGGTCGCGAGGCCGCTCACCCCTCCCCCTCCGCCATGGGCAGCGGCAGGCGCGGCACCTGATCCAGCGGCGGCAGTTCCGGCAATTCCCCCCCCGCCGTGGCTTTCAGTTCCTTGAACCGTCG
>JAIXTS010000277.1 GCA_027483805.1 Azospirillum sp. | reverse complement strand
GGGGCCGCTGGATGGACAATGTGTTCATCGAACGGCTTTGGCGCTCCCTGAAATACGAATGCGTCTATCTCCACGCTTTCGAGACCGGCAGTGAGGCCAGGGCCGGCATCGGGCGCTGGATCGAATACTACAATACCCAACGCCCTCATTCCGCGCTCGCAGGACAAACACCTGACGAGGCATACAGGCAGAAGGCGGACAGACTGGGTTTGGCGGCGTGAACTGAACAGGACCAAGCTTAACGCCGAACAAAAACTGTCCGCTCACCGGGGACCAGCTCTATTTAACTGCCGCCCAAAGCGTCGTTCCCAGCCAAAATCAAATAAGACTGGGAACGACTTACCGACATTAAACCGCAGTCGGCAAATGTGGCTTAAGCTTGTTGAACTGGGTTGACCAGTTTAATTCATTCTCAGTAGCAAATCTGCAACGATCAATCATATCATGATACATAGAGGTTCCATAAATCTTCTGAGCCCGTTCCAAGGCCAAATAGAAATCCTGGAAAGACCAGCCACCCATCAGGATCCCACATCCATAATCCCGAATAACGCGCAGACATTGTGGATGAGGTGCAGCGATCGGAGGGACGCCGTGGGCAATACTCTGGAAGAGTTTGTTGGGAGAAGCATGAATTTGATTAATATCTGAGGGCTTCCACATGCAAATTGAATAAGCATAGCGATTGTAGATTTCGTCTAGATCCTCCATAGTTAAGCTGCCTAGATAGCGGATATTGCTGGCATTCGAGCGGAAGCCATTCACCATCTGGACCATGCGCTTCGACGAGGGAATGCCGCAAATGTCCACGCGAAGGTTAACCGGTAAATCTCGCTCAAAATAGTCACACTGGGTACTCTCGCAGATTGAGCCTGCGTTAATTATGATTGGCTCCGATGATTTTTCACCCCCCATGTACTTATCAAGAGAAACATTAAAAATTTCAACCACACGCATATCAGTCCACCCAAGATATCGTAAATCAAAATCGGCTCTATTGATTTCGGGAACACAGATTAAATCTATCTTACTTCTGCAAATTTGTAGCAAATTTACAAAATCCTGTCCACCCATCTTTCGTTGATAGTCAATGCTCTCCAGCATATAATAAATAACCAGATCGGGCTTGTACGGCAATTTGATGAGCGCCGGCATAACTGCCGCGCTTGTCACCACTATAACGCGCGGCTTTAGCTCGGCAACCCGTTCCATAAGATGAAGATTATACTCGACATGAAAGCCTTCCGAGTGCGGGGGAAAACGTGTGGCCAAACGCTCAATGCGCATACCAATTGAAGGAGTCCTGAGCTTAGGCTTGTTCTTCACGTCCGGTTCGAACATGACGCAGTCGGATGCCTCGTAGAAATGGGCAAGAGACGACATAAGAAGCTCAAGCTGCGGGGTGCCGTAGCCAAATGAGGTATCGAATAGCGCTGCAATACGCACTCCACGAGGAACACTTTTTGCGATTTCCGATTGATAGACATTGATATTGAGAACCATAACTACCACTCCTTGCCATGGAACCGTCGATGACTTGTGTTGATGTCATCAGCAGGTGCCGCTTGTATCATCCGCACAAAAGCATCAGCAGAGTGTTCATTAATCCACGTCTTCTGCACTTCACGTGCGCTGCGTGCGTAGGCTTCATAGTCAGCGGCTAAAACAGCCAGCGCATCTGACACCTTCTTCGCTCGATCATCCGCGGCATCGGCGGACTGATAGACAATACCGCCAGCCGTTTGGGGAATGACTGAACGCGACTCGTTCACAAAGCTGACTTGAAAATTATGAAGATCCACTGGTGAATTCGTGTATGCTGTATATATTCCAACCCAGACGCTTCGGCAGCCCTTAGGCACTCGCTCCATTACAGAGTAGCGGCTCGCCAGCCCTCCACCCAAGACTCGTGATGTCTTACGAATGTCGTAGCCGTTTGTCATGGCATCTTGAAATGAAATGTCAAACTGAATATAGACGCCTGCTTTACTAACATCCTGGGAATAGGTCAACCAAAAATAACTCGCCTCCGCAGGCGCGGCAATATGAAAGAAAGTTACGCTGCTCCGCTGAACTGCTACTACACCGCCATATGGAACATTACCACGATAAGAAATTTCATTCTTTCTCATGTCGAAAACAGCGACATCCTGGATAGCTTCCATCCGACTGGGATCCACTAGGCCGACATGGTGCGGATAAGTAAATCGGTCGAGTTGTGCTGACATCCACGTTCCAGCGGGAACGATAACCGGAATACCGGCAGCCATGGCTTCCGAGAAAATGCCGGAGCTCCGCGATATATAATTATTTTGTGAGTATGGTATCAGAATAACATCTGATAATAGGATTTCTCGAGCATAACGCTGACTATCCAGTGCGCCTTTCACAAACCAGACATCATCTCTCGAAGAGGCGTTTAGCAGAGCAGTTGCACGTACACATTCAGCCTCCGGATAATCCCCCGAATAGTAAACCTGAGCCTTGATCTTAACGCGACCAACAAACGCCGAATAAGAGACGATCGCTGGTAGAAGATTATACCCCTTTTCACTTCTTGCGTCGCCGAGATAAGAGGCTACCAAGCGCCGCTCACCACTTGCCGTGTGGCGCATGAATTCTACTGGATCTCCGTGGAGGCGGAGACTGTCACGTAGTGCATCTAAAGTCGTCCACATGTTACATAAGGGCGCGACATACCGATGCTCCAGATTGTCAATCATCGATGGCATAAGCACACCACATGGCGTGGTTGCAATACATTGCAAGCTATTGAACCACTGGAGCCTAAACTCATCCACACCGATGGGGAAGGAATGACGGAAATTGCACAATGACAGCGCAAATGAGCCTGCACCCTCCGGAACCGCGACCACCATGGACACAAGTTCTGGAGTGCCACCACAAGACATGTCAATACGCGAAATCTCCCCATTCAATCCATGGGAGGAACGGAAGAACGTGACCAAATGCATTGCCTGCCCAGACCGACAAGTTATGCGGACGTAACTTGCTTCCGATGGAATCGTTGTCTCGAATACCGTCGCGGCACTGTCAGACACCATTAATGTGCTGCCCGCCCGCTTCGCGGGTATTGTCGCACCATCAACATAACGATACTGACGCCACCCACTGTTAGAAGAGGTAATCGCTGCTAACATAACGGCGCCCGACATTTTCTCCTCATGATAGGCACTGGTAATGGACTGAACATGGCGTGCCAATGGATGACTAGACATAATCTGTATAGGTACACCATGCTCGAGGGCATCAAAGATAAACTTGTCAAAACGCGATTCGGTGGAGGTGACAACAATCCCGGTGTATTGAGAGACGTCGCATTCATCTAGATCTTCAACGCGTACAAAACCTGAATTAACAGCGAGTAGCTGTGGCAGAGGCGGACATATTACAATTTCAGGGCGAAGTATGTGAGCAGGTAGCACAATACTAACATCGACCCCAGTCCCAACAAGGGCAATGCCGGCTGATATCAGACCATTAACGAACTCGACCCCTTCCAGCGGGCTCGACACTTCGTGGATAAAGAGAATTCTACCATTCCCATCTGGGAATTGGGGCCGCCGCGCACCGCGCTTTTCGATGTCCACCGGAACGGGCCCCGTTTCAAAATCACGGTCTCCAAGGCGGTTATACTGCGCAGAAAGCATTGCGGTGTCGGTGTAGTATTTCAGACGAGCACCCTGAATGCTCCCTAACAAGGCAAAGGCTGTCCGCGCTGAATGAGCCTGCCATTCCTGTTCGTCAAACTTTTCTGCATAGCCAGTGTATACGTCCCGACGAACAACAATATGGTGTACAGCTTTCCTGAAGCTAGCATGAAACTGCAATGCTTCGGCTAACCCGCTAAGCTCAAAATAGGCTATTGTCGGATATATCACTTGACATTGATCAGTCAATGGGATTTGCAACAGGGCTTGACTCAGCGCCTGCGCGTAAGACTGCGCCTTTACTGTTGATTGTGTAAGTGCAGCTAGTGCAGCGAGGGAGCTCGCGCCCTTGACTAAGGGTGATTCCGGCATTCCCGCTGCCGCCGCCACCGTTGCACAGGTTTCACCTAGATCTCTCCAAAGATTGAACCCCTTTACAGCCATACCTCTTTGTTGATTATAAAATAATTCTCTATCCTCAGGGTTAGCCCCATTAGTGCTAACTTCGAAGATGGGATAAGACGACCGAATTTGTTGGGCTAGAGCGCGAACTGTGGCTACGCGGCGCAGTCGCCTAATAGTTCGTGGACGCAGAGCAAAATTCCCGCTAAAGTGATTGAGCTCGTCAAGCTTAGCGGCAGCCGCCCAAAGCAACCCAAACTTTGAGTATTTACGAGACAACCATTTTCTATCCGCTACTGTTATTTTTTTTTCGAACTTGGCTTGGTCAGTAAGTTTGTGCCCCCAAAAGCCATACTCAAAAACGGAGATTACACGCCAGCCAGCCGGAACGTTGCCCCTAAACACCTTGTTAGTGACCAAGACTGGCCTATACCCTGCTGCTTCAGCGGCCGTCAGTACCATTAAAGCATATTCCAGATAGTGGCCGCCGGTACCGGCTATATTGGAATCGCACAAGACAAAATTCCGCATCATCTAGTCCCCTTCACCCGCTTTGCCCAGTCGATTTCACGGTGCAATATCCCTTAAGCCCTAAGATTTGCGGAAAATCGTCCTGTTTCTTAGCGCGGTATAAGCCGCTAGCCCACCTGGGGCATATAAAGCTAGAACGTCGGATGCGAACCTCAGATCATCCGAACGATTCTCGCCTACCAACGGCGGCAGAAAAGTAGCGCTTAAGCTCCGATTACTTGCCGCCTGGGTTCTTTCAATCCAATCTCCAGGCAAATCAAAACCGAACACCTCAGCGAACCGCTCCATAGAGTACCGGCTTGCGTCGGAACTCGGGTTTTTAGCTATCGCCAGGACCGAATCAAAATCAACAACCAACACATCTTGGCAAAGCCAGTCCCCCATGAAATCCTTCAGGAACTGATCAAATGAGGCAACCGATGCGCCATCAATTTGATAACCACGCGCCAACATCACGACATACTCCCGCAGAGAAAAATTTGAGCGGATAAATCGGTAGTCCGGTCGATCAATACGAGGATCAAACGCTGCTCGAGCTGTCGCGATAATCAACTGAGCTGGATCACGTATTAGAAGCATGTGCTTGACATTACGCAGCTCAATTGCAAATTTTAAGTCGAATGGCAAGTGACCAACAAAGTAGGCCGGTTTTTCATCCGCGCACCCCCAAATATCATTAAAGTTATAGACATCCAGAAACTTTTCAGAAAACGGAACTCCAATCATATGAGCGACGATACTCTTTAGAAGATGAGTTCCAGCTTTCGGCACGGAGTTCAATAGGACCTTGTTTTTAAAATGGACAGGATGGAATCTATTTATACTTTCTCCAAGAGCACTATTGATTAAATCATATTCATCGACGTTGTCCGCCAACGCTTCCTTGCGCGCCTCATGCAAGGTTGAATACTCAGATGTCTTAATATTAAAAGTGTTTAGTATGGCAGCGTTATTTGATCCAGTATCCTGCCCAGATTCTGACAGGAGAATCCCTGAAGCTACCATTGTACGCACACAGTGAGTGAAATCCCTATCCTCTCCATTCCGTGCCGTTTCTCTAGCAAGCGTCATCAACCCTTCACTTGAAAGTTTGGATGGATTTGCACGATGGGCCAATCCCAAACAGTCGATTGCTTCAAACACGCGGCCTAACAACAATAGACAATTTGCCTTCTGGAAGTTTGTCCAGAAGTAATCATGCCCACTTTCCAGGGCGCGATCGAATAAGCTTAGCGCTTTTTCTTGATCCTGAGAGCCAAAGGCATATGAGACAGCAGCCCAGTAAAACTCCTGGCCATCGGATAATTTATCCGAGTGAAGCGATATTTGCGCGTTAGCCTCTGCATAAGCAGATTTACTTATTGCTTCAGCAATCCGTAGCCTTAACGAACTGTCGAGCGCCATTTTATCCTCACAATATAGGCCGAATGGGTGCTTGCTAATTCACGCTGCCTGGCATCGGCATTGTCAAACGTTCGAATAAACCTCATTCCGGATCATTCGATAGCCCTTAATCAACTCCTGGATACCCATATCCAGGGAGTGCGCGGGCCGCCAGCCGGTCGCCTCCAGCTTGGCATTGGAGACGATGTAGTCGCGCTTATCCGGGTCCTCGCCTACCGGGGCCTCCAGATAGGCGAAAGCGGGCACCTGTTCCTTGATCTTGGCACACAGTTCCAGCTTGGACAGGTTCGCGTCCGACAAGCCCATATTGTAGACTTCGCCATTCATCGCTTCGAACTGGTTCATGCCATGCATGAAACCCTTCGCCACATCGCGGATATGGATGTAGTTGCGTTTGAAATGGCCTTCAAAGATTACCACAGCCCGGTCGCGGACCGCACGATAGGTGAAATCATTGACCAGCAAATCAATACGCATGCGGGGCGCAAAGCCGAAAACGGTCGCCAAACGGAACGAGATTGCGTTGCCGCGATCCATGACGGCCTTTTCGGCATCAACCTTTGTCTGGCCATAGATGCTGATCGGGCGCAGCGGCGACTGCTCGTCACAGAAAACACCGGCCTCACCAACACCATACCCACTGTTGGTAACCGGGAAGATAACGCGCTGGTCGGATGACAGCATGCCAAGCACCATACGCACCGCATCCAGATTGATCGAGGTCGCAGCCAGCGGGTCCTGCGCACAGGCGGGCGCACCGACCACGGCCGCCAGCGGGATGACCCAATCGGCATCCTTGACATGACGGGCCAGCAGCGACTGGTCGCGGCAATCACCCCGGACAGCATCGAAAGCCGGATGGGCCGCGTGCAGCCCCAGTGAGTTGAAGCCATGCCGGAAGTTGTCGATGACCGTTACGGCATAGCCATCGTCCAGCAACAGCGGAACCAGGATACTGCCGATATAGCCACCGCCGCCGGTGATCAGAACCTTACCCTTCATTTTTCCCTCACATTTCGCCCGGCCTTCAGGACGCCGGGGGCGATTATCTCATGATGATGGTGGACCCCAATGTGTCCAGGCCGACAGGCACTACCCGCGCCGGCGCCACAGCCTGAATGACCGACTTCTGATAAGCGGGCGGAACCACCATCAACAGAAATCCGCCACCACCGGCGCCGCACAGTTTGCCACCAAGCGCCCCGTGACGCCGCGCAACATCATACAGGGCGTTGATGTCACTGGAGCTGATCTTGCTGGACAAGGACAGTTTGATCTTCCAGCCCTCATGCATCATGGCGCCAAAATCACGGACCATCTTCTCGGGATCATCTCCCTGCAGAAGATCCATGCCCTGGTCCACCAGGGCCAGAAGATCGGACAATTCCCGATCAACCTTGTTCTCGGTCGTTTTCTGGATCTGTTCATCCAGGGTCGCCGAGGCATGCCGGGTCTGACCCGTGTAGACCAGCAGCAGCGACGAACAGAGCGCCCCCAGACAATCCGAACTCATCGCGACAGGGCGGATGCTGAACCCGTTCGCATCAAAATCGAAACGGTTAATTCCGCCAAAGGCTGCATGCAGCTGATCCTGCACGCCCACCCGTTCCTGCAGCAGCTCTCGTTCGATATGGATGGCTTCCTTGGCCAGATCCAGCTTGGTCCGGGGCCGATTCTGCAAGGCACTCAAAAGGTTGACGAAACCGACCGTGAACGCCGATGACGACCCCAACCCCGTAGAGGCCGGCATGTCCGACATGATCGAAATATCGAGATCTTCGTTACAATCATACGCAGACAGTCCAACCCGAACCACATTGTGCTGGATGTCCGAAGCCTGCGCGACCGTTTCCAGGCGAGAATAGCTTAACCGATAGCGGTAAGGCTGAATGCCGCTCAGTTTGAGCGCCGATATGTAAATGTATTTATCTATCGCCATACCAATAACGGCGCCACGACGTCCAGCCTTCCTGAAATACTCGGGATAGTCTGTACCACCCCCAAAAAAACTCACTCTCAACGGCGTCCTGCACGTTATTATCACAATGAATTCTCCACAAAATGTAAGGCACAGAGCTAGCCAAACTTGCTCGGAAAGCAAGAGGAAATTTTACTTTCTTTTGGTTAATCACCATCTGACAAACGACCAAGCCGCCCGAACGTAACGCATTCAAGGTAAATTTTCCAATAAATTTGTCCGATCACCGTGTTTGCTTTACGACCATACCAGATTGCCCTCAAGACAGACCGCGGTACCGGCAATCTGCACCCGGAACGGCTTGCCACGGGCCGAAACCGGCAGGTTCAGGGCGAAACCGCAATACCCATCCCCGAACCCGGCCTTCCGGACATCCGGCCGCTCACCACATGCCAAAGTGGAAACCAAAACGCCGTCTCCGTTAACGATTTCGACAGTCAAACGGAGGCGTGGGGCGGCGGTGTCAAAGGCCCAGCCGGCGACCCGTCCATCAGCAGAGACGCAATCCACATGTCCCGCGATGACCGGAGCCTGTTGACCCGGCGATGGCGGAATCAGCGACACAGTCTGCGTCAGCGATGCCAGGGCCAGTCCCCGTTCCGCATCCGCCGAAAGAAGCCGAACGGTCCCCGTTTCGACCAACTGCATTTCCGCCGGGTCGTGAAACAGGATGCGGATACCGCCGGCGACCGGCTCGGCATAGCGGGCGGGCAAATGCAGGGACTGGCCCAGAATCATCTGCATAGAAGGCCAGTCACGCCCCCCCAGATCCAACAGGGCGATATCCACGCTCGGTCGCCAACCGCACAGTTGGGTGAGCGCCAAGGTGGACGGACCCGTCAGGCCCCCCCGGGCATAAGGAATGCCATTGCCGCTCTTCGTTACTTCTTGCCACCCCTGGCGCGGATCGCAGGCGATCGCGGCCGCATCCTGTCCAGGCTGAGGCCAGGGGACATGATGCATCGAAAGCTGGCAATCCTCGATGATGATGGGTTGATCCTGGACCCTCAGTTCAATCCCGACCAGTACCGAGGCCATGGGCGAGGATTGGGTGCGGCATTGAAAGATCGTGTGGCCATTGGCGCTGCTGACTTGATGCGCATGGTGAACACCGGACATATGCAGCCTGGGCACCGGCGGCGGCGATCCTTCCGTCTGGCCATTGCTGCACCACAATCCGAGTTGGAACGGCGCATCCGCCGGCAACACAACCCACTGGCGGACCACGCCACCGGCGGACAGAGACATCCGGCCGCCCATGACGGGCACGGGCCGGCCATCCGGGAAGCTCCAGACAACCTGGCCAGCCAATACTTTCAGCATCGTCGGCAGCAGCGGTTCCAGCTTGGCCGCATGCTCATATGAAGACAGCAGGGAAAGCCGCTCTCCGGTACCCATCTCTTCCAGCAGCAGCAACCCCCGACGCAGCAGGGGCAGGCTTGTCGGTTCCCCTGCCGTCAGCAGGGAGATGCAACCATTGATGGCGCGCCAGTCCGCACTCCATTCCTGATAATCGGGGACGGGTAACGGCTCCGGCAAACAGAGCCCGCCGACATCGGGCGAACCCAGCAACCCGCCCGCAAACTGTGCGAAGCGGCGGTCCCTTCTGCCTCCGGCCTGCTGTGTATGGGCGATTGTCAAACCGGCCAGTGCCACCTCGCGGCGGGCGGCAGGACTGGCGGACAGGCGGCAAATCTCCTGACCAAACAGATCCGGCGTGTCGGCGATGGGCAAGGGAATGCCGGTTTCATCCACCAATTCTTTCAAAGCACACGATGTCCCGACCACCGCCCGTCCCATGGACAGGGCTTCCAGCACCTTGATGGGGCTGCCCGCGCCTGTAAAAATCGGCAGGACAACAATCTGTGCCGCCGCATAGAAGGGACGGAGACTAGATACACGCCCGACCAGGGCAATGTTTGGATGAACCGGCCAGTCCTGCTGATCGGCGACATCGCCCACAACAGCCAGGGTCATGTCCATCGGCGCCAGCAATGGCAGGAACACTTTGTCGATAAACCAACGCAGCGCAGCGATATTCGGCTTGTGCGCGGAACTGACAAACAAGAGATCGACCTGTCGCCACCGGGCCAATTGCCGGGCCAGTTTATCAAGACGCTGCCGATCCTCAATCTGGTTCCCCGCCAGAAGCGGCAGGGCGTCCGGTCCAGAAATAGCGACCAGATCGGCAAGACCGATGGGTTGGTCGGGGGTTGGCGCCGGCAGATGCCGGACAGCCAGGGATGGCAGGTAGCGACGCAACAGGTCCGCTTCGAACGTGGAAAGCGACACGGCCATCGCCGATCCGGCCAGCATGGACAGTTCCCGGGCCAGATCCTGTTCCGACAGGTCGCGATGACCGTAAATCGCCTTCTGGAAGCTCTGAATATCGTGGATTTCACAAAGGACGGGAACCGGTCGGGGACCGTCCAGCAATCCCAGCTTCTCCACCAAGGGCAGATTGGTGATATAGTTCAGAACCACAAGATCAGGGCGCTGCCGCGCGACCGACCGCCACAACGCGGCCGGGATCTGAAGGCATTCCCGATAGTGGTTATCCCGTTCAATGGAATAATCCCCCTTCTCTTCCGATGCTTTGAACAGGTCATGGGCAGCCTGGGATGTGGCATCGGGCGCATAGGAGCAGATATGCACATCGGCAAAGGGGAATACCGACAGCGTCTCCTCCAGCGCGCGGGAGAAGGCGAACAGCGCCTCGGCGCTGGCGGGCGGGTTCATATGGACAAACAAGCCAGTCACCTGGCACCCCAGGTCGAACAGCCCTTTCAACTGCGACCGGGCAACGCTGCTGGCCCCGTTTCGCAGGACCATCGCATCGCCATCCATCACAAACAGGACCGGCGGCCCCGGTACAACCGGTGTGGCGCCGACGGTCCAGTCATGAGACTGCTCCAGCGCCGCCATGAAATGGTCGGCCGATGCTTCGGCACGCCACGCCTCGGCATTCGCCGCTGCCTGCTGTGCCAGACCCTCAAAACCGTCAACGGCGCGGCGAACAGCATCGGCAAGTTGCGCGGGGCCATCAAATGTGACCGTTCCGGCCGCGCCACGGGTCTCCATCCACGACCCGCAGCGGGTCACCACCACTTTGCCGGCGCATTGGGCCTGGACCATGATGCCGGAACTGCGGGCCTGATACCGTTCAGGGTCATAGGGCACCAGGACAATGTCGGCCGCGGCCAGCAGCTCGTAATAGGCCTCCGTATCAAGGGCAGAGGTCAGAAGCTGGACCTCCGGCGACGGGAACTGCCGCAGGCGCTGCCTGGCCTCGGGCACGGACGCCTCACCGCCGGTAACGTTGAAGTTCGATTGAGCCACCAACCGGATCCGGCCTGATCGGAAATGGCTCTCCCACATTTGCCTGACCATCTCGGGCAGCAGGGGATAGCCCTTCTCTTCTCTGGCATCGCCGATATAGGCAAGGGTCAGGGGGCGTTGCCTGCCGTCGCCACGTCCGTTTTTGTCGGCCGCCAAGGTCAGCGCGCGCAGCATGGCGGCCTGATCGAATGGAATGGGCAGGGTGGATGCCCTGGCGCGCAGCAGCCGCCCACAAAGCGCCGTCAAGCGATCGGTGTCAGTATGGAAGCGGACGCGGGCCGCCATCGTCCTGTTGGCAGTCAAGCGGCCGAACAGCCCGGCCATGCTGCGGCTGTAAACCGGGTCCAGGTCGCGCGGATCATATCGCAGGACAACGCTGAACCGGGGCAGGCGCACCGCGCGCCAGGGCGGGGCCGCCGACAGGGACCATAGTAGCTGGGCCAGCTGCGACCAGCCAAGCGTATGGACCAGAACCAGATCCTCCGGACCGGCTCCCGCCGCTGCCAGTTCCTGCAGAATGTCATGACCGAAATGTCCCGGTGCCGGCCGGTGCGGCGGGATGTCGGACCAACGGCTCCAGCCATAAGCGAAGACAGGCCGCACCGCCCGTACCCCCAACGCCTGCTCCAGAGGGACATCACTGTCCAGACGCAGCTGACGATTGGCCAGAATTTGGACCTGCCATCCGCGCTGTGCTGCCCCCTGCGCCACGGCGCGGGAATATTCGAAATAATGCCCGCCCTGCGACGATAAAGAGTGATCGACAATGATCAACTGGCGCATGGCGTCCGACCCGGCTGTCACGAAGCTCACTCCACGGGCGCCATCGCGTTTTCAACAAGCTCACAAATGGTGTGGCCGACAGCAATATGCATTTCCTGGATACGCGCCGTCATCGTGGACGGAACCGGCAGCCACAGGTCGGCCAGCGCGGTCATTGCGCCTTCCTTCGCCCCTGTCAATCCTATGGTGCGGATACCCATCTGGCGCGCCACATTCATGGCATCGACGACATTGCCGCTGTTGCCGCTGGTGGACAGGCCAACCAGAACGTCACCGGCCCGGCCGACACCCCGCAACTGCCGGGAAAACACATCCCGGTATCCGTAATCATTCCCGATGGCGGTCAAAGCAGACGTATCGACCGTCAGGGCCAGCGCCGCCAGCGGGGCGCGGTCGCGCATGAACCGGCCCATCAGTTCCGCCGCCAGATGCTGGCTGTCGGCGGCTGATCCGCCATTGCCACAGAACATGACCTTGCCGCCATCGCGCAGTGACGCGATCATCATGTCCGCCGCCTCAACAACCTTGCCCGACAAATCCTGAAGTTTCTTGAAGTTCTCGGAAATCCCGGCAAAGGTCTCGATAACGATGTTCAAATTTTCAGACATAGTGCCTCTGTATATTGGTGCCACGACAGGATGGGCACTCACATTACTAAAGCTCTTCATCCCAGAGTATCGACCACCCGCTGTGCGATAGCAAGGGATGACGTCAGTCCAGGGGACTCTATGCCGAACAGCTGTACCAGACCCGGCACATGATGTCCGGCTTCCGTCTGGATCAGGAAGTCCGCCTGTTTTTCCCCAGGCCCTGACAATTTGGGGCGGATGCCGCAATAGGCCGGGACCAGCACCCCATCGGGCAATCCAGGCCAATAGAGGCGGATACGCTGGTAAAAGGCATCGGCACGGCGCGGGTCCACCTGATAGTTCAGCGGCCCTGACGGGAGCCATTCCACATCCGGGCCAAACCGTCCCTGGCCCGCCAGATCGAGTGTCAGATGAACACCCAGCCCGCCATCCTCGGGGATCGGATAAATCAGACGGCTGAATGGGGGCGAGACGCCCTGCAGGGCATAATAGTTGCCCTTGGCATAATGGCACGGCGGAATATGGGCCGGGTCATAGCCTGACAGGCTGCGGGCGACACTCCACGCCTCCAGCCCTGCTGCATTGATCAGTTCACGACAACGTATTGTCGTGGGGTCCCGCCCCCCTGTGCGCACCGTGAATCCGCCATCGGTCCAGTCCGCCCCCACGAATGGCGTCTCCCGCACCAGCACCGCGCCATGATCCTCCGCGTCACCCAGAAGGGAGATCATCAATGCGTGGCTGTCGACGATCCCGGTGCTGGGTGAGAACAGCCCGGCCACACAGCGCAACGCCGGCTCCAGTTCCCGCGCCTCCGCCCCATCCAGCAGGCGCAGATCGCTGACGCCGTTGGCCTGCCCCTGGGCCAGCAGGTCACCCAGCTTTGCCTTCTGCGCGGCGTCGGTTGCGACCACCAGCTTGCCCAGGCGTCGATGCCCGATGCCCCGCTCCTCACAGTAACGGTACAGCCGTTCCCGGCCGTCGAGACATAAGGCGGCGCGCACCGACCCGGTCGGGTAATAGAGCCCGGCATGAATCACTTCGGAATTGCGTGAGCTGATACCCTGGCCGAAATGCCTTTCCGCCTCCAGGATCAGCACTTCCCGACCCGTCATGGCCAGCGCCCGGGCAACCGCGAGCCCGACGACCCCACCCCCGATCACCACAGAATTAATCCGGTCCACGCCCGCCGCTCCGGCCATTGATCCACCAGCCATGAGGCCGCAATTTGTTGTATGGAACCTACATAGTCGCAAGGTTACGCGGCGCACAAGCCAAAGCTGGCATGACTGGGTCCGACTCTGGCTAAAGGGTAAGTTGGCTAGGTGTTCAGTCCCGTGGATTGATGGTGTGCGTGAACCCCCCGCCTTCAAGGTTCTGGATTTCCTGGAGCGTCGAGGCACCCAGGTCAGCTATTATGATCCGTTCGTTCCCATTGTCCCGCTTATGCGTGAACATCCCGACATGGCGGGCCGCGCCTCAATCGCCTGGACGGAGGAAGAGATCGCGCGTTTCGATGCGGCCATCATCGTCACGGACCAGGACAATGTCGATTATCAGGCATTGGCGGATCACTGCCCGCTGGTCATAGATACCCGCAATGCCGCGCGGGGGCTCAGCCGCAACCAGGACCGTATGGTACGGACCTGAGCGACTTGAGTCTTCTGGCAGAATCAAAACCAATACCCGTTGCTTGGCGACAAGCAGGTCGCTGGGCCATACCACAATGCAGCGGACATGGCGGATCCTTCATGGCCGAACACCTGACGCTGTGCTATGGTGCCTATATTATTATCGGATGTGAACATGGCTAAGATTGTGACCGGCGTGGCGGGTTTCATCGGTTTTTCGGTTGCGCGCGCGCTTCTGGAAGATGGCGAGACTGTGATCGGCATCGATATCGTCAATGATTATTACGATGTCCGTCTGAAGCAGGCGCGCCTGCGCATACTGGAAGCCTATCCCGGCTTCACCTTCCATTGCCGTGATCTGGCCGATCAGTCGCTAGTTGCCTTCATCACGGAACGTCACACGGATGTGACCGAGATCATTCATCTCGCGGCCCAGGCCGGAGTCCGCTACTCGCTGATCAACCCCTACGCCTATGTCCAGTCCAACATCCAGGCCCATGTCGTGATGCTGGAACTGGCACGTGCCCTGCCGGGTCTGCGTAATTTCGTCTATGCCTCCTCCTCCTCCGTCTATGGCGGGAACAAGGAGTCACCGTTCTCTATCGATCATCCGGTGACGCGACCGATCTCTCTCTACGCCGCGACGAAGCGCGCGGATGAGCTGATCAGCTACACCTACAGCCACCTGTTCAAGATCCCCACCATCGGCCTGCGCTTCTTCACGGTTTATGGGCCTTGGGGACGGCCTGACATGGCCACCTTCCTGTTCACCGATGCCATCCTGGCCGGGCGGCCGATCGAAGTGTTCAACAACGGCGAAATGTGGCGCGATTTCACCTTCATCGACGATATTGTGGCCGGCATCCGTGCCGCCCATCTGCGCCCGCCGCCCCCCGATGCGGATGGCGTGCGTCAAACGGTCTATAATCTGGGTAATCATCGGCCGGAGAAGCTGATGGACATGATCAGCATCATCGAGCAGACGCTGGGCCGCAAGGCGGAGATCAAATTCCGTCCCATGCAACCCGGTGATGTGCCCAGCTCCTGTGCCGACATCGAATCCAGTCGCAGGGACCTTGGATTCGAGCCTAAGACGAACATATCTGAAGGGTTGCCGCGCTTCATTGCCTGGTACCGTGAGTATTACCAGCGTTGATGTCTATAAGCCTGTTGCCGCGCGGTGCATTTTGCGCCGCTGCTGGCCGCGGCGGGGGTTAAAACCACAACCCTGGCAGAGCTGGTTGCCAATCTGCCGGGCACCGGCGACCCCGCCCTCCTGTCGCGGATCACCGGCTGCGTTGCAGGACATCTGTGCATTCGGCCATTGCCGGCTTGCTGGCCGGCACGCCACGCATCGTCCTGCGGGCAGGCAGCGTCTCGCCAGGGCACCGGACCGCTCTGATGCAGGGTGGGGCCGCGCAGTTCGCACGGTTGCGCGTACTGTACTGGTTCATTGCCTGTCAGCCATCGGTGGTCTTGGCCAGTAATTGTCAGGCCAATCTCAACGCCTGTCTGGAATGGCTGGGGCTGAGCGTCGTGGATCTGCCCAACGCGCCTGTCATCTTCCATAACGCCGATCGGCTGACGCCGGTTGATGACAAGGCCGTCACGGCATTGCGGCATGGACACGGCATTCCAGACGGGGCACCCGTCATTGGTTCGGGCCTGCGTCCGGAAAAGGGCCTGGACCTCTGGCTGAACGTGGCGGCGGCAACGCTGCGCCGGCCGCCGGACGCGCATTTCCTGCTGGTCGGGGATAGGCGCATGCGGACAGATGTGGAGCGGCTGGCGCACCGCCTGGGCTTCGGGAACCGGTTGTATCTGGTCCCGGCGGCAGCTTTACGCAGCCGCAGCCCAAGCCCACGCGGAAGCCAATTTCTCCACTCTGAGTCGGCGCATATCCCTACCGCCGTCTGGCAAGCTGGTAATCATAGAGCGAAGGAACCGCTTCAACAGCCTCTCCCGTGCCCTCCACATAAGGGGGTGGGTTGTAACGCACCTGGATGGACCGGTTGGCATGCAGGCCCACGATACGTTCTCCCGGCCCCTCAAGACCGCTGGTGATGGCAACCTTGGCATCGGCGGGAACAGTGT
>JAIXTS010000101.1 GCA_027483805.1 Azospirillum sp. | reverse complement strand
GGACCCGCCTGTCCCTCCGACATCCACACAACCACATGACCGCCATCCGCCAGAACCGCCACATCGGCAGATTGCTGACGACCCGACGTATAGCTGTTCACAAGCACTTCCGGCGTTACTAGCATGTTCATATTGACTTCCCCCTACCCCAACGAATGCCGGCTGGCCACTTCAAAGGCCCATTTGTGAGGGAGAAAAACGATAATCTCAAATAGATAATACCCGGGTATTTATACTCTAAACATACACATTCGAGTGACTTTCGATAAATAAAAATGTAGTTTTTGCGGTTAAAAAACTCCACTCACAATATTAAATTGGTAAATGGGAAAAGTTATAGCTTAAAACCCCACAAAATTGGAGATGGCAATTTCTATAATATATCAATAATTTCTGTTTGATGAATATTTCTATACTCCTCTAACATAAAAATTAGCCACCCCACGCATCCATGCACTATCCCAATCCATATCGTCGAAGACATCGTCGGTTAACTTCTGAAAAGGAACGTGTTCCTTTTCAGCCAAAAGGCGATCAACCTGATGTGATATTAATTCATCTCTATTTATCAACATCAAGCGCGGCTTGAATACTTTGTTCGCTGTAAACTCATGTGGGCGACCGAGTTTCTCAAGGAAGGTAGGAATCTGAAGCCAGCACATCAGGTCGGACCACCCGCTTTCCGGCGAAAGCATCAATTTGCATTCCGACAGCATTGACAGTTCATAGCGCAGAAGATCGCCGTTGGCAGCGTCGGCAGTATTCGGCATACCCTCTGGGCGATAGGTACCATTCGGGTGGCCATAGACGAGGATCGGTAAATCCATATAAGCAGCTATCTTTTCCACGGTCTCTACCATGAACGAGACATCGCTGTTGCGGCCGGCATGGAACGGCATCTGGCGAATTTGCACGCCCACATGCGGATAGGAACGATACGATGGATTAAGAAATACGCTGGGTTTATAGGAAGGCGCAAGCGCCACAGCCCCGCCCAGCAAATGGGAAGGCCGGCCATCGAACACTGTAAGCAGGTCATAATCCCAAGGGGTCAACGGACGTGGTTTCGTCATAAAATGCTTTGTGAATATATCGCGCAATTTTCTTTCCATCAAGGCATTCAAAATCATCATTTGATTTGCATCAGAATTCTCAGCCGCTACTAATACTTGAACATTCCCATTACGATTAAAATATGACTCTTGTGCCACCAAGACCTTCGGTCCGGCCAAAACAAAACTCATGCCTACCGGAAACGCACCCTCCTGCTCCATAAGTTCGTTGATTTCCGCAAAAAACTTCGGTGCATGAAAGGCCGTTCCCTCCGGATAATATTCCGGTCGTTTGGCTGGGATACGCCAGCCACTGCGTAGCCACGGCTCCACCGCAGCCAAAAAGTAGCGCAGTTCAAACCCCATCTCCCCCAGAAACGGCGGCAATATCTTGCGGTCCGACCAATCCGTTTCCGCCGCCCCTACAACCGGGGCAAACGCTTCAATTCCCTGCGTGTACGGCTCCCGAATACGGGTGGATATTATACCCCTGGCGAGACGAATGGTTTCCATCGGAGTTCCGATCTAAAATATGACTGACGGCATGGTCAGAACCTACCTATCGTATGGCCCCTGTGAAGGAAACTTAAAAACGGCTTCCAGGACTATGACATTCGAGCGATTGCTCGCCGCCATTGACCCGGGCTTAGCGATTGTGGCATTGCCCCGGATGGCTTAGGCCAATGACACGTCAAGTTACAGACAGGGCGGGGCTGAGAATGTCGATATTTATTGCCGGCCGATCAGTCAAACGCTTGTCTGACTGGGTCTCCGTTGTGGAGCGTGACGTTCGTTTTCGGGAAAACGACAAACCCAACCTGTTTCATTCGCTGCGACAAGCGGACTATGTCAGCGTGTTCGGCGTGACCCGCTCCGGGATGGTTCCGGTTGTCCGGCAGTTCCGCCCCGCATTGGAGCGGCAGACCCTGGAACTGCCAGGTGGTCTGCGTGATGGTGATGAAGACCCGGTGACGGCGGCGGAGCGGGAGTTGCTGGAGGAGACAGGCCATGTCTGTGCTGCTGGGCTGATCCCTCTGGGCCCCCTCGATCCGGATACCGGCCGATTGGAAAACCGACTCTGGTGCTATTTCGCCCCCGACCTGATGCCAACAGATGACTGGTCGGCGGAGGCAGGTGTGCGGGCGGAGTTGATGCCGTTGGCTGAGTTCAAAGCCGCCATTCTGAATGGAACCATGGCCCATGCCCTTCATATCGCCATCGTGGGACTGGCGGTCATGCGTGGTCTGATCTAAGGAACGGCAATGGTGATTCGGTCATCCGCGTCCATAGGGAGCATTCGATGGATTTCCTGCCCGATGATTTCCCCGATGCCAATATCTGTGTTGTCGGACTTGGTTATGTCGGCTTAACCCTTGCCACGGTATTGGCCAGTGTTGGTTTCCGTGTGGAGGGTATTGAGATCAACCCGGCCGTTGTGGAGCAACTGAACCAGGGACGGCCGCATTTTTTTGAGCCCGGCCTGGAAGACCGGTTGGCACGCCTTGTATCGACCGAACGCCTGTTGATCCGCCGCGAGATTCCCGACAACAGCCGGGCCAGCGTCTACATTATCACCGTGGGCACACCGTTGGACAAAGCGGGTCATGTGCGCCTGGACATGATCAGCCGATCGGCCACGGACATCGCACGTCGCCTGAAGGCTGGGGACCTTGTCATCATGCGCTCTACGGTGCGATTGGGCACCACGCGTGATGTCGTCATGCCAATCCTGGAAGGTGCGGGCGTCCCCTTCGATATTGCCTTCTGTCCGGAGCGGACGGTGGAGGGACAAGCCCTGGCCGAACTGCGCTGGCTTCCCCAGGTTGTGGGCGCCACCACCATGACGGCGCGCGTCCGTGCGGCACGTCTGTTTAATTTTCTGACCCCCACTGTGGTGCAGGTGCCCAGCATCGAAGTGGCGGAGATGATAAAGTTGATTGACAATACCTATCGCGACGTCAGTTTTGCCTTCGCCAATGAAGTCGCTGGCATGTGCGAGGCCGCGGGCATTAATGTCTGTGATGTCATCAATGCCGGCAAACTGGGTTATCCACGCACGAACCTGCCAATGCCTGGCCCCGTCGGGGGGCCTTGCCTGGAAAAAGATCCGCACATTCTGGCGGACAGCGTCCGCGCCTACGGTTTTGAACCCAATCTGGTGGTGACGGCACGTCAGCAGAACGAAGCACAGCCAGACATCGTAATATCGCGACTGAAGCGATACACCGATGAACGTGGCAATTTACCGGACCGACCAATCATCGCCCTCTTGGGTCTGGCTTTCAAGGGCAGGCCACCGACCGATGACCTGCGCGGAACCATGGCCCAGCCTATCCTTGACGCGCTGCGCAGGCACTACCCGGAGGCCGAATTCCGCGGGTATGATGCCATGGTTACAGCCGACACGATGAGGGCAGCCTTCAACATCGACCCCCAGACTGATATCGCGGGCGCCTTGAACAAGGCGCACTTGGCCATCATCGCCAACAACCACCCGTGTTTCCCCGCAATGCCGATTGAAAAGCTGGCAGAAACGATGGCGCGGCCGGCCTTGATCTTCGACTTCTGGAACAATTTCGATGCGCGGCACCTGCTCATGCCTGCCGACGTTCGGTATGCCGGGTTGGGTAGCACGGACTGGAGTGTATGACCGTGGGCAAACGCTACCTTGTGACCGGCGGAACAGGTTTCATTGGCGCGGCCCTGGTTCGCCGTCTTCTGACCGAAGGGCATGTGGTTCGTGTGCTGGACGACCAGTCTCGCGGGCACCCGCGGCGGTTGGCAGGTGTGATGGATGACGTGGAGTTGGTATCGGCCGATGTACGCGATACAATGGCTCTGTCCGCCGCGGCTCGCGGTATGGATAGTGTCCTGCACCTTGCGGCAGTAAATGGCACTGAATTCTTCTATTCGAAGCCTGAACTGGTTCTGGATGTGGCCCTACGTGGCATGTTGGCCGTGGTCGATGCCTGCCGTGCCAATGACATCGGCGATCTGGTAGTAGCTTCCTCTTCTGAAGTATATCAGACACCGCCGCTTGTGCCCACACCTGAGACCGTTCCCATCTCCATTCCAGACATCACGAACCCGCGGTACTCCTACGGAGGCGGCAAGATCGCAACCGAACTGATCGCACTGAATTACGGCCGCACAGGCTTTGATCGGGTGACAATATTCCGCCCGCACAATGTCTATGGTCCAGACATGGGCTGGGAACATGTGCTGCCGCAACTGACCCTGCGTGTGAATGACCTGCACAGAAAACAGCCGGACGGGGCTCTGGATTTGCCCATACAGGGTGATGGATCACAAACCCGCGCCTTCATTCATATCGACGACTTCACGAGCGGGCTGTTACAGGTTGTCAACGCTGGCAGGCACCTTGAAATCTACCATATCGGCACGCCCGAAGAGATCACGATCGCGGAGGTGGCCTTATCCATCGCCCGCTGCTTTGGTCGTGACGCCCGCTTGATGTCAACCCCAGCACCATCCGGCGGTACACCTCGCCGGAGCCCGGATATCGGTAAACTGAGGGCCCTGGGTTTTGCGCCTTGCGTTTCCTTCGCCGCGGGCCTTCCCAGCCTGGTTGACTGGTACCGAACGAACCAGCATCTGAGGCCATGAGAAGCATGGGTCCCGTGCTTCTTGGATCCCGGGAAATTGTCGCTCGCACCGCTGGAAGCTAGGCAGTAGAGTCCAGTCGACGAAATGAAACCACCTTCATCAAACGAAACAGGACAGGCACTCCATGACGCATCTTACGTCCCATCCCATCAAGGCCTGCCAGAACTGTGGCGGCAAGGCGCTGGAATCTGTTTTGTTCGTTGGTTTCATCCCGCCTGTCAACACCATGCCCGATGTTGGCAGCACACCGGTCGAGCAGAGCGCCTATCCGCTTGAATTGCTGCGCTGCACGGATTGTGGCCTCGGTCAGATTGGCCTGGAAGTGGACGCCGATGTTCTCTTCCCATACAGCTATCCGTACCTGTCAGGCACCACCAGGATCCTGCGTGACAATTTCGCTGACTTGCAGACCGAAGCCAGCCCCTATCTGGCTCTCAAACCAGAGGATCTGGTTGTCGATATCGGGTCAAATGACGGTTCCCTGCTGATCAACTTCAAGGAAGCCGGCTACCGCGTGCTTGGCATTGACCCCTCCCGCGCGGGTG
>JAIXTS010000090.1 GCA_027483805.1 Azospirillum sp. | reverse complement strand
TGAAACAACCGGTGATTTTTTCCATGTCACCGGCACCACGGGGTTCAGGACGGTTCCGCGATTGGAAGCGGATTGAAACGGAAGGTAGCGTCATTTATGCCACTGAGCTGAAGTTCAGGACGGTTCCGCGATTGGAAGCGGATTGAAACCCAGGGCAGCATCACCCTATACCGCTGCGGACCGGGTTCAGGACGGTTCCGCGATTGGAAGCGGATTGAAACATCTGTTGCTCGAACACCTTGATCGCCCGGCCAAGTTCAGGACGGTTCCGCGATTGGAAGCGGATTGAAACACACCAGGGCCGTGGGCGCAGCGGGGGCGTACGTTCAGGACGGTTCCGCGATTGGAAGCGGATTGAAACTCAACGATACGGGTACTTGCAGTTATGCATACCCGTTCAGGACGGTTCCGCGATTGGAAGCGGATTGAAACCAAGACACTCATCGGGCAAACGGAGGACGTGCCGGTTCAGGACGGTCCCGCGATTGGAAGCGGATTGAAACTCTAAGTTCAGAACATTTGGCTGGTAATACCCACGGTTCAGGACCGTTCCGCGATTGGAAGCGGATTGAAACTGGGAGGCGGTGCGGTGCTTGCCGGCGCTCTGGTTCAGGACCGTTCCGCGATTGGAAACGGATTGAAACCTTTGGCAGCCAGCCATCAGTGTTTTCTTCGCCCAGGTTCAGGATGGTTCCGCGATTGGCGTGGAGCTTGCGTCACCCCTCGCCCAAGCTGCCCATATCGATCTTCGCATCGTAATATCGCGGGCTGCCATCCTGGTTTACATAGCTGAAGATCAGCTTGCGGTTCAGGGTGACCATGGCGGCGGCGATGCTGAAAATCTTCAGCCCGGCGGTTGCGTCCACACAGATTTGCCCATGGCTGGCCTTATGGGAATCAACGGCAGTATCGACAGCCCTGTTCAGGGTGTCGACAATGTTATTGTAATCCTCAAAGTCAATGCCGGTCGATGTCACCAGTTCCAGCTTGGGGATGGGGCCTTTTATCACCCCACGCTGTTTGGCATCGTTCAAACGGTTCAGCAGCAGGTCCCGGAATTCCGTAAAATCCGAATGCGATTTGTCGGATGTCACAATCAAAACGGCTTTCAATGCATCGGTCCGGTTGGGGGCGTCAATGTGGTGCCACACAATCCGTAAGCCCTGCTGCCACGCCTGCCGCCCGTCGATGAGGTTGGTCAACAGGCTTTTGTCCGCTGCCGATTCTTGCTTTTTTTTCAGTTTCGGTTCGTCCAGCGCTGAATCTTCGATTGCAAGGGCCAACATGGCGGCAACTGCCTTATCCTTCTTGTCGTCCTGTCTGTCCTGGACGTATTTCGGCGACATGCCCATGATCAAGATGGTGCGCCTGTCCGGCGTGGCATCGGGCAGCACGCGGGCATTGGTGCTCAAAAACCGGCGGCGTTCCCGATAAAGCAGCAGTGCAGTAACGCTAAAGATGACGGAACCTGCAACGGCACCGGCCATCAGGGTGTGCGACTGTGTGGTCCAGGGCGTGAAAACCGACCGCCACCAGCCAAACCAGCCATCAAGGCAATAAAAACTCGCCCCCTCTGGCCAGGTGGTCTGCAGCCGGACCAGATCCAGCAGCGAATCACCCACCCAACCGGCGGACACCGGCAGCATCAGGGCAAGAACCAGCAGCCAGACGCGCATTGCCCAAATCTTCAGATTGATCTGAACCATCATTCCCCCACCCCTTCCACCCTGATCACCTGATATTCCGTCAGCCGTGCGCCACAGGCCTCCATCTCCACCGCCGACAGGGCGCGGCCGCGCCAGTCGGCGGGCAGGTCCATGTCCAGGGACAGGAACCGTGCGCCCCGTTCGCAAACCCCGGCGGCCAGATGCAACGGCAGCGTCCCGATCACCACGTCCCCCGAACCCACCTGACTCAGATCCAGATGGACCACAGGCACCGCCGCAATCCCCCGCGCCGCAGCCCAGGCCACCGCCCCCTCATGTCGGCTGATGAAATAGGTCGTCATGGATTGACCTTGCTGAAGCGGTTCCAACGCGTACAAGTTAATAATGGTACCATCATTGGCGACAGCGCAGCATATGCTCATGGTGCCGTCTATGGTCATGATTGGCATGTTATACAGCCAACGGACGCTTTTGTGATATTGATTATGTCTATTCGCTGTGGCAGCGTCGTGGCAGGCGTTGCTATCGGTGATCCATGAAAGATTGTGCGCGTACCCTGCCGACCAGCGAACAGGATCTCCCACCGCCTCACAAGGGCGCAGTCCGGCGTGGGGAGGGAGGGCGCGAAAGCCTGTCGGTGACGTTGAAGGTGGTGACACGTATTATCGGTGGTGGTGTGGTACCCCGCAAGGCGGACACTATCGATTATATCCGGCCCGGCAGCGTTCGGGGCCATCTGCGTTTCTGGTGGCGGGCCCTGCAGAACCCCGGCCTGACGTCCGCCGAACTCTATCAGAAAGAGAGCGCGCTGTGGGGCCGTGCGGCGGTGAAACAGCAAGGCGGTCGCTCGGCGGTTGAGCTTCGGGTGAGTGTAAGCAATCGGGTTGAGCCCAACAGTGTGGGGCCGAGGGATCAGGACAACTATGTCACCTGGCCGACACGTAAAACGAACGAGACGCCTGCTGGAGAAACCGTCGATCCTGGCACCGTTTTCACCCTGGCACTCACCTTCCCAAAGGATCAGGAAGCCAATGTGAAGGATGCCCTGCGGGCCTGGATTTTGTTTGGCGGCTATGGCAGCCGCACAAGGCGCGGGGCGGGCAGTTTGACGGTTACCGGGGCGGATGCAGCGCGGTGGTTGCCGACATGGGATGAACAGCCGGATTTGTTCCTGGCCAATATTAACCGACTGTTCAGCCGCCCGCGCTTCGGGCTTTCGAGCAATACGGTCAGCCAAACACCGAACCTGCTTGGTGCCGAACTGTTGGCAACGCTGCAAGGTGCTCCGGTGAGAGATGCGTCAGCCGCGTGGCACCGGGCCATCACATGGTTGCGCGACTTTCGGCAAGGGTCGTCCGACAAAGCCGGTAATCGGGCGCGGGAGCCAGGCGATGGAGGGCGTCCAGGAATTTCCAACTGGCCAGAAGCCGACAAGGTTCGTCGGTTGTCTGATGGCCAATGGGCACATGCGCCGCGATACAATGCCCAACCTGCGTGGCCGCGGGCCGGCTTTGGCCTGCCAATCATCGGACGTTTCCAGCGCAGTGCCCGCGGGGGCGGACATTATAAAGAGCCTGCTGACTTTACGATCAGTTGGGTTGATGGGCAGGGGACCTTCATGAACCGGCTGGCCAGTCCGCTGATCATCAAGGCGCTTCCGCTGGCCGATGGGCGTTTTGTGCCTTGTGCGCTGTGGCTCCAGCGGGCGCTGCCCGATGGCCATGTGGGGTTGGTGTCTGGCGCGACGATAGAGCAACGTTCCCAAGCGCCCTTTGATCGGATGTTGGGGGCGGGGGATAGGCCCCTTTTCTCCCCAATGCGCAAAGCCTCTCTCCGAACAGCCTTCGTTGATTGGCTGGTGGATACGGGCCGGGCTGAGAAGGTTCAGCCATGAGCGGTTATCTGTTGTTGCTGTCCATTGGCCCGGTGCAGGATTTCATTGCCCAGGCGCGGCGGACGCGCGACCTGTGGTATGGCAGTCATCTGTTGTCGGAACTGTCGCGGGCGGCGGCCCGTGCGATTGTCGGGGCCAAGGGGACACTGATCTTTCCGGCGCTGGCGCAGGGCGATGCGGAGTTGCAACCATGCGCCGGGCCGCTGCGCCCCGATACAGACCAGCCCCCTCTCAGCGTTGCCAACAAGATCCTGGCCGAGCTGGCGGTTGGCGTCGACCCGGCGGCGATTGCGGCGGGTGCCCGCGATGCCGTGCGTCAGCATTGGCAGGCGCTGGCTGCACAGGTGCAAGGCCGGGTTGAGGGGCTGGCCGCACCCGGAACCGAGGCCGTTTGGCAGGAACAGGTGGCCAGCCTGTTGGAGATAGGGGCGACCTGGTGCGCCCTTGACGGCACTGACGGCGGCTATCGTGCCGCCCGCCACCGGCTTGAACGGGCGCTGGCCGCGCGCAAGAATCTGCGCGACTTTGGTCAATGGACCCAAACCCGTTCCGGCGCCCCGAAATCAAGCCTG
Source organism: Azospirillum sp. (assembly GCA_027483805.1). Lineage (GTDB taxonomy): Bacteria > Pseudomonadota > Alphaproteobacteria > Azospirillales > Azospirillaceae > Niveispirillum. The sequence continues at coordinate 21,297 of JAIXTS010000090.1, read as the reverse complement.
GATGGCGCACGGGTCAGTGTGCTGCTTGAAAAGGGCCGCGATCCAAAGAAGTCGCTGAAATATCGCATCCAACCGACCGAGCAACTGGATGCGGTGGGACTGATCAAGCGGGCAGGCGGGGAGCCGGATCAGTTCGTCCCCCTACATAATATTGCCGCCGCCCCTTGGCTGAACGCAGCACGGGAGCGGTGCTCAGCCAAATTGGATGCGCTGGCGACAGCCTGCGCACAGGTCCAGGTGCCTCGTGTCGTGCGGCCGGATTTGCCGTGTGCGCAGGCGTTCGGGTTTGACGCCACGGTGCTGACGGCCAGCCGCCTGAAGCCGCTGTCCAAAGAAATGGCGGTGGCAGGGCATACGCTTGATCCCATTGGCTTTGGCCGGGACCATGTCCGGCCAGTGCTGAACGCCATGCGTGGACGCGAACCCCCGCCCTATCTTGCCTGCCTGCTGGCCGATGGTGACGCCATGGGCAAGGCCATCGATCAGATGCGCAGCCCGCAGGAACATTGTGACTTCTCGCGGGCACTATCCGGCTTCGCGGTGGCGGCCCGTGATGTAGTCGAAAAGGAACATTGCGGTTTGCTCGTTTATGCCGGGGGCGATGATGTGCTGGCATTGCTGCCGGTGGAAACGGCGGCTGCCTGTGCCGATACGTTGCGTCACTCGTTCAATGAAGTGATGAAGACGGCTTGCAAGGCGATTTTGGACCGGGGCGCGCCCTTGCCCACCTTGTCGGTGGGGATCGGGGTCGGGCATGTCATGGATGGGCTTGCGTGGCTTCTGGAACTGTCACGGCGGGCGGAACGGATGGCCAAGCAACCGCCCTCCCGCGATGGGCAAGGCCGCAATGCCCTGGCCATGATCCTGGCAAAGCGGGCGGGCGGGGAGCGAAGCTGGCGCTCATCCTGGACGCATGATCCCGCTGCCTTGCTGAAAGCGGGCGTAGAGCGTTTGCGGGACCGTACCCTGTCCACGGGCAAGCTGCATGAGGTGCAAGGGTTGCTGAAGCGGCTGCCGACAAAGGTTGCGGATGCAGATGCCGGGGACTGGTCCCTGCTGCTGCATGATGAGGTCCGGCGGATATTGTCCCGCACCCATGGCGGGCAAAGTCAGACCGGGTTCACGTTGGACAAAGTCGGTCTCAACGATCTGCCCGGGCTAAGCTACGAGGCTGCCAGGGCAAGGCTCCAGGACTGGATAGACGGCCTGTTGATCGCCCGGTTCCTTAATGACTGCGGTGTTCCCGCCCCGGCGGAAGAACCCAAGGTGTTGTCGGCATGAACAAAGATCTGACTTATCATGTGCTGATGCCGCGCGACGGGTTCTTTTGCAAGGATGGCCGGGGTTGGTTTACCGATGGCGATGGTCGTGCGCGCAGCCTGGATTGGCCGCTGCCGACCACGGTACTGGGTGCGTTGCGCACGGCCTGGGGTCGGGCACAGGAAAAACCGGGCACGCCCAACCTCACTCTGGAGCAATGGAGAAAGCTGGCGGATGCCATTGGGCTGGAGTGCATGCTGGCCGTCCGGCGTCCGCTTGGCGCGCAAACATGGGACGCCGCCCACCGTATGTGGCCATCCCCCGCTGATGCTCTGCTGACCGAACAGGACAAGTTGATCCGGCTGAGGCCCGAATACATTGGCAATAAGCCGCCAACGCTGGCCAATGGCGACGACCCTGTCGCCCTGGCGGCAGAAGCACTCTGGCACCCCAGTCCCCAGTTGGAGGGAAAGACAAAGCCGGTGCCACGCTGGTGGCCGGAAAAGATGTTCTTGGACTGGCTGGTCGAGGGTAAGGCAGATGTGGCCGGCAGTGGTGGCCCCGTCCGCCGGGCCGATGTACGTCTGGCCATCGCCCCGGTAACCGCCACCGCCGCCGACGGCATGCTGTATGTCGAAGAAGTGATGGAAGCGTTGGAGGCTGATCCCCTTTCTCGCAATACAGCGTGGGAATGGGCGGTCGCCTGTAGTGTTCATCGGAACAGGGCCGCCCTGCCCGGGAATCAGCCCAAACCGGCAGAACAGGCCAGCCTGGGCGGAGGACAACGCCCGGCAAGGCTAGACCCGATCAGGCTCGATCCGTTGAACCCGAAAGGACCACCTTCCGTTTTCGCAGTTCCTGGAAAGCTGCTCTCCGAGGTGAAGAATTGCCATCGTCTGCGCCTGATTGCGGTGACGCCATTGTCGTTCGAGCGGGGGTGGCTGCCAGACGGATGTCGGGTGGAGAATGGCGAATTCGTCTGGCAGTTACTGGAGATCAAAGAGCCCCTGGTACTGCGGGCCGCCATGGTGCCCCGCCCGCTGCACGTGTCGGGGTGGGACATGGTGATAAACAAACCCAAAGACACCGTGCGGTTGGTGCCGCCGGGTTCTGTGTATGTGGTGGAGCGTCAGGACGGTAAGCCGTTCGAGCAGCAACACATCAAGACGCTCTGGCTGTACGGCCTGGGGCGCGGAACGAATGAAGGTTTTGGGCGGGTCGTGCCTGGCCTGGGCTGAAAAAGGGTTGCCAACGATGCAAAGACGACCATTCATCATTCATGCGCTGTCCCCCCTCCATGCCGGAACGGGGCAGGCGGCGGATCTTATCGATTTGCCCATCGCCCGCATGCGATCGACTGGCATCCCCTTTGTTCCCGGTTCATCCATCAAGGGGGTGTTGCGCGACAGCTATCGCCTTGCCGGCGGCAAACTGTCTGAAGACGCACTGGGGATCTTTGGCCCGGATACGGACAGTGCGGCAGACCACGCCGGCGCGCTCACCTGCGGCGATGCCCGTTTACTGGCCTTGCCGGTACGCAGCTTCAAAGGGGCTTTTGCCTGGGTGACGTCCCCCCTGCTGTTGACCTTGGCCGCCCGCGACCTTGATATCAACCTGTCCGGTTTGCCGACATTCAAGGGCCGGGGCGCGCAGGTGACCAACAACTCCGTCAACCTTCATCGGTATCAGAACAAGGATTACATTTACCTGGAAGAATTCGATCTACGCACAACAGAGAAACCACTTCCGAGTGCGTTGGAAGGAGTATTAAAACAGGTATTTACGACCAACGAACTTTGGTCGGTGTTCAGCAGCCGGTTTGCGGTCCTGGATGATGAAACTATGGCGTTTCTGTGGGAGATGGCAACACAGATTGATACCAGGGTCCGCATCAATCCCGACACACGCACAGTCGCAGACGGGGCCTTGTGGACAGAGGAAAGCCTGCCGCCTGAAACACTTCTAATCGGCGTGATGGCCGCTGATCGGGTACGCCGCCCCCGTGAAAAGCCGATGGATGAAGGCCAGGTCCTGGATACCGTGCTGGTAAAGGAACATGTGCTTCAGATCGGCGGCAAGGCCACGGTTGGGCGCGGCTTGTCACGCCTTGTGCCGATCCGTGTGGGAGCCGGGGCATGAGCAAACGCAAGGGTGGCAAACCGGTCTTGCACCGTGGCGCGGCTCCCGCAGTACAGCCACCGGTCCCCACCGCGCCTGTCAGCAGCCTCTTTCTGTCGCGCGATCAGACGCGTGCCCTGCATGCCTATAAATCCGTGCGAGAGGTGGCGCAAGAACAGGGCGGTGTGCGATCCAAATATCGCACCATCATCATGGATCTGGGTGTCACCTTACGGCGACATGGTCTGTCCGCCTGCTTTGCCTTGCTGGAACGCCGGAGCGGCAATGCGGATGATGCCGCCGCCATCCAGCTTTTATTAAAACATCTGGCCGATGCCAAAATCTCAGTTCTGTCTGGCACACCGCCAAATGATATTGCGGAACGGGTGCGTGGGCTGGAGTTGGACGATTACATCATGGTGACGCGGGAATTGCTGGCGATTACCGTGTGGCTTAAACGCGCCGTGCAGGCCCTGCTTGGGCAGGAGACAGACGATGCGTGAAGCCTTGAAGAATGTCCTGGAGAACACGAGTCCGCAGGAAAGGGCTGCCCTGCACCCCGCCCTGGCCTATGGCAACTGGACGAGGTTGGACGGAAAGACTGGTAAGCCTGCCAGCAGTGGCCCAAGCTATGTCGAGGCGCTGGCAGATTTACAGGTCAGCAAAGATTACAAATATGCTTTCGCCGCGTGGAAAGGGGCGTTGGAGAGAACTCGCTATGTTAAGTTGATCACAGTTAAGCTGTCATCAAGGCTGTTGATCGGGCATGGCAATGTGGCCCCTACGGATATTGGCCTGACGCTGCATCATAGCTGGGGCGTACCAATGATCCCCGGATCATCCCTGAAAGGGCTGTTGTCCCACTACATTGATATAACTTACGGTCCGCGTGGTGATCGGGCCCACCCGGACGCCCTACAGCAAGATGATGATGGCGCGGCACGGTCACGATTCCAGGGCGTGACATGGAATGATGGTCAACAGGCCAAATACCCCCCCGGTGATGTCCACCGCGGACTGTTTGGCGCACCCGATACGGCCGCCATTGCGGGCCTGCCTGCGGGACTGGCAGAGCGGGGCGGTTTGATCTTCCATGATGCGCTCTATGTGCCGGGCAGCGCTCCAGGTGATAGGCCACTCGCCGCCGATGTACTGACAGTTCATCAAAAACAATATTATGACAATGAAGGTAGGAGGTCGCCCGCCGATTATCACGATCCGGTGCCGGTGCCTTTCCTGACTGTGCGACCGGGAGTTAAATTACTGGTAGCGTTATCTGCTTCTAATGACGTATCTGATAGTCTTGGCCTTTGTATCGACCTCATGGGCTCAGCTATGAAAGAGTGGGGGATCGGGGGGAAGACCAGCTTGGGCTATGGACGAATGAGCACGGATTATGCACCAAGGTCGTCATGACCCCGCTACGGCATATCGGTTTTCTGTTAGGGCTGTTCAGGCACGGTTCCTTCCCCCATACCCACTGGCTGAACGCCGACGCTCACCTTACGTTCGCGCGAACCTGACAGGCCAATTATCAATCAAAGACAGCTTGAGTGTTGTTTTGTAGGGAGTTCGGTACAATTCTCTTGGGGGATTTCATGTCCGCTGAACTTGAGCTTCTTTCTCGCATCCAGACGGTTAGCGAAGCGGTGGCGGCGTTTCCGGATAGTGATCGCTGCCGCCGACAGCTGGAGTCGATGGTCTGGCCGCGGGGATCAGCTTTGCCCGTCATGTGGGTGCCATCGGTCGATCTGCTTGGTCGTCCGGGATACGTGGCGTCGGGCACGTGATCAAATGACCCGTTGGACAACGTCTGCTTTCAGGAGCCGTCACCGCCCCAGTGGACGACCACACCGGCGCGCATACCGGAAATCACCCCCGGACGCCCTGTCCGTCAAACGGAGGTTTGGCGGACACTTAAATTCCGCCGCTTGCTCGGCCGACTGAGAGAAACCCGCCCGTCCGCTTCCGGCCGCCTAACTGCCACCGGCGCACCTGTTGGTCTAGTTCCCTACCCTCTCAACAGCCGTCTCCAGTCCAGGTCGATCGGCCTGCCGATTTCCACCACTTTCTTACCCGGCCCCAGTTGGACGATGCGTGCGATCTTGCGCGCAATGACTGCCAGCGCCTCGGCAGCGCTGGATGAGGATTTCATCGCAATGGCGAGCATCGTACGCCACGCTTCCAGCGCATCCAGCGGGCTGTCTGCATGCAGCGTGGCCATGAACCCGTCATGTCCGGTATTCAGCATCCTGTACGCGGCCATGGCGCCATCCGGCTGGATTTCACCCTGAACGATCTGGTCGGGGTTGAGCCTGGTCGCTGCCTTCATCAGCTCGGCATACCCGACGCGGTCCTGGCCAGCCGATCCGGCCGGCTCCGCCAGCAGGCCAATAGCGTTGGGAAACCGGTCCAGGTTGACCTCCGCCACGTCCTCGATCGTCAGGATGCGCCGGTGCGCTGGAAGGGAAGACAGCAAAGCCTTCAGGAAGTTCGTCTTACCTGAATCTGTCCCGCCCGACACGAGGATTGGAAGCCCCTGCATCGCCACCGCCGCCAGGTCGTCGAGTGTCCCGACCTGAAAGCCGCTGTCAAAGCTCCCCGGCTGCCGGCCGGGGTCCGCCGGAAGGAAACTCGCAGCGTCCAGGCCGAACGCGTCGAACCCGAACTGGATCTTGCGCTGGACGCGAATGGCCAGAACCAGCTTCGAGCGGGCGGCACCTCCCGTCACGAGCTGGACGCGATGGTCACCCGGCAGGCGTGCGCTGAGCAGCGGCCACCGCTCAGGATCATATCGTCGGGATTCGATGTTCGCGAGGTGGATACCCAAACCGGTTGCCCATTTTTCCGAAAGATCCAGGCCGGCGGAATCGACACGGTACCAGCCATGGCCTGCCAGCTTCGCCCATAAATTCTCCGGCCCGTTCACGGCGATCTCGTTGATATTGGACGAGTTGTAGAGCATCCCCAGCAGGCCCCGCAGATCCGCTTCCAGGACGGGATGAAGCCAGGGCCTGCTGCTTCTATCTGGATCTACCGGTCGTTCGATGACCCGCGCGGCGGCGTCTTTCAAGGGGCCGGACATACCGTCACCCTCAGCGACGGGCCCGGGCCGGCCTCGGTCTGGTAGCTGGAACCATCCGGCCTAGTCCAGGTGAACCTGCGTGTGCGGCGCTGCCACGTCTCACATCCCGCTGCTTGGACCGCCCCAGCCGCAACCAGCGCCTGCTCCGGCTTATGCACTTGCTCAAATCCGTCCGGGGCATAGTCGCGCAGGATCTCCATCTCGCCGGTCGGAACAGACACGAATACCCGCGCCAGGCGCCGGCTGACATGCCGTGCATCGTCGTGACGCCACCCGCTGAAGCTGAAATCGTGTCGATAGGACTGCTGAGGGTCCTGGATGCAGGAAGTGAGGTAGATCTTGCCGGCATCACCATCCGGCTTCACGTACCACCGGTGCGTCCCATAGCTGACACTTCCCAGCTTGTCGTGAACCCAGATGCCTTCACACGGTTCGCTGTCAAGTACCGCGCTCCCTTCCCGCAAGGGTCTGTCTGGCTGGCACACTCGGATCATCAATTCCTCCCCTCCCTCCACCCGGATCACAGTTCTGGATTGGGCGAGGGCGGCGGCCGACATGATGCCGTGATACTCGTTGGGCAGCTGCAAAGGTCCGCATCCGCGCTTTTCATGCTCGAGTACACGCAAGGGGTCGGGAACGCAGCGCCGGACGATCACCTCGCGCCCACCATCCCCTGCGATCGACAACGCGGTCTCGCCTTGGCTGTTGCCGGCAGCGAAATCATGGATCAAGGAGCATCCCGTGAGCGACTTCTGTATCGGCCAGCTTCGCCCGGCCTGACGGCGCAGCGCGCACCCGGCACGTTCAACACCCGCGGAATCAACCAGGCGCGTCTCCTCCCGCGCCGTCGCGGCCTTGATGTCGGGGACAATGCGGCACCCATCCGCCGCGGCGATGACAGGTGCGCCGGGCCCGGCAGCGCGGCAAGCGCCTGGCCGGCCATCGACGATATCACGCTCCATCTCCTGCAACCGCCAGCCTCCACCAGCCGGCATGAGCCTCTGATCGCATCCAACTTTCGTCACCGGGTTGCGGGCATAGGCCGGTTGACGGCGTGACGGTGCCACCAGGCTGGCCGCGAGCAGCCGGCCTGCCGTGGACAGGGCGGACTCATCCCCCGCCAATGTAAGAGCCGTGCCGGCAGGAAGGAACGGCGCCGTCGTACGGACCCGGGAACTCAAGGGACTGGCCAACGCTTGCAACTTCTGTGAATTGCCGTCCTTGACCGCCTGCCATGTGATCTCCACGATCTTCCCGTCCAGCGCGGCACCAGGTAGAAGCACTGCTTTCCCCTCCAGCCTGATCGAAGGGTCGAGGCCCGGCGCCGATCCCACCACGCGGATCGGCACTCCCACCACCGAGGGGACCGCAATCGCATCGGATAGAGTCGTTTGCGCTCCCATGGCCAAGCCGGGCCACGAGGCGATGAGCAACAGCACGATCCGGGCTTTCTTGATCAGCCGCATCATTTCCTCATTCCTTCCGTAGCGGCGGGCTCCGACAGGGAACTTCTCTCCCGGCCGCCTGGCGACGTTGGTGCTTGTTGCGGCTCATTGCGGGTGGGAGGCGAGCCGCGATCGGCCTGGACGGCATCGCCTGTCTTTTCGACCGCCCGTCCCTGGGCATCCCTGGCGACATTGCCCGCACTCACGGGACGCTCATCCACACGCCGCAAACGGACATCCGCTTCGATCAGGATCGCCATACGCTGACCAGGCGACAGCGTGATGATCGGACGGATATCGACCGTCTCGTCCAGCAACCGCTTCGTCACGTCTCCCAGCGTACTCAGCGAACGCTGGCTGGACTGGAATAGTACCGTCTGCTCCTCCTGACGCCGGCCGGCGCCAGCCGCGGCGATATCGATGCCCGCATCCACCAGCGAGGTCAGAATGGGCAGTCCGAACTTCTCCAAACGCCGATTGTCGACTTCACCGGGCACGCCGGTGCGGCCTTGCTCATCACCGGCCACAAGCGGTACCTCGAAGACATATTCAACGATGCCCCCCCCTTGCGCCCGAAACACGACCCGGGTCCATTTGAAGTCGACGCGGCTCTCGCCCTGCTTGGTGACGGTGGCATAGGTTCCGATGAGTCTGGCACCGGCGGGAATGGCAATGCGCCGCCCCGCCGCGCCAGCCTCGGACGTGAAAACGTTCCGCTCCACCAAGGCCTCCGCTGGTCCGGGGCGTTCCGAAGAAATGCCGCCTGTCAATGCCGCGCGAATGGTGGTCCTGGCCAACAGGAGCCGCTCGCCATCGACGGGCCAACTGCTGATGCCCGCGGGCTGGCCGAAATCGTCCTGGCGAGGCTTGGTGAATGTCGCCGCGGCGCTGGCCAGCTCGAGGCCTCCTCCATGTGCGCGTTGAAGCCCCTCACCCGGATCTGTCGGCTCTCCCTTGGGAGCCGATCGGCGTCTTCGATCATCCCAAGCAGCGACCGCCAGCCGTCGTTGCTCCTGCAGCGGATCGGTTGCCGGCAATACAGGTGCGGCCGGCAGAACTGGCGTTGCCGCCGGCGGCACCGGCTCCACCTTCACGTCAACCCGGATCAGGCCAGGCAAGCCCGGATGGATGATGGCCAGGGCGCCCGAGGCCGGTGTCACGGGAAGAGCATCCACGCTCAAGGTCGCCCGGCAGATGGCGCCGGTGCTCAGCTGCTCGGGGCAGTCATGGCTGACGGCCACACCCTCGACGGTGCCCGTCAACTCCATCGTCGGCGCTCCGGCCAAATCGCCACCTCCAGCATTCCGAATAAGCACCGTGCCCTTCGACGGACTCCCGGCAGGACCACGCAACTCGACAATGGAGGGAACCGTTTCGAGCCTTCCCGGCTCCTTTGGCTGGCTCGGTGCCGGTGCCGCCGGCGGTGGGACAGGCTCCACCGGTGGCGGCAGCGCCAGGGGCGGCGGCTCCACCGCCGGCTCCTGGGGAGGCGCCACCGGCTGGGTGGAACTGCCGCCCAGGAACGATAGCGCGATCAGGCCAAGGAGCAGCGCGATCACAGCGACACAGATGGTGATGAACGCCCGCATTCATCAATCCTTTCCCGGCCCGCCACCAGACGGTCCGGCAATCACTCCCTGCCTGGCTTGAGACGGGCGCCAGCGATTGCGCACGCAGAGAACCGACTGTCCGCTCTTAAGGATCATGGTCGGGGCAATGGCCTCCACCACCAGGATGCCGTTGCCGATCACTCGCCAGTTCACCTTCTGATCCACTCCGTCTTCGACCAGCAACGGCACCGGGACACGCCCACGATCAATGACGGATCGATAATCGAAATACGTCCAGATCTCATCGTGCCAAGCCGAAACCGGAGCGATCTCCATGTCCGACTTGTCCGTCGCCAGGACCTCGATATCATTGACGTGCATGGTCGCCGGGTCGAACGGGACCGACCGGCTGAACTCCCTTGGATCTTCAGCGGGGATGCCGCCTCGATTGGCCTCCGCCACCGCCCCCCGCCGCTCTACGGCCAGGTCCTGCTTGCCGGTGTAGGCCGGATCCTTACCATTGGCATCGCTGCGCAGCCGGCGCCCCGCCGGACAGGCCGGGTCTTCGACCAGCACGGTCAGATCGCTCATCACCTCCGAATTCGACGGGATCGATCGGACGTAGAATGCATGCAACCCGCCATCATCCATCTCGACCTGGACCGCGGCGTCAATGCCGGCCTCGATGGCGTCGATGAAGAACAGGTTCAATTGCTCCCGCGACTGGCGAACCGGGAAATTCACCTCGTCACCGGTGAAGAAGCGGCGGATACGCTGGCAGCGCGGAAGCACCACCGCTGTCGTCAAACCCACCGCGATATTCACCGACATGGTCTGGCCGACGAGCGCACGGTATCGGACCAGACCCGGCAGAGCCTGGCCAGGCCCCGCCACAGCCTCGTCGAAAGCCCGATGCACCTGACGAAGGTCAAGCCGTCCGCTTCGCGCCGCCGGCGGCGTCCCTGCCCCTGCCGCATCGGCTGCACCAGGAGCATTGCCATTGCCACCCTGAGAGAGAATCTCGGGCGGCCCGCCTGGCGGCGGCGGACGGCTGGCCAGTTCGTCGATCACCTGCCCCTGCGTCGTCGTTGATCCTGGCGGCAACGTCTGGGCAGCGACCGCCGAAGCCAGAAGCATGACGAGCAGGATGCCCACGAAGGGGCTACAGCTTGGCATATTCGTACCCCACGACGGTAAAGCCGAATATCTCGTCCACCATCGAGCTCTTCTCCGGCTCGTCCTTCAGTTCTACCTGCTGCGCATAGGCAACCCTCAGCGTTACCCGCCAGCGCTGAGGCGGCCCCTCGCGGCCGGCCTCTGAATCGTGGGTGCGGAACGAGATCGTGTAGACCCCCGGCGCCGGCTGCTCGATCGGCTCTTCTATCGCCACGACACGCGTGAGACGACGCTGGAGGGCGCCCTTCACAAACTGTTCCATCCGCACACGCCACGCCTGGTAGACAGGCCCTGTAGACCGCCGGGCGAGCCAGCCACCCCGATTGCCGTTACCAGGCGGGCGGACCCTCTCCGCCATCACGACACCATCCGCAACCACGCTCTCTGCGACCTCGACATATTGCCTGACCCACGCCCTCTCTGCCCGGGCCCAGTCCAGTTCGCTGGTCTGCGACGCCTTGACCAGGCGAACGGTGGCGTCCACTGCCGGCGATATCTCCAGGAAATACGGAACAACCTCCCGCAAGGGCATCATGGACGCGATCACGCCTCCAAGGACCAGGTTGAGCCCGATCGAGCCCATGGCAACGACGCCGATGACGCGCAGCGCCTTCGCCAGAACCGGCACGTCCTGCCCGCTGTCCCGATCGCCGAATGCATCGGTGAGCTTCATGCAGGCCCCCGCGCGAGCGCGGCAGCTTCTTCTGGCGCCAGAGGCTGCAGGGGCACCGGAGAGCAAGGCGACGCGGCGGACCCCGCGCAGAGGGAGCGTGGCCCTGTCGGCGGCTTCGCGGCATCCTTCGTCGCGGCACAGCCGGAGACGGTGAGTATGAACAGCCCCAGAGCAAGATGTCTGATCACAATCCCGGATCCTTCCAGATGATCTCCTGGTCCGTCATGCTCTGATCGCCGGCGATGTCTTCTCCGGTTTGCAAAAGAACCATGCAAGCCAACAAAGCTTGGACGCCAACCAGCTCCTCGATGGATTGAAGGGCGGCACCTGTGGCAGCACCCTGCTGGGACCGCTGGTCCTGTGCCTCCCGGTTCGACGAGGACAGGTCCCGGAGACGCCGGGGCGCCCCTTGGATCGCCGCGAGCTGGCTGCGCGCCATGCCGGCACAATCATATGTCGTGCGCCGCTGCATCTTCCTGGCAGCCTGTTGTTTTGCCACACGCACCGCCTGGCTGTCCGTGCGCTTCGGCGCATATTCCTCGATGAGGAACTTGGACATCTGGGCAGGCGTGCCCAGCTCGTCGCGCCGCAGCGAACGGGTAACCCCCGGAATGGAACTGTCGAAATCAAGAAGGCGCGTGGACACGCCGCCGATGGCCTGGCCCGCCAGGTCGCGCACCTGCCCCCGGATGGCTGATGCCACTGACGGCGGGAGATCGGCCCCCGCCAGCACCTTGTTCAGTTGCTCGCCGGTCAAGCTGGACGCATACCGGACCGCCAGATCCTCCATCGATGTCGTCAGGAGGTTGTTGAGCAGGGGATATTCGATGCCTAGCGAGCCGGCGACGCCGACCGCCTCGCGAGCAGCATCCGTGATGCCCTGCACGTCCTGCATCGTGCCGAGCAGCGACACCAACGTGCTGCCGTTGGAGATGACTGAGGCATCGACGACAGGGTCATAGACAACATCCCCCATGCCGAATAACGCCCAGGCGTCGCGTGTGCGGAGGCCGACACCATATTCTCCGCCGCCTTGCGGGCGATAGGAGAGCCGAAGTTCGACAGGCGCCAGCATCAGAACGCCCACACATGCGATCCCGGCCAGCAAACCCTTGCGGCGAAGCAGGCCTCCTGCCACACGGCGCAAAGGGGCAGCAATCCGCGCAACCCTCCCGGTCATCGATATCCTCCAGTGACTGTGCCCGTGAATTGTAGGCGAGCCGCGGGGGCGAACGTCAGCAACCAGCACGGCCTCACCGGGCGCGCCCGGCCTCTTCAAGCCAGATCGGCACGAACCCGTCCTGCCCATGCCGCGTCATCAGTTCGCGAACACGCCGCGTCCCTACCTCATCGGACCGGAACAGATTCAAAAGCTCGCCCAGATGAGAGAAATCGGCATCGACAACTACAGCCTCGGTGATATCGGGCTTCTTGATCAGGATCGCACGGGGCCGCTGAGCCAGCCGCGGGTCCGTGCCCCGGACGATGTCCAGTTCCTCAGGGGTCAGCCAGCCCTCATAGTCAGACATCTTGGCATTCGCGTCCCTGAGAAATATCCAGAGTGCGCATTGGGTCTGCAGAATGCTCGACAGGTTGGGGTGGAGTTCCTTAGGTTGGCTCGGCCGCTGCCACATCGTCACGACGCAGCACCTGTCCTTGCGCATCTCCTCCAGCCAGTTGACGCCTCGCTTCAGGAATGCAGGGTCTGTCCAAAGGGCCTTCGATTCATCCAGGATAACCAATGCTCCGCCACCCTTGCGCTTCACGCGGCGCTGGATCAACCAGGTGATGTCGGTAACCACCGGCGCCGCGATGCGGGCGTCGTCGAGGACGGTGGTGAAATCAAAGACCACGCTCGGCTCATCGTCGAGCGGCACCTTCTCGGCTCCTTGCCCGAAGACATGTTCATAAGTCCCTCCCGGCAAGTATGGCCGCAGCAAGCCCCTCGCACGGCTGTCTCCGGGCACCGTCGCTCCGGCCAGCACCCCAAGGCTTCGGTCCGCCAGGGGACTACCTCGCAAGCTCATCGTCTCCGCCGCCGCCACGAGGTCTTCCAGCCTGCCGGTAATGTCGGTGTCATTGTCCTCCTTGTCGACCTGGGCCATCAGGCCCAGCAGGTTCAGGAGGTGCGACTTGAGTTCCTGGTCCATCGGTTGACGGGCGAATGGATTCAGTGAGATCGGCGGCAGCCCATCAATGGTCGATAGCAGCCCGACATATCTGGCGCCGGCCGCGACGTTGGCGATCAACTGGCCAAGCTTGCGGTCACCAACATAAAGCGACAAATTGGGATAGTGCGCCCGGGCACCATAGCCCAGCATGGAGGCCAGCACCGTCTTACCGGCGCCGTTCGGTCCGAACAGGACAGCGTGGGTTCTGGCATCCACCTGATGCGCATTCACATGGAACGTCAGCCTGTAGGTACTGCCCGCCAGGGTCGGGAACGACAGGACATGGCTCGGTCCCCATCCGCAGCCCGACAAGCCCTGAGCCTGCGCATCGAAATTGACCAGCGTACCGATGTTCAATGTCAGCAGCCGCGTCTTGCGGACGAACGCTGCCTCCTCGAAACCGGGAAACATGCTCCACCAGATCATCCCACAAAGATCGCTGGTTTCCGGTATCGGGATGACACCATGCCGGATGTAAATCTGCTCCACCTGGTCGCGGAGATTGGACGCCTCCTCCGGCGTGGCTCCATAGGCGATGACCACCTGGTCATAATGGCAATACCTCTCGCGGACACCGGACTCATGTTGCAGGAGCTGGCCGATGTCCTGGAACTGGCGCGCCGCCTCGGCATTCACGAAACGGATCGGGCTCCTGGAGACGTGCGCGTGCTCGGCATCGCTTTCCTGTCCGTCAAGCGGGCGCGCCTGATGAACGAGATCCCACTCGCCGCCCAATGTCATGAGGTCGAACTGAAGCGCCTCTGAGGTCTTCAGCCCCCACTCCGACACGCCGACCAGGTATCCGTAGACCGTCTTGTCCCCCCATCGCCAGCGCAGGCAGCCCCGTGCCCAGCCGTTCCTCGCACATTCATCCTTCTCGACAATTTCCCCTTCGCCCGTTGCGACGTGTCGTCCAAGCCGCTCCACGGCCGGACCCAGCGCACGACCCTTGGCGGCGGGGTTGACCAATCCGCCGAGCAGGCCGAGCAACTCGTTCCCGCCCACCTCGTCCAGCGTCGGATCCAACAGGCGCGGACCGAATGGCTTGAGATAGGTCGTAACGTGCCGGACGGCCTTCTTCAGCCGTTCAGCCTGGTCCTTGCCGCTTGCCGTCAAGGACATGAAATGGATGGTGCGTTTCGCGTCCCGCGCCACATGTCCTTCATGTCGGCCGATGACCGCGCGGACAACTGGCGGTGCTGCGGCAAGTCCCTCCTTTTGCCCGTGGCGATCGATCCGCTCCCTGCGCACCCAGATCCGGGCATGAACGCGGGAATCGCCCAGCCAGGAAAAGCAGTCGCTGCGCATGCGGCGAAGCAGCAATAGGTCCGGTTCACCGAGACCACCAATATCCCGGCCCTCAATCTTGAAGAATACCGTCCAGCTCTGTTCACCCTTCACATGCGTGACGATTGCCGGCACACGCATGCTGGCCGATCCCGGGACAGGATCGGCGTCGACGACCTCGTGCCAGCCGAGATAGTCGCCCGTGCCGACATGGGTCACCTCACCAAAAGCGCGCCGGCGGATCAGTGGGACAAGGGCGACCGCAGCCGACCCCAACCCCGCCAGCGCCGCCATGCCCGCGGTAGCCATCGCGCCAACCGCCGGCCCGGATCTCAGCACCGCTGCAACTTGCTCAAGATCCATCGAGCAAAGCCCCACCCATCATTACGCTATGATCCGCTTTCTCGTCCCCGTCGTCCCTTCCGGCCTCCAGCCTGGCTGAAGCGGGCTGTCCGCGTGCCAGTGGCCAATGATCTTCGCCCGCCAAACGCCGACAACATGCCGGTCCTTGGCATAGGCCCGACGGAAGAACAGAAGCAGCCCGCTGGCGACGATGATCCCCAGCAGCGGATTGAACCCCGCCATGAAGGTTGCAAGGACAAAGGCCGCCACCGCCACCATCCAGAGTCTGAACGGAATGCGGAGCGGCGCCATATCGCCCGCGACATATGAGGCAACCGGAACCGGCTCCTTGGGCACGCCCAGCATGGTCCCACCCTTATCGACCGGAGGCCGCCGTCGGCGGCTTGTAGCTGTTGCCGCCGATTGCCTGGATGGCAGTGGTTGTGGACGCGGTATCGGAAATCCCCGCGAAATAATTCACGATAGGTTCCGCCGTGAAAATCAGAATGATGCCGACGACCACACCAATCGCCTTTAACCAGTCGAACCGCTTGTACATCATCGGCACGGCCAGCCACAGAACCGCAATGAAAGCCAGGATACGGACCCCCCAGATCGCAAAGCCCACGAACTGAGTGCCAGCGGTCGCCGCAACTGCGAACGGATCCGCGCTTTGCGTTGACTGCGCAAAGGCCTCCGGGCCGGCCAGCATTGAACCGAGGAACAGCGATGCGCAGAAGGCGAACTGGCGCCAGGAACGGGACATGACTTTCTCCGCAGGAAGCAGGGATGAGTGGATGACATTCCCCACGCTAATCCGGCCTCCCCATCGAACGTCAGCAACTCACCTTTCCAGCCCTCCACGCCTGCCACCTGGCGGCGGCCTTCTCCTCGTTTCGTCTTTTCCATCGGCAATGCCTCCGGGGCGCAGCTCCGCCCGCGCGGTCCGACGGCGAGCACCTTGTTCCCTCAGAGCCTCCTGGAACGAGGCCCGTGCATCCGTCACATCGGATCGGCGATCTCCATCTTCATCAAGGCGATCCTTAGTAATGAATAGCCCGGCCTCTACACGCTCCAGGCGCCGCTCCAAACGGTCGCGGCGGCGCTCGTCCCTCTCGCTGGCCATCCTCTCCAGCAGTCGTCGCTTATCCTCCTCCAGGAATGCCTGCCGGACCCGCCGCCGAGCCCCATCGTCAAGCAAGCTAATCTGTTCCTGTCGCTCCAGCTCCGCGACAATGCCGCCCAGCGGTCCATCGCCCTGGCCGCCGGACAACAACGCCAATCTCCGGCGGCGGCGGTCCTGCTTCTCTGCCAAGGCCAGCTCCGCTCCAATGCGTTCCCGCATAGCCAACGCCAGGCCCAGAACGGTCGGAACGCCGGCTCGCTCCAGTTGGGTTCGCCGGGACCCGAGATGCCGGCCCGGCAGCGCCTGTACCTCCGACTCCCGGTAGGACCGCGGGTCATATCGCTTGTGAGCTCCCACCTCCCGCAGCGCATCGTTCAGCACTTCGGCATAGCGGTCGCGCAGCCCAACCGACCACCCGCCGCCGCCGCCACTGTCGCCGCGGGCCGACCGGTCGACCCGTCCGATCAGCCACGACCAGGCGCCCCGCCGCTGCGTCTGCCGTTCTCCATAAAGCACATGGAAATGCACATTCCTCGGATCGGAGCCCTTGTCGGTTTCCGGCCAATGTGCCGCGAGATGATAGGGAAGGCCCCGTTCCCTCATCGGCTCGATGATGCGCTCGGCCAAACGGCGGATCAGCCGTGGACCACCCTCCGCGAACGCCACCTCGTGCGGCACTTCCAGAATAATCCGGCTTTGAAGACGCGCGTTGCTCCGATTGGCTGCCTCCGCATAGGCCGCCCAAAACCCAGCCCGCTCATCCACATCATCGCCGATGTTCCCCAACGAGACAGGTCCGTCATCATCATGGACGAGTTGCTCCCGACGCTGCTCGTCACCCAGTTCCGCCCGCTCGATATAGCGCTGGAAGTCCACGGCCGCCGGCACCCCCTGCGCGCTTCTCGATCCTGTGCCACCCGCGGTCACCCATCCTCGCGCCGCTGCCGCCGTCCGATACTGGGCCGCCTTCGGCGCCGAAGACGCCGGCACATGCCAGGCACCATGCTGCCGGTCATACCGGCCGCCCAGTTTCTCGACGGCCTTTCTCTCGCCCCGCTTCGGAAAGACCCACACCTTGTCCCCCGGCAATTGCTCCAGCGACCGGGCGCGGCGCGGCATCGACACATGCGTCAGGGAGAAATGAAAAGTGACCCCCCGATCGCTTGCCGGCCGGTTCGATCCTGTTCGCTTTGCCGGCGCCAGCGACAAAGTCCTGCGACCCAGCAACGCATACCGGCCGCGGGTCAATGCCCGCTCCGCCTCGTCATGTTCGATCAGCCGTCCTTTCGGCAGCCTTCCATCCCGTTCGTCCTCGCGCAACGCCCTGGCCAACAGCGAGGCCGCGATGTCGATGTCCCTGCTCATCGGGCACCATCCGGGCGGCTGGCCTCGTCGGAAGCATCAATTCTCCTCTTTCGGGATGCCATTCCAAATGCAGCGCTCAGGTGTCCGGGACTGACGCGTCCCCCCTTTCGCGCGATGAGGCCCCGGGCCGTCAGGTCTCCCGCCACCCGGTTCCAACTCACACCAGCCGCGCGCAAGTTCCTGATGCCCACATACGCGAACTCCACCGCTGCCTGAAGAGATTTGGACCGCCCATATTCGCTGGCGATCTCATCAATTACCCCCAGGACAGCCGACGGATCGATGCGACCTCGTTCTCCATCATTGCCGCCCCGGAACCGCCTCGCCTTGTAAAAGGCCTGACGAAGCTGGTCCGGGCCCATCCTGACATCACGCTCGGCCAACGCGTCCGCCAAACCCTGCCAGGAAACACCCGACGCGCGCATCCGCTCAACCATGCGTAGCTGCTGTTCCATCACGCGCGATATCGGGAAAATCCCAAAGGTCTCGCAGATCGCGGTGACGAGTTCCCCAAGAACGGAATGCACCGGCGGCGTCTCACCGCCAAGCCTGAGCTGCCTGCGGGCCCCGTAGAACACCGTCGCGACATTATGAACGCCGAGCGGCTTGCCCCCCCTGCCTGACAAGCCACTGGCATTCAATGCCGCAACGATGGATACCCACGTCCTGCCCGAAGCCAACAAAGCCTCGATATCGGGAACAACCTCCCGGATCGCGGCGGCAAAGCTCGTGACCCGAGTGGCCGCGCCAATCCGGGCGACCGCCGCATCAAGCTTTGCCAACTGGGAGGCTGACTCGATCAGAAGCGCGTCGCCGCCTCCCTCGCCACAGCCGCCCGGTTCATCCCGCTGCTCCATCTCCGGCACTTTCCCGTCCCCCGTCGTTGCCCGGACTTTCTCAACGGTAGCCCCGGCATGCAGGCGAACGTCAGCAACTAGGCCCTGCATCCTGCGGCGCCGATTTCACGATTGCCCGCCGTGGCTAGTCACGGTAATGATGGTGTGGCTAGTCACGGCTGTGGTCCGTACAACGGGTTATTGCGCCCCCCTTGAACTTGGCGATTGGATGGACATGAATTTTTGATGGTGCGATCGGGCTTGAAATGACCACACTTTTCCTCATCGACGGTGAGAACATGCCCGTCGCCAGCCTCGTGCTGATCGACCGCATCATCGGCATCCTTGACGGCCCGCATCGCATCCGCCTCTATGGCAACCGCCAAAGAATTGATGGGCGTTGGATGACACTGCTGCCATCGAGGGGCCCTGTTCAGTTTATCGACACCCCCAAGGGAAAAAACCTCGCCGACCTGCGGATGACTGCCGATGGACTGGTGCTGGCCTCCACCCTCCCCTGCAAACGCGTCGTCATCACGTCGTCAGACCGGGACCTGGTTCACCTGTTGGAAGGACTGAAGGCGTTCGGCCGCGAGACCGTTCTCATTGCTGGCGAGGGCATGGCTGTCGGCCGTATGCGCGCCGCGGCCGATTTCTTCGTGCCCTATCGCGAAGGTACGGGATGGCCCGGATGGGTCGATCACATCCTTCCGCATGTCCTGACCATCATCAGAAGCCGAACGCCAGACGACGATGGCTATCTGATCGATATCGGTACCCTCGGCGTCGAACTGCGCGAGTTGGCCCAATGGTTCCAGCCCAAGCACCTCGGCTTTCGGAATCTCTCACGGATGATGGCGAACTTCCCGCATGCCCAATGCCTGCGCCGGACAGGCAAAGGTGCGCTCTCCACATTCCTCCCCGATCGCAGGAACGTCACACACGTTCGAATTTCATCATCCATCTTCGCCGCGATCAGCGAGCCACAGACCGATCCCTTCCGTGTCAGGGCGCGCGCATCATCGACGCGTGACCGGCCTGACTGCATGGATATCCGACAGTGACGAACAGGAAACCCATCAGCGCGAGCGCAGACAGAACAGGCGCGGAGCGGAGCCGCCGAAAGCGGCGGAAAAAGCAGGATCAGGGACTGGTCAATGTCCTGCTTTGGATTCCCCCTTCCTGGAAAAATACCCTCAAGGAACTCGCCAAGCACGCCGACGATCCGGCCCTCCATGACATCGTCGAGCGGGACCTTGGCGCCATCCTGACAAGAGCGAAATCGCACGTCCCGGACAGCGCACCGTCAAAACCTGTGAAGCCGGCCAGTGCTGCGCAAATCGAACTCGCGCGCAGATACGGCGAAGTGCCCGACGACGTGGCCAGGGATGCTTCACGGTTGGCAGAATGGATTGAAGAAAAGCGCAGGGGGCCAAGCCCGCGTGAAGCCGCCAGTGCGGGCGCAGAGCGCCAACGCGGGCGCCAACGGCCCGGCCCCAGCAAGACCTGACCATCCTCCTTGGCGCTGCTTGCTGACGTTCGCAGTCAAGATGGCCCTACCCTCTCCTGACGGCGATTTCGTGAACCGCAGGAGCGACAATGGACGGGTCCCAGCAAGGTGAAACACATTCCAGGGAAAGGGGCCGAGAGCGGCCGGCAGGATCTCCTCCACCAGCGGCCGGCTCCCACCAGGCAGCCGAGCCGAAGCCACCGGACAGCGGCGAAGACAAGGATCAGCGCCGGCTTCGGTTGACCCCCATGCCGAAGGAAATGCCCCTGGATGGACCGGAGCCCGATGACAGGTTCGGGCGCAATCTGCATCGTGCCGCCCACCATGTTCACACGGCAGATTCACGACTGCGGGAGGCACGCGCCACCTTCAAACGGGTGCAGGAGGAATTCTATGCGGAGAAGGAACGGAAGAAACGCCTCCAACTCGCGGATGCCGCTTCGGACCTGAGCAGTGCCGGCCTTCCGCCCGACCAGATGAAAAAGCTCGCCGACGCCCTCCGTGCGGGAACGATCGACATCAAGGCGCTGCTGGGAGGCCAGGAATGACGGATGTCGCCGGATGGTGGGCCACCCAGATTCTCGGTGGCGTCAGCCTGCTTATCGATCTGGTGTTCTACACATTGCTGATCGCCGCCGTGATAGCGCTCTTCGCCAGAGCCGCTGCGAAGGGATTTATCCCCGCACACCGCATTTCACGGATCCTTCCAGGCCTGGAGCGGCTCAACAACTTCCTCGAACGCCGTCAGGGGACTGGACGCCAGCGCCCGCCCGATGACCCGCGCTGAAGAAGGGATGAATTCCGTTGCCCGCGGCTTGATCAGCGCGATCTCGGCTCGGAGGTCCCAGGTGAACTCCAGATCGACATTGGGCGGGAACCGTACCGCTTCCTCGAATACCGCGTGGGGAATATCCAGGATGCGGCGGCACAGGCGAACAGCTTCCGCCAAACCATCCTCCTGGATCTCTCCGGTGTCGTTCGTGACCCAGGGCGATGCCCAGAGATCAACGCCGGCGTTACGGGAAAACATCAGCTCATTGTCGATCTGGACGAAGCGGTGCTGCCGGGTCACCAGTTGGCCAGAGCTGGTCCCCAGTGAGTGGACAGTTTGGTAAGCTTGGTTCGGCCTTATTGAAGGACGACCGACATGACGGGACAGAGGAAACGGTATTCAGCGGATTTCAAGGCGAAGTTGGCGCTGGAGGCGATCCGGGGCGAGTTGACGATGGCGCAGCTTGTGTCGAAGCACGGTGTTCACCAGACGATGATCAGCGCTTGGCGCAAACAGGCGATCGAGGGAATGGCCGCGTCGTTTTCCGGCAAAGCTGAGGCTGCGCCGATGGTTGATGGCGC
>JAIXTS010000296.1 GCA_027483805.1 Azospirillum sp. | reverse complement strand
CGCCAGATCAAGGCCTGGCGGGCCAAGTTCTTCGTCTTCATGACCGACCGCCGCGTGCCGCCAACCAACAACCGCAGCGAACAGGAAATCCGACCTTCCGTCGTCTTCCGAAAGGTCACCAACGGCTTCCGGTCCCAATGGGGGCCGGCCATCCATGCCGGATACCGATCCGTCACCGGTACCGCACGCCTGCACGGAACATCAGCCTGGAACGCAATCAAGGCCCTGATCGGTGACACCTTCGCCGTCGCCTGAATGGCGACCGGGCCAACCACGTGAGCAATTACGGATGGGCCAGGACGATATCCGCAAGCTGCTGATCGTCGGCGCCATGAGCCGCATCCGGTGGATATGTCGGCGCGGTTCGACAGCGGACAATAGGCTGGGTCGCCTGCTGCTGCGCAAGCCCTGCATGGTTGTCGCCGTCGCGCTGGTCAACAAGATGGCGCGGATCATCTGTGCAATGGTCACCAAGCAACAGGATTATCGAACGGCGTGACCCGGCAATCGACCAGCGTGATCAAAGCGGACTTCTTCCGACTGGAAACGCGTTTTCTTCGTTATGCCGGAGTCTGCCGGAATGACGATAGGGGGTGATTCCGGTCAACGTAAACCCGATCTAACGGATTACGTTGCGGACCCTGTGGCCCGGGCAGGAAGATCGACTGACGGTATAGGCGGTAAGGACTTCAATGTTCAACTGGGGAGAACCAGTAGCGGCGCACGGGCGGAAAAGCTCTCCGAACCGATGTGGACCCCACCTCCCGAACAGCATACCGGCCCGTCAGGCGAAAACTTGTTCGTTGCTTTGCTCATGATGCCCCATCCTACTCACGAGTTCGAGTCTCCGGCAAACCCTGTGCGGTTCAGTATGCAAGGTTGGCTCAAAGTAGAGCCACTTGGCCAGCCCAATCCCAGTGAGGCTTGATTAGTCGTGTTTGCCCTCGCGCTAAACCCTGACAGTGCGAATGAAAATACCAATCAGGCACCGATGGTGTGCATTCGATCCGACTATTATTGCCGTAGTGAACGCTCAAACGGGAATTATTGTCATTCTCGGAATGTTTCTCTGCATTCGCACCCAGTTCCAGGGTCCGCGTAACAGCTTCTATATTCCTAAAATCGATAATCGCCGTTAGGCTATCAGCCTGAATTTCTTCAACGACAATCATCTTCATCATACTTGACCTGTCCGGATGTCTGGAGTTACTGTAAAGCAATGGCCTATTGAGCAAATCCAGTTCAAAGGCGAGCCTACTGCCCGATACGGCCAGCCATCCTTGGCTTTCGCAGAAATCATAGAGCAACTGGTCGAATGCCATCGATGCGGAGTGCAGCGCAATATGGATCGCCCCACCAACATCGACCCCGCTTACGCCGTTATGACGGCGCTCTGCAAGAATATTCTCAATGTACTTTGTATAAGGATGGTCCTTCCGTGTCTGACAGAAAAGCCAAAAATCAGACGCAACCTTAGAGTAAGACGAAACACCCGCCTTATCAAGATAATCCATAGTGTGCCTTAATACCATAAACGTATAAAGCACAATCAGTTGACATGCTATATTTACACCATCCATATACTCATCAAATGTTACATCGATTGTCGAAACAACAATTTCGGCCTCACTGTTTGCATCTGGGTCCTCTATAGTTTGGAGTTTATACTTCTCTCGCTGATCATTCATTTCAACGTTATTGATAAGCATCAAAGGATAAACAACAAATGTATCCGCCTTCATCCGGCATAACGCGTCCAATCCCTCTTTAAAGGAATACAGGGTCTCACCGGGCAATGGCCAGATCATCTCTATAAAGGACTGAAGACCAATCTCGCTCAGCGTTCGCTGTAACTCTAAATAGGCGGATTCCTTTATGTTCGCTCTATCTACAGCTTTCAGCGCTTCGGGGTTCATGGTTTGTAAAGAAACTGGTTGCGCCGGAATCAGTCCGACTTCGTTCCACATCTTTGTGATCGCCGTAACGCGTTCTGGCGTATTTTTTGAGGAATTTATGAAGACACTTAACGGAAAGCCAGTGCGCTTCTTGCAGTTAACGATATGTTGCGCGATATGCAAGTCACGCTCCAATATGCCGAAATTAGCATCAATAAAAGTAATATATCTAAATTTATTCTCGCATAGCCAATCAATCTCCTGCAATATACGATCCTCACCGAATTTATGAACCTTTGCGTTTGTCGCGCCGCCCCAATAACAATATGTACATTTAAATGGGCACCCCCTATTGGTTTCAAGCAACGCTGCTGTATATTTCTTGGGATCGATCAAGCCATGCAAATATGGTGACGGGATGAGATCAAGATCGCGAATGCGCGGCACAGCCGGCGTTGTTTCCAGCACTTCTCCGTTCCAAAAACTCAACCCAGGGACTTTGGAGAAATCAGGGGTAGTGTCCAACAGTGCTTCCAAATATGCAGAAAAAGTGTACTCACCTTCTCCGTTGCAGAGAACCATCCTCGGCAAGTTGGGCTTAAGATAAGAATCAGCCGAATGCATTACTTGCGGCCCACCAAGAATGATATGCGCATTCGGACGTAACACGGCAAGGCGATCAACAATGCGACGCACCAGGCGGGAGTTCCAAACATAGGTAGAAAACCCGTAAACATCTGCTTCACATTTTAATACGCGCTCCACAATATTTTTAGATGAAACAGCAATAGCATGAGACTCAAACTCAAAAGCCTCGGTGATACATATTTTTTGCTCTGCAACTATCTGAATGTATGCAGATGCAAGTGGCGGGATTCCAGGAATAACTGGAAATTCAAACAATGCTACACGTTTCTTTTGCATGATCCCACTCCCACCAACTAAGATAGAATTCTGTGACGGCTTCGGATTGCCGGGAACGTTTCCATCGAGATAATTTAGAAAATCCAAACTCCTATTAGGCCTTCATAGACTATGAAGCATATGATGGTCTACGTCCACACAGAGTCAAATACCACTTTTATAATCTACGCCCTGTTGGGGGCAAAGATCACAGAGCTGGTCCCCAGTGAGTGGACAGTTTGCTAAGCTTGGTTCGGCCTTATTGAAGGACGACCGACATGACGGGACAGAGGAAACGGTATTCAGCGGATTTCAAGGCGAAGGTGGCACT
>JAIXTS010000095.1 GCA_027483805.1 Azospirillum sp. | reverse complement strand
CCAGGTCATTACCATTGTGTCACGCCGGCAGCATCAGAATGCCTCGCTGACCGCAACAATCCGGGCATTTCTGGTCGCCTATTACCGCGCTGTCTCCCGCGGCGTCTCCACATTGCTGCTACGCGATGTTGCCGACCTGCCCGCAGACATGAAGCTCTGACAGCGGCCCTGTCGCGGCTGGAAAAGGCTTGGAAGCACGTCGCCTTCCAGGCCTTTTTCCGTTTCGGGCATCAGCGGATGGAAAGTAGATTGAGGTTCGAACGCGCCTGGGCCGCGATCTCGGTAAGTTCGGCAAGACTGGGCAGTTGACCTGCCAGCAGCCGGAAACCCCGTTCATCCGCCAGAATCGCCGCGGCGGCCCGTTCCTGCTGGGCCATCTGCAACTGTCCGGTCAAGGCCAGGGCCAGGGCCCGGCATTGTCTGGCCTTGGCAACATGCAAGGCCGCTCCGCGCGCAATGGCAATCCCCAGCCCCTGGTCAATGTCGGCAAGGCCGGCGATGCCGCGCCCCATGTAAGACAGCGCCAGACCACGGCGGGCCAGATTGACCGCGTCGAACAACGGGGCGCCGGTGGAGCGGGACAGGGACAGGCTTTCCGAACTATAGGCCAGGACGTCGCCGAACCGACGCTGCCGCAACCGGATTTCCGCGATGTCGGCGCGGACGAATACACGGTTGAACGGGAACATGTCGGCATCGGCCAACCGCAGGGCATGCTGAATCAGAGGCTCCGCGTCATGCGGCCGCCCCATCAGAGCCAGGCAGCGCGCCTTTTTGATACTGATCATCATATCGACATTCAGCATCGTATATCGGCCGGCGACATGGACGGTCCGCAAACCGGAACCGGCTGCGATATCCAGCAAACGAACAGCACTGGCCGGGTCGTCATTCTCGATATGACAGGACGCGGCAATAATCAGCACTTCCGGATGCGCCGCCGGCTCGCCGCCGGAATAGCTGATGGCTGATGCTGCCAGCACAAGCGCCTGGTCCAGGCTGCCATAGACCCATTCATAGTTAATCTGCTGCACCAGACCGACCATTGCCCGGGACTCGTCGCCCGCGCGGCGGGCCAGGGCCACGGCCCGATCCAGTTCGGCAATGGCCCGCTCGCCCATACCGGCCGGCATCGCCGCCTTCGCCAAGGCGATACGCAGGTCAATACCGGCTACAACGCTGTCCTGGCTGATCGGCAGCTTTTCATTCGCCTCCACGGCGATCGACAACAGCGACACCGCCTCCGCCGCCAGCGATCGGTTGAGCGCCTCCCGTCCGGCAGCAACGCCGGCCCTCACCGCCAAGGACCAAAGCTCGCCCGCAGCGGCATGCCGCGCCTGCGCCGCAAGCCGTCCAGACAATTCCGCAAAATCGTCAAGATCCAGCAGCGCTGCCAGTTGCCCATGAATATGCCGCCGATCACGACGCGTAATGCCTGAATAGACGGCCTCATGCAGCAAGGCATGATGGAATGAGAATTCCTGCCGCGGCAGAAGACGTGTTTCGTCGATAAGGCCCAAACGGACAAGATCGGGCAGAAACCGTCCTGTGACCTCCGCCCCGATCAGCCGGGACAGCAGGGTGGCATCGAAAGTGGTGCCCGTGACAGCGGCGATTCGCAGCACGCGGCGCGCATCCTCCGTCAACATATCGATCCGCACGGACAACAGGGCCTGCAGGGAGTCCGGCAGCGGGAACGCGGGCACCTCTCCCGGCCGCATATCGCCGACATCACCCAGCAGGGTGCCGTTCATCATCAGGACACGAATGCATTCCACCAGAAAGAACGGATTGCCACGCGCACGGCGCGACAAGTCCAGCTTGATCCTGTCAAGACCGGGATACCGGCCCAGCCAATTGTCAAGCAGGCTGGACGTGTCAGCGATACTCAGAGGTCCCAGTTTGTGGTGAGACAACCGTCGATGGCCGGCAATGGCGGGATTCAGGCCCTCCTCGCGGCTGGTCAGTACAAGCAGCAGACGGGTTGCTTCAGGCAGGTCCGCCAAGGCCGCCAAGGTGGCCTGTACAGCCGTGTCCGCCCAATGAGCATCCTCAACCAGCAGCAGGATCGGCCGGCGATCGGCCGCGTGTCGGACCAGCATCGCCAGGGCCGCCGCCGCCAGCGACAATATGGCGGAGGTCCCGCGGTCCTGATTGTCGGTCACTGTGGGCAACAGGATACGCGACAGAGCGTCGGCCTGTTCAGGCTGCGCACCCGCCGCGCGCAGCATCGCCGACAACCCCTCCGGCGTGCGGGGCAACGGCCCGTCCAGCATCTCAGAGACAAGCTCATGCATCGGGCTGACCGCGCCCACGGGCTCCACCGGGGGCACTTGCCATTCCAGCACACGAACCCCGGCCGTCCGTGCTGAATCCGCGATTGACCGTATCAGGCGCGTCTTGCCGAGACCCGGCGCCGCCTGGACCAGATGAGCCGAAAATCCGCTGATCCCCCTGGCCACGCCATCCAGCGTGGATAACAGATAGGAGCGGATATTCTCCCGACCCACCATCGGCAATTCATCTTCATATTGCCGCCGCCGTGACCGCACCGACGCCAGAAGATGGGTCTGCAACGGCTCTTCCCCGGCCAGAACGACCAGCGAGGATTCCGCGGTTTCAACCCAATCGGCAGCCAGACGGGCCGTCGTATCCGCCATCAGGGCCCGGTTGGATGGGCAAATCTGCTGCAACTTCGCGGCGATATGGACAGTGGCGCCGGTAGCGGGGTTGAAGGTCTGGCCGCCGACATCATGATCCCACAGCACCTCGCCCGATGCCATGCCGATGCGGACGGCCCGCCCGCCGCGCGCCACTTCCCGCAAGATGCCATCGGCCGCAAAACACGCACGGACCGCATGGTTCTCCAACGCAACCGGTGCGCCGAAAACCGCGTAGATCCCATCACCCAGCGTCTGGCAGATCGTGCCGCCGAACGCCGCGACATGCCGACGCATGATATCGATCAGGCCCGACAGCTGGTCGTAGGCATCTTCCGGATCCTGCGGGATCACCATATGGCTTGAATTGACAATATCGCAGAAAAAGGCCGTCACCATACGGCGGTCAGCACGCACCAGCCCCGGGCGAGAGCCCAAGGGAGAGGCATGAATGCCATCGTGTGCGTCGGTTGACCGACTTCCACCCGCCACTGACATGCTCGTTGCCCGCCGAAGCCAATCGATGGTCTTGAAACACACCGCGCGCTGAAATCCTGAGCCCCCATACTCTTGATTTCAGCCATCAGGCATACGATAGCACCACGTCGGACATATGAAAACTGGGCAAGGATAAAATGTCAGCCATGCGGATGCAAATTCCGCTGAAGCAGGCGGGCCGCGTCGCCAATCCCGCAAACAACGCCTCCAGCATTGGAAAACAGCCGCATGGACGCGAACCACGGGCGGATCGTCGTACCCAAGGTTGACCAATCCGCGGACCCCGCGATACGCCACACGGGCGTGCCGATCGCACCGGCAAACTCTCCCACCGCGGTCGGGGCCGTGATAACCAGATCCAGCTCCGCGATAAGGCCGGCGACCCCGTCGAGATCGTCTGTGAGGTCCAGCGCCGGCATGCTGTGCAACGGGCGGCTGGCCGCAGTTTCCAAGGCCACAATCTCCCCGGGCTGCGCGCCATATTGCAGGCTGATGGCCTGAATGCCGGGATGCGCCAGGATCGGCGCCCAGTCCAGCGCCGTGGCATAGCTGGCCTGACGACGGGTGGTGACCAACCGGGACCGCCAGCAGAGGCCAACCTTGAGACCCGGCGGCAGTCCATCCAGCCAGGCACGGGCCTGGGCCCGGCACAGCTTGTCGGCAAGCAGATAGGGCGCGCCGGTGAAGGGCTTCAGGGTCGGGCGCAGGATGGTCGCGGCGGCCCCGGCCGGGAGATGGGCATCCATATCGGGTTGTTCCGGTGCATCACTGTGTTCCGATGGCAATCGCTGTGCCCGAACGGAAGCTGCCGGGAAACTGCGGGTGAACAGCCGCAACAGACGCCGATCGCATTCGATGACCACAGCGCCGGGAGGTCCCCCGGCCCGCTCGATGGCTTCGCGATACAGGCTGGCGAACATCAGTTCATCCCCCAGCCCCTGTTCACGCCAGATCAGCAGGCGTCCCCGTGGCAGCGGCGCCCCCTGCCACTGCGGTATGGCGAAGCGGCGGTCGGGCAGCGCATCACCCGCCGCAAAGCGCCAGCCATAATCGTCCCAGCCCGCGGCCAGATCGCCGTCACGAAGACGCAGCAAAGCACGCGACACCCGGGCCCGGGCCAGTTCCGGGTTGATCTCCAACGCCCGGTCAAGGGCCTGGCGTGCCCGCCACCGGTCACCCTGGGCCAGACGGCACAGCCCCAGATTGCCCCACACCTCGGCGGAATTCGGTGCCAGGGAGAGCGCTTGGGACAGCACGGCCTCGGCCTCGGCCAGATGGCCGGACAGTTCCAGCGCCGCACCAAGGTTGGTCAGCCCCTGGATATTGCCCGGGTCAAGCCGCAAGCCTTGGCGGTAGGCGTTGATGGCAGCATCCAGCTTGTCCAGTTCCTGAAGCGCCACACCTAGAAAGATATGCGCCTCGGCACTGTCGGGGGCGGCCGCGACGGCCGCCATGTGACATTCCAGACCTTCACCCAGGCGCCCACGCTCCACCAGGACATTGCCAAGGTTTGACAAGGTTTCCGCATGACGTGGCCGCGCCGCCAGCGACCGGCGATAGGCATCCTCCGCCCCCGCCAATTCACCGCGCGATGCCAGAACCGCCCCCAGATTGTTCCAGCCCTGCGCATGATCCGGCTGCGTGTTCAGAAGGTCGCGGTAGCTGGCCGCCGCTTCATCCATATCGCCCAAGGCACGACGGCTGTTGGCCAGATTGAACATGGCGCCGATATGTCCGGGCCGGATGGCAAGCGACTTGCCATAGGCATCGGCGGCCTGCCGATGGGCACCCATCGCCGCCAGGGCATTGCCGAGATTGAACAGATAGGGTGCATGGTCAGGGCGCAGCCGCAGCGCCTTGCGGTGCGCCTCAACCGCCGGCGCCGGATTGCCCGCTGCCCGCAACGCACTGCCCAGATTGTCCTGGAAATCAGGGGCCGATGGCTGCCGCCGCACAGCGTCAGTCAACAGGCTGACCGCCTCGGCGGTATCGCCCAGTTGCAGGCAGGCAACCCCCAGCAGATTAAGCAGCTGGGCATTGCGCGGATCGGTGTTCAACAGTTTGCGGTAAGCGGACGCGGCACCAGCCACATCGCCAGATTGGTGCAGCTGCACCGCCTGTTCCGCCGTCAACCCTGTCCGGCCCACACCCATCCCCGCCCCCATCCTATCCCAATGCACCGGCACCGGTTTACCACCCGTCTCTGATCCTAGGCCATTATCCTTGTCGGGCGTACCCTGATGTGGAATAGTGTGCCTCATGGTTTTACCGTTCAAAGGGCACGGCGACCGTTATGAAGCCTGCGACGGGTTACAGCAATCGTCCCACCTCCGATGATCCCCGCGACGTGGAGGCCTGGGGCCTCACCGAAGCGGCCCGCCGGCTGATCCATGCCCGGCAGGCGCCGGAGAATTCGGATCTCCTGCGACAGGCATTGTCGCTGAACCAACGCCTCTGGACAATTTTCCAGACATCGATGGTTGATCCGGAATGCCCCCTTCCCAAGGATATTCGTGACAATGTCCTGGCTTTGTCGATCATTGTCGATCGACAGACATTCGATCGGCTGATCGATCTGGATGTCAATAAGCTGGACCGGTTGATCGATATCAATCGCGCCGTGGCAACAGGGCTGTCACAGCGACCGGCGGTGGGCACTGCTCCGGCTGCATCGGCGGCACATCCGGCCATGTCAGCGCCGGCACCCAAGCCGCACCAGCCACCACCTCCCGGCCCAACCGGAAAGCTCAGCATCTCCATCTGATCCGGTATACGCTGCTCCCTTTTGTCTGCCGCATGGCTGCCGGCCGATTTCCCATGGGGATTCCCTGGGGAAACCACCCTGAATGCATTGCATTTTATCAAAACAGCCGTTAGATTGAGGGTGTGAAAGGGGCATGGTGGCCGCACCTGTACGCCAGGTGCCAGCAGAAAGGGACGTGACATGGTCTCGTCGGTCGGTGGATCGAGTTCGGTTCTGACGTCCAGCAGCGGTTCGCTGCTTGGGACGACTGTGAATTCGTCCAACAGCACGACCGCCAACGGTGCCGCCGCCGCCAATGTCGCCATTTCTGATACCAACAAGAAACTGTCGGACATCGAAAAGCAACTTGCTGAGTTCGCCGCCAGCACGGCCAAGGCGAACAAAAAGGCAGAGGCCCAGTCCAAGATTCAGGTTGAGACCTTCGAAAAGCAGGTGCGCAAGTCGCCCTATTCCACGAACGGCGCCGCGACCGACATCGGCACGCTGGTGAAGGACAGCACCCGTCTCAATGTCTACAGTAACCTGAAGAAGGACGATAAGGGCGACGTCTTCAAGTTCCGTGTCCAGAATTCAGGCGAAGCGCAGCTCGGCGTCCTGGGTGATCCCGGTCTGCGGGTGCAGGTCATGTCGCGCTTCGGCGCCGTGGTGGCCGACAGCAAGGGGGGCCTTGGCTCCACCAGTGACAATTACACAAAATTGCAGAAGGGTGAGCTCAAGCTGTCCTCCGGTGACTATTATCTCAAGATCACCAACGATGGCAACAGCCCGACAAAGGACAGCAAGGGCAACACGGTGACGTCCAAGAACTATGCCCTGCAGCTGTCCATGGGCGTGTACCGTAAGGATTTTGACACGGTAGCGCAGCAGCCCAAGGCCGGTGACGGCATGCCGCAACAGTCGGCGGCTTCCCTGGAGCTGCAAAACATGCTGACCGCGGCGCAGAGCTTTGATACCGGCCTGTCCGGTACGGCAAAGCTGAATAACGCCCTGTTCGGCTGATCCCCAGAGCTCACGCGGAAATTGCCAGGGTGAAGGCCGGTTGCATCGTCGATGCAGCCCGTTGATAACTTTGTGTCGCCCGACGGGCCGCTGTGGCCAGGCCATCCCCCCCTTCGCCCTGTCCGCCCCCGCCCTTATCGTCTTCATTCCGCGACTGACGCAGCTCGGTCTGTGCCTGCGCCTTGGTGGCATCAGCCTGGGCAGCGACAGCCCGATCCTGGGGCGATGGCGCCTGCGGTGCCAGCGCTGCGCGCTTGACCACCTCCATCTTGGTGATTGTGGCTTCCGGATTGCCACGCACCGCGGAGACATCGATCGGGACCTCACCGGCTGTGGCATAACGCCTGCCATCCGGACCCGTTGTGTATTCAAGCTGAATAGCGCCCGCATAGGGCCCGCCGACCGTCTTGTGCGCCTGCTCGTGGGTACGCACCTCAGCGTCGGTTTGCTTCAGCTCCCGCAGCTGCGCCTGCTGCTCGCTGCTCAAGTTCTTTTCAGCGGCCGGGGATCCGGGGGGGGCGGAGGCGCTGTCCGCCGCAGCATTTCCACGCGCCATCCTGGCACCGCCGCCAGGCGGTGTGAACAGGGCTGAAGAAATGCCGGACAGGGCGAGCATCGGTTCGTAACAGCTTGGAGATTGGCCAAGGGATAGTATCGCCCCTGACGGCGGCGCCAAACCCCAAAATGCGAAATCCCGGCCCCACGGGAGGGGGGCCGGGATCGACACGCCATGCAGCTTGGGGTAAGGGGCCGCTGCCGCCCGTCAGGTTACCGCTTCAGGTTGATCGTCTCCGTCAACATTTCGTCGGTGGTGGTGATCACGCGGGTGTTGGCCGTATAGGACCGCTGCGCCACGATCAGCTTGGTGAATTCCTGCGCGATATCGACGTTCGATCCTTCGATCGAGCTGGCCGCGATCACGCCCGCACCATTCACACCCGTGGAGGTGAAGCGGGCGCGTCCGCTATCCGCCGTTTCGGTGAAGGTGCCGCCCGTTTCACGGGACAGGGCGTTTGCGTTGTTGAACAGCACCAGCGGTACCTGGGCGATCACGCGTTTGCGGCCATTGTCGTAGTTGGCCACGACATCACCATTCTCACGGATTTCCACATCACGGAACGTGCCCTGGGCACTGCCATCCTGAAGCAGGGACGTGACGTTGATGGAGCTGCCTTCATACTGCGTAAGACCGGTGGCCTCGCCAAAGGTACCCAGATCCAAGGTGATGCGCTGCGGCCCATTGCCATAGTCGACGGTGAAGGACACCTGTGCCGGCTGCCCACCTTCCGTCACGGCGCTGACCGTGGCATTGCCCGTGCCGATATTGGCCGAGGACAGGCTGGACAGGGTGCCGGCCTTCGCCTCTTCGCCATTCGGCAGAGTGCCGCCGAAATTCAGCGTGATATGGGGCGGCGTCGTGCCGATGTTGGAGCTGGGTTCACCC
Organism: Azospirillum sp.; assembly: GCA_027483805.1. Lineage (GTDB taxonomy): Bacteria > Pseudomonadota > Alphaproteobacteria > Azospirillales > Azospirillaceae > Niveispirillum. The sequence continues at coordinate 27,984 of JAIXTS010000095.1, read as the reverse complement.
AGGAACGCAATGCCATCCTGGTTGCTGGTCATGGTGATGACGCCACCAACCGACGTGGCCTGCACCGGGATGCCGCTTTCCTGGTTCACCTTCAGCGCCAGGTTGGCCGCGATCTCGTCCAGCGACACTTCGTTGCCGGTCGTGGTGTAGGTGATCGTGCGGTTGAAGTTGGGCGCCACTTCCTGGGTGCCGTTCAGCGTGATGCTGGCATCCTTGGCCGTCAGCAGCACACCCGTGGTGACACCATTATTCTTGACAGCGGAGGCCGTGAACGGCGCCCCGAAATCATTGCCGATTTTGGTGATGATGTTGTCCAGCACACTGGCTGCGGTCGGAAAATCACCGATATTCTGCTCGGTGATCTGAACGGAATAAGTGGTGCCGTTCATGGTCACGGCATAGCGGTTGCCGACCACGGGGGCGGCCGTGCTGGACGAGAAGTCAAAGAACGAGGATGAGGGGTCGGTGGCGCGATCATCCGTTCCGGTCACCCGGAAGGCTGTCCCGGCGGCGGCACCTGTCAGCACCAGCTTGGTGCCGCTGACCGTCGCCGTCACGTCGGCACTGGTAATCTCCGGCAGGAACAGGTTGGTCAGGGCGTCCGACTGCGTCGGCGGCTGGGTCGGCAGACCATCCAGATCGGCCTGGGTCAGCGGGCCATAGCTGTAGGCCGTGCCATTGATCGTGACGCTGTAAACATCACCCACCTTCGGCGCCGTGCTGGGATAGGACACCTCGGTGACCTGGGATGCTGTGGTGGAGGCCTGGGTCGTCGTGGTTCCCTCCAGGGCGATCGGATCGACCTGCGTGGTGGTCGGGCTGCGCAGCGTTACCGAATAGGTGGCGCCGACATCGCCGGGCACACCGGTGATGGAGATGCGCTGCGTCTGACGCGAACCCGAGATATTGCCCTGGACCGCGCTGACGAAGGTCGTGTTGTCCGCCGGCGGAGCGTTCGTGACATTTGCCTGCATGAAGCGGTCACGACCGCTGATGGTGAAGGCGGTGTTGTTGGCATCCGCCGTCAGGACCAACTTGGTACCGGACACACTGGCCGTGACACCCAATGCCTGCCCGTTGATTTCGGCGACAAAATCGGCCAACTCGGTGGCCATGTCATTACCGGCCGTTGGCGTGTGGGTGATGATGGTCCCATTGATCGTCACCGACATAGCGTTTTCGTCGCTGCCGATGTCACGGTTGGGATAGGCCAGTTCCGTCACCTGCGCCGCGGAGCTCGATGCGACCGTCGTCGTCGTGCCGGACTGTTCGCCCACACTGAAGCTGTCGCCCACGGTGGTGCCACGCAGGGTCAGGGTATTGCCCGTTACCGATGCGATGACTTTTTCCGTGGAGGAGTTGGCGTTAACCTGCGCCGCCAGCGCCGTCACGACACCGTTCAGATCCTTCAGCTGGCCAATGTTAGCCGCCGTGACTTTGACCGTATAGGTCTGGGTTGAGTTGTTATCAACATTCAGCGTGAAGCTGTCGCCGATATCGACCGAACTGCCGGCAAAGGTGATGACCGACTGCTGCTGCTGACTGGACGTCGCGGCCGTGGTGACCGGCGTGTTGGCAGTGTTGATGGTCGGGGTGGCATTGTTGACACCCGTGGTCAGGGTGAAATCGTTGCCGGCCGTGGTCGAGGCAATGCGCAGGCGGCCGTTGGACACGGTGGCCGTCACGCCGACCGGCGGCACGGCGCCATTGATCTTGTCGGCCAGCGACTGTGCGACACCGCTCAGGTTGGACAGCTGCGACGCGTTGGTCGGGCTGACGCTTTCGGTGAATTCGACACCATTCACCGTGACACGGTAGGTATCGCCGATCTTGAAGGCGCCATCGCCATTGGGCGAGGTGAACTGCACTTCTTCAATCTGCTTGCGTGGCGTCACACCCTGGGTCAGGGAGGTGGACTGGGCCGACACCGGGAAACCATCCAGATTGCCCGACAGGGGCAGGCTGCCCAGCGCGCCCGGCGTGTCGACGGACAGGCGCCAGGCGCCATCCGTCTGACCCGGGCGCCAGCCCAGCGTGATGTCACGGCGGGTACCGGCGGCGTCATAGATCGGAATGGTGGTCGGCTGGATCGGCTGACCCGGCGTCGGGTTGGTCGGCAGGTTGGCGCGCAGCTCGATCGTCTTGGTGGAGACGGGGCTGTCAATATCGGCCGTGACCTGGATCGGCGTCGCCGAGGTCGAGAAGGAATTCGTGGCTTCGCTGTAGATATAGCCGTTCAGGGCGAAGCCAGACCGGTTGACCAGGATGCGCTCATCATTCAGTTCGAACGAACCGTCACGTGTATAATAGCGCTCTCCGGTCGGGATCGAAACGCCATTTACTTCCGTCAGACGGCTGACATTGAAGAAGCCCTGGCCGCGGATGGCGAGGTTGGTCGTACGGTCCACCGTTTCGATGTTGCCGGCCACGCTGTTGGCATAGCTGGGACGGGCCACCACGCCACCGGGATTATGGACCCGGGAGTTGGACTGCAGCACCAGATTGGTAAAGGCGGTGTCGACGCGCTTGTAACCGGTGGTGCGGGCGTTGGCGATATTGTCCGAAATATGACCCAGTGCGGCGGCCTGGGCCTGAAGGCCGGAGATGCCGGTGGTCAAGGATCCGAAGATGCTCATGGAAGGGCTCCCGTTGGGATGATGGCGTGTCGCAGCCTATTGAGCAAGTTCGATGCCAACTGATCCGGTCCGCCATAACCATATGATTTCATTCAAAATACAGACCTTGGCAAACCCGGCATTCCCTGCCCCGCCTTCCCGGCATTCCGGACACTGGGCGGAATTTGCCGGGGGCTCCCGGTGTCTTTTGCCGGGATGAACAGGAAAGGGGCCGAACCACCAGGCGGGTGGTCCGGCCCCTTTTGCGCGAACGCGGGCGATACAGGACAAAAGGTCAGTTGGGCCGCGGCGGTACAGCGAACACGCCGGTACGCACATCGTTGGCCATGCCCTCCAGGAACTCCGCCGTCGTGCCAACGCCATGCTTGGCCAGCAGCCCATAGATGGCGGCTGTCACCGACATGGTGCCGATCATGTCATAGGGCACCCCTTCGCGGGCGGCATTCACCCAAAAGGCATTGAACTGGTCGAACAGACGGGTTCGGATGGCCTCGTCGCTGCTGGAAGCGCTGGTCGGGGCCGGAGCGGCGGCAAAACCATGAGGGGAAAAGGCGTTCATTTCGGTTCTCCTTCGGTGGGAATGTTGTTGGTTCAGGCAAGGAAGTTGATCAGGGACAGGGACTGCATCTTGCCGGCGATGGTGTAGCTGGCCTGCTGGGTGGACATCGCCGCCTGCAAGCGGACGGCGACCTCGTTCTGGTCGACACCCTCAATACCGGCGAGTTCGTTCTGGGCCTTGGCGACGCCCTCCTGGTGGCGGCCCTGGGCATTGTCCATGGTGGCTGCGGCGTTCACGACGCGGGCATGGACACCACGCAGCTGATTTTGTGCATCGGTCAGCAGGTTGCGCCCTTCCTCCATCAGCTTCGAATAATCGCCCGGACGCGAAATCGCGGCGGTCAGGCGACGCAGGCCGCTGACAAGCTTCTGGATGGCAGGGTCATTGCTGCTGACCCCGTATTTGACCGTCAGATTGTCGTCGACCTGCAGCTTCGCGGTGTCATAGGCCGCCGAAACATCCCGGTTCGTCTGATACTGGGTGTCATAGAAGGGCAGGCCTGGCGGGTCGACGATACCTTCGAACGTGTCCTGTTCGGCCAGCGGCGGGATTTCCTTGGTGATCAGCTTTGTCTGATTCCCGGAATTGTTGATGTCCGCTTTGGTCTGGAACTGGCCATTATTGCTCTTGGCGGTCAGGACAATATTGGTTTGATCGTTAGGATCCACGCTGGCGGTCACCGCGGACGTGCTGTCGGCATTGATCTGCGCAGACAGTTTCTGCGCCACCCAACCCGACATGGACAGCTGGGCATTGGCCGGCTGCGTGGCGTTATACTCCTTCAGCTCATCAAAATCCTTCGGGCCGACCACATAGCTGTATTCGGTCGGCGGGGTAATGATGACCTGCGGCGGCGCATTGTCGTTCTGCACGATGGTGCGGGCGCCGACGGACATGTTGAACACGTCACCAATGTCGGCTTCAGCGCCATGCAGCTTCACATTGTCGATCTGAGGCTGGGTTTCCGTCGCTTCCTGCACCGTGTAGGGCGCGTTGCCGGCATCGATGGCGTTCTCGGCCGCGAGGACCGTGTTGGCGTGCGTGCCGCTTTCATAGACCTTGCTGGTGAGGGTGAATTTTTCCTTCACATCATTGCCGATGGCCGTGACGATCCCATTGGAAACGGACAGCGTGACGTTGAACGGCGGATCGCTGAACGCCCTGATCTGATCAACCAGGCCGGTGCGGTTGCTGTTGGTAAGCACCTCATCCAGCGACTGTTCATCGCCCGTGGTCGTATAGGTGAAGCGCTTGCCGTTCAGCACCATCTCATAGGTTTCGCCGGCATTGCCGCGTTCCCCGATGATCGTGGTCCGGGTGATCTGCTTGGCGGCGACGATATCGTCCACCGGCTTGGTGTTATAGCGGGAGCCGGCGAAAAGGTAGCGGTCGCCGACCCGCTCATTCAGCAGGGATTCCAGTTCCACCGTCATGCCGCGGATCACCTCCCGGGTGGAGGCGAGTTCCGGCCAGGTGACATCGAAGCTGGACATGCCGGTGCCTTCCAGGCTTTCGACATTCAGCTTGATCACGGCACCGTCACCGGGGCCGCCGCTGATTGTGAAGCGGTCGGCATCCACCTGCGGCGGCACCTGTTTCAGGTTGATGGTGTTGGTGGCACGCCCGCCCAGCCCGTCGGTGACGGTCACGTCGAAGCTGCCCGGCGGGCCGCTGCGGCTGGGTGTGGAGGTGACGGTGTAGGTGGCTTCGGCCTTGAAGCTGCTGTTGGTCAGATCGACGGCCACCTTCATGGCGCCGCTGGACTGGTTGACGACACTGCTGACCCGCGGCGCGCCGGGACCTTGCGGCAGGCGCGTCGTACTGGACAGTTCAGTGGCCATATCGGCCATCCGTTCCATCAGCTTGTCGTAGGACTTCACCCGCGTCATCGTCTGGTCGATGGTCTGCGAGTAGCTTTGCCGCCGCACCAGTTCCGACTTGAGGTCCAGCAGCCGCTGCGACTGCGTGCCGTAGAAGGAGACGTCCGTCGATTTCTTTCCGGTATTGAGCTGCGCCGACAAGTCGTCGATGGCGCTTTGCCCGCCGGTAAGGGTGCGGATGGTGTTGATGTAGCTGCCATAGGCGCTGATGCGGGTCATCTGACGATCCCCTCAATGGCATCCAACATGTTGTTGACCGTCTGCATCACGCGGGCGGCGGCGGAATAGTTGCGCTGAAGCACCTGCAACATGGCGATTTCTTCATCCATGTTGACGCCAACATTGTTCTTGTATCGTGTGTCCAGTTCGCTCTTGAAGTCGGTGGCGATAGTGGCCTGCTCGCTGGCCACCTTCGAATTTGTGCTCCACTGACCAATGATCGTGCTGACCATGGAGGAGTAGGAGACACCGGACGCGCGCAAGCCATCGGCATTCAACGACCGGCCCGTGGCCTCCATGGCGGCGGAAACGCCTTGGGCAGCACTGGTCTTCACCGCAAGATCACCCGACAGGAGACCGGGATTGAGTTCGATATTGGCGGCGCCGGTACCGATGAAAAAGCGATTGGGCAGCTCGCCTTCTGCGACGGGATTGGCATTGTTATAGGCGTCGGCAAAGCTGGTCGGCTCACCCGGCTTGGTGGCGCCCAGAAAGGCTTCCGATACCGCCTGGGCCTGCGACCGCAGCTTGCGCAGGATTTCAGCGCCCGGCAGAGCGGAGGCGGTCTGCGGCGGGTCCTGGGTGGATCCGTCTGCCCGCAACTCCAGCAGTGCGCCCAGCTTGCCGTCGCGCACCATGTTGGTCAGGTCGCGGTCGGAGGCCGAGGAGCGCAGCTGGCCCTTTTCATAGCTGAACGTGACCGGTGCCGAGTCCAGCAGCGACATGCCCGATGTGGTGAAGATCGACAGTTTGCCATCGGCCCGCTCAATGGTGCGGACACTCATCATGCTCGCGACCTTGCGGACCAGTTCGTCCCGGCGATCTTCCAAACTCATGGTCGGATCGCCCCCGGCCCGCGTCGACATGATGTCGGCGTTCAACCCGTCAATATCTGACAGGGCCTGGTTCAACTCCTGGACAGAGTTGCTGATATCGCTGTCCAGTTGCTCTTCGATGGCACCGACGCCGTCATTCAGGCGCCGTATTTCACGGGCCAAGTCCTCGCCATGGACGATCACCTGGCCCTTGGCCACAGTGCTTTCCGGCGTCGCGGCCAGTTCCTTCCAGGCCGTCTGGAACTTGTCCACCGCGTCGCTCAATGGCGGCGTGCCGCCGGTCGTGCCCAGCAGATCCGTCGCCCGCTGCATGTACAAGGAAAGCGTCGAGGCGCCGGCTTCCTCTGATATGGTCTGTTCCAGCTGCACGCGCAGAGCCACATCCACCTGGCGCTTGTACTGCGCGATGGTGGCATTGCCCTGATTGTCGACCGTCTGTTCCAGCGTATGCCGGGAACGGTTGGGATCCTCCGCGCGGGCCACGTTCTCAGCAACCAGTCCCAACTGCCCCTGGATCAGGCGCAGGCCGTTACTGGAGTGATTGAGAACGCCGAAGAGGCTGGTCATCGGGCGGGTCCCTTGTTCTGACAAAAGCGTCAGGACCGATCCCCATGACCGGCCCGCACCGTTAAATGCAACAGGCGGGCCAACTCATCATGACATTGATTTATAAGGATTTCAGTGCATCTGGCAGGGGGCAGGATCGACCCTGGGCAGATTCTGCCGAATGGAAAAAGCTGGAAACGGCAAGGATGGCCGGGTGGTGAAAAAACAAACCCCCGCCCGGATGGGCGGGGGTGGGCCACGGAACGCGCTGGTCCGGATCAGGCGGAATGAACCGCCGCGGACAAGAGCGACAGGCGGCTGCGCACAATCTGTTCGGCGAGCAGCCAATGTTCGACATCACGGCCCGTCGGCTCCCCTTCGGACAGCCAGAGCAGGTAGGCTTCTTCGGCCACCTGGTCTGTCGTGGGTTCAACGGCGACGGCAGAGGCCGCCAGCACAGGCGCTGCCGGCACCTTCTTGGTACGGGGTTTGGCAGGGGCCTTGGCTTTTTTCACCGGCGGGGCAGTCACCACCGGTTCGGTTTCAGGCACGGACAAGGCTTCGGATTTGGCGGATTTGCGCGGCATGGGGCGTCTCTCCATCGCAGGGGCCCACGCAGGTGGGCGCATCAGCATGGTGCACCGCAACCGCAAGAATTTCCACCTCCTTCCTATGGATTACCTCGATTTCGCAAATACCCCGGACGTCGGACTATGGCACCGCACCCAAGGCATGCAGAACCGGCAGACGCCGTTTGGCAAAGCTCTCCCAGCGTTCGCCCAACTCCACCTTGTGCCGCTGCGCTGTTGTAATGGGTTTGCCATCCCGCAGGACGCGCTGCCCGGCCGTTTCCAGCGTTCCAAAGGCATGGAGCACAGGGTCCGCCCCGACTGCCAGCCCGGCCAGGAACAGCTTGCCCACCCGATCCACCGCAATCCCGCCACCGGTTACGGGGCTGGCCAGCGCCGGCATGCGGTCAGCGGTCGCCGCATCGGCCAGCAGCAGACCATTCAGCCGATCGCACCCTTCACGGCGGTCGGCCAAGCCGTCCTCTGGCAGGGCTGGCGCCACCAGATCCAGTGCGGCCAACACTGCAAGGGCGGCCGGGCCCTGGTCCCCCAGACAAGCCAGAAGCGCGGCATGCGTCATGGGACCGGCCTGCAAGGCCGTCAGGGCCGCATGGGCGGCATCGTAAGGGACCTCGATCGGCAGCGTGGCGGGCGTCGCCCGCCGTGGCAGGTCGCGGGGATGGCCCAGGGCGGCCCAGGACCGCTCCAACGCCCTGCGCTCCACCCCTCCCTTGGCAATGAACAGGTCGCGCCGGAAGGGCCGGTTGGTCAGGAAGTCGCGCAGCAATTCGGCAAATTCCGGGTCGTCGGCTGCCCCTTTCCCCCCAACGGTAAGGATAGCCTCTTTCAGCGCCTCTTCCTCCCACCGGTCTGCCGCCCGCGCCTGTGCGGCCAGATGCAAACCTGCGGGCGCCAGGGCCGCCGCCAGATCGGTGAAATAGGTCGGATGCCAGTTCTCATTGAAATATTCGTGGGCCAGATAATCGACGGGTCGTTCCAGCAGCGCGTCCAGGCGGGTGGACACGGTGGGATTGACCCGGAAATATCCCGCCTCCTGTGTGCGCAACCGTTCCGCCAGGGCCAGAGAGCCGGCGATACGGTCGGCCAAACTCCCCTGCCCCCGCCGCGCCGATGCCAGCATCACCTCCCGCAGCGGCAGATATTGGGCCCAGCCCGGCAGGACGTTATAGCCCAGGTAAACGACCCCGCCGGGCTTCAGATGGCGGTCCAGAAAGGCAACGATTTCCGTCCGCTGCTGCGGCCCCACCCAGGACCACACACCATGAAGGGCGACAATGTCGAAGGAAGGCAGGTGCGTGTCGGCATAATCCGCGAAGCCCAACGGGCTGACCGTCAGGTTTGGCAAGCCCGCGCCATCGGCCAGCCAGCGTGCGTGGGCCACATGGTCCGGGTTGATATCGTTGCCCCAGAACCGGCCCCGTGGGTTGGCAGCGGCCAGCAAGGCCAGGCTGAAGCCTTGACCAAAACCCAACTCGCAATAATCAAACGGCTGTCCCGGCTGGATGGGCGACCGCGCCCCCAATGCATCGGCCAGGGGCCAGGGCTGCAGCTCCGCATGAAAGCTGTAGGTATAGCCGATCTCGGTCACATAACCGTCTGTCCAGCCCCGCATGATCCCCTTCCCTGCCCCACCCGAACCCTGTTTTCATGGCATGAAGCCATGAACTCGGCTATGGAAAGCCCCGACCCTTCGACAGGAAACAGGCATGCGCTACGGAAAGCTGGAAGTCATCTGCGGACCCATGTTTTCGGGCAAGTCCACGGAGATTCTGAAGCGCGCCATCTGGTACACGCATGGCACCGGCTCCCACATCATGCTGCTGAAACCGGCCTTTGACGTGCGCTATGCGGAAAACCGGGTGGTCAATCATGATGGTATCGGCTTCGACGCCCTTCCCATCACCCGCATGCCCGCCGTACCCGACAATATCAAGGCCGTGTTCATCGACGAGGTGCAATTCTGCGTCGAACCGCATTATCACGGTGACCTGGTGGAGGATGTGCGTACCCTGCTGCACCGGGGTATCGATGTCGCCGTGTCGGGCCTGGATATGGATTGGCGCGGTCGGGCCTTTTCCGTCACCGCCACGCTGGCGGCCATGGCGGATGGTCTGTGGAAGCTGAAATCGCGCTGCGCCGTCTGCGGCCATGAAGCCCATAAAAGCTTCAAGAAACACCGCAATGACCGCACCGTGGAACTGGGGCAGGCCGATCTGTACGAACCGCGCTGCAACCTGCATTGGCACGACCATAGCGAGGCACCGGGCCGCGAACTGTCATTGGATCTGTGATAAGCGCACTGGTGGATGGCGCCATGATGCGCTATCCCGCCCCCAGCAAACGACTTTCAGGAACGAGTGAGCAAATGAGCAAGTGCCCCTGTGACAGCGGCCGTGAATTTGACGCCTGCTGCGGCCCCTATCTGGCCCGCACCGAACCGGCCCCGACGCCCGAAGCGCTGATGCGGTCGCGCTACACTGCGTTTGCCAAGCAGGATGTCAACTATCTGGGCGAAACCCTGCTGCCGGGCACGCAGGATGATTTCGATGTGGAACAGGTCACCGAATGGGCGTCCAAAAGCATCTGGACCGGGCTGGAGGTGCGCTCCACCGCCGATGGCCAGACCGCCGATGAAGCCTATGTCGAGTTCGTGGCCAAGTTCACGATGGACGGCAAGGACCTGATCCATCACGAAACCGGCCGCTTCAAAAGCCAGGATGGCCGCTGGTGGTATGTGGATGGCGTCATGGGCCAGCGCCCGCGCACCGTGGTGAAGGTCGGCCGCAACGATCCCTGCACCTGCGGGTCGGGAAAAAAGTTCAAGAAGTGCTGCGGCGCCTGATAGGTCATACCTATCGTCACAATTCGATCAATCGATTTCCCTGTTGTCGTCCTTCCTGCCATCCTGCGATCATCGTGATGGAGGAAGGACAATGCAGCGAAAATCCCTTGAAAAGCTGATTCAGTCGCTGCGCCGGCATGGCGCAGGTCTTTCGGCGGAAAACGGCCGGTTGGTCATTGAAGGTTTGGCGCCAGCGGATATCTTGTTGCAGGCGCACCGTCACCGCAAAGCACTGGCGGCGATGGTGCGCGCCCATTCCTGACCGGAACGGGTACCCCATCCCTGTCAGAGTGTACCCGGAATTGACCCAGAACAGCCCCCCGCCCGCCCTGCCCGCCGGCCATCCGCCTGTCAGGGCCCCCAAGATCGGCGTGCTGCTGATCAATCTGGGAACCCCGGAAGCGACCGATTACTGGTCGATGCGCCGATACCTGTCGGAATTCCTGTCCGACCGCCGGGTGGTGGAAGTGCCGCAGGCCATCTGGCAGCCGATCCTGCAGGGCATCATCCTGACCTTCCGCCCGAAAAAAAGCGGTCACGCCTATGCCGGCATCTGGAATCAGGATCTGAATGAAAGCCCGCTGAAGACGTTCACGCGCGCCCAGACGGATGGGTTGCGGGTCGCGCTGGAAAGCAGGCATTCGGGGCGGATCATCGTGGAATGGGGCATGCGCTATGGCCATCCCTCCACGGCCAAGGGCATTGACAGCCTGATCGCACAGGGCTGCGAGCGTATCCTGTTATTCCCGCTATATCCGCAATATAGTGCAACGACCACGGCCACGGCCTGTGATCAGGCGTTCCGTCATCTGATGACGCTGCGCCGCCAGCCGGCGATCCGCACAGTCCCGACCTATCACGACGATCCCGCCTATATTGAGGCGCTGGCTGCCGGCGTCTCCCGCCATCTGGACGGCCTGTCCTGGAAGCCCGACCGTATCATCACGTCCTTCCACGGCCTGCCGAAAATGTATCTGGAGAAGGGCGATCCCTATCACTGCTATTGTCTGAAGACCGCCCGCCTGCTGCGGGAAAAGCTGGGTCTGGACGCCCAGACCCTGACCCATGCCTTCCAGTCGCGTTTCGGCCGGACAGAATGGTTGCAGCCCTATCTGGAACCGATGGTCAAGGCCCTGCCGGCGCAAGGCGTGAAGAAGCTCGCCATCCTGGCACCTGCCTTTGTCAGTGATTGTGTGGAGACGCTGGAAGAGGTCAATCAGGGTATCCGGGAGACTTTCCTTACCGCTGGGGGGACTGATTTCACCTATATCCCGTGCCTGAATGATCATCCTGATCATATCAACCTGCTGCGGACCCTTGTGGAACGTGAACTGGCCGGCTGGATCTGATCCATCCTTACTGCCCGGGGGCTGCCGGCACCACGGCAATATTGACCGGTGACACCGTTAACTCTACGCTTACCATGATGGTGACAGCCGGCGAGGACACGGGTGCGGCACTGGGGCACGCTTTTGCTGGCGGTGTTTGTTCCGGTCCTGTCAGCGGGGGCGGAACCCGTACCCTTAAAACTGGTGACGGGCAGCGACTATGCCCCTTATGTCGATGACAACCTGCCGGATGGTGGTCCGGTTACGGCGCTGGTCCGAAGAATTTTCAGCGACGCCGGCCTCAGCACCGATATCAGGGTCGAGCCTTGGCGCCAGGGTTACGAAGGTCTGCTGGCTCACCGCTTTGACGCCACCTTCCCCTATATCCGGACCGAGCAACGGGCGCGGGAAGTGCTGTTCTCCGACCCCATCACCATCGTGCGCCAGCATCTGGTGGTTGCCGCAGGGAATGAACGGCCGGCCATGGCCACCGGATGGATGAAGGGACGACGGCTCTGTGCCGCCGTTGGGTACGGTCTGCCCCCTTGGCTGAACCTGCTGATCCAACAAGGTGATGTGCAGCGTGTGACACCAACGCAGCAGCGCAGCTGCCTGCCCATGATCATTGCTGATCGGGCTGACTTCATGGTGGAGGATGACCGGATCGCTGAGGCTCGCCGGGCCACCGTGACAGAGCGGGAGAAACTGGCGACGGTCCCTGGACCCGCGGCCAGCGAAACGACCCTGCATCTGATCGTGGCCCGTGACAATCCCCGTGCCCAGCAGATTTTGGATCAATTCAATCAGGGACTGGCCAGATTGCAGGTCGACGGTGCCTTGCCGGATGTGATTACAGGCAAGCCACCATCGTGACCATTGCCCAAGGTGCTGATGAAGCCTATTTTGAGGGCTCATCATTCGCGGACCAAAACCATGGACATGATCATCGGCCCCGACGGTACCATCGTGCTGACAACGGAGATGCTTGAGCATCTAGGCCTGAAGTCCGGCGATAAACTGTCAGCATTGATGACTGCCGATCATCGTATTGAATTGGCGGCCCCGGCGAAGGCGCCCGGTGAAAAGCTGTTGAAAAGCATGCTTGGCCGTACGGCCAAAGGCTGAATCCCGGACAAAAAGAAAGCCCATGTGTTGGCGACCATGGGCTTTTAGAGTTTCTCTGGAAAGGAAAGGGGCTAGACCCTTACCGGTTGGGGGAGCGGTGGTTCTGGTCGCGTGACCAGGTAAATACCCACCAGGGCCAAGGTTCCAATGCCACCGCCCGCCAGCCAGCCATGGGTTCCTGCCATCAGGAGAAGCAGGCCGGCGCCAAGGCTTAAGCCGCCCAACGCCGCGATCTTGCCCCGCCGGGTCATCGCCCCCTGTTCAATGAACAGGCGCAAGGGTGGTCCGACACGCGGATGGCTCAACAGCCGCTCTGCCCGATGATCGCCCAACCGTAGCAGGCACCAGACCGACAGCAGGAAAAATACCGTCGTCGGCATGACCGGCAACACCACGCCGATCATCCCCAGGAAGAGGAACAGACTGGCCCCCAGCCGATAGAGGCCACGCCTGACAGCAGAGGGCAACGGGCGGTGGGCTTTCAACATCACTCTCCCGACACCGATTGCGACGTCGCAATCGCCAATAAAACAGCACAAGAAGACAGTACCTGCCACTGTTTTGGCGGTACAATTGATTGTTCAGATGATTATGATCGGCGCCACCTATTGCGCATCTGCGAGAAGAGCTTATGAACCTGCGTGACTTGCGCTATCTGATCGCCGTTGCCGACCACAGGCATTTCGGCCGCGCGGCCGAAGCCTGCCATGTCAGCCAGCCGACCCTGTCGGGGCAGATCCGTAAGTTAGAGGAGATGCTGGGCGTCACCCTGTTCGAGCGGACAAACAAGTCGGTCATCCCGACGCCGGCAGCCGATCAAATCGTTCCGCTTGCCCGTGCCGCGGTCGAAAAGGCCGATGCCATCACATCATTGGCGCAGGGTTGGCGAGACCCTTTCGCCGGGTCCTTACGGCTTGGGGTGATCCCGACCCTTGGCCCCTACCTTATCCCCCGTGTTCTGGGTCCGCTGCGACGCGACTATCCAGAATTGGACCTCGTGCTGTGGGAGGACGTGACCGATAATCTGCTGGCCCGGCTGCGCCGGCACGAACTGGACGCCATCCTGATGGCCACGACGGAAGACCAAGACGATATCCAAAGCCTGCCACTGTTCGATGAGCCCTTCCTGCTGGTTCTGCCGGAAGCCCATCCCCTGGCCTCACAGACCATGATCCGCGAGGATCAATTGCCAGAGGTGGAGATGCTGGTGCTGGCGGATGGCCATTGCCTGCGTGATCAGGCCTTGGCCGCCTGTCAACAATCCCGCGCCGGCCGTGCCGATCTGCGGGCGACCAGTCTGGAAATGCTGCTGAACATGGTGGCCGCCGGTTATGGCTGCACCCTGGCGCCGGCCCTGGTGGTGGCGGGCCGGGCTGTTCCGGTACCGGGCACCGTGGCCCGTCCGCTGGTTCCCGGAACCGCCGGACGCACGGTGCGTCTGGCGTTCCGGGAAACCTTTCCCCGCCGGGAGGCGGTGGATGCGATGGCACAAACAATCCGATCCTTACGGCTCGGGGGCTATTGACCCGCCCTTACCCTGCGGACCCATTCGACCATTTCGCCGGGGTTCACCCCATGCCCGAAGACACGGACAAAATCCCCTTCGCGATTCATCAGATAGATGAAGGCGGAATGATCCATCAGATAATCTGACGTCCCTGCCTCCGCCGCTGATACCTTCTTGTAATAGGCACGGTAGGATTTGGCGGCCTCGGCGATCTGATCCGGCGTGCCGGTCAGGCCACGGATCGACGGGTGGAACAACGCGACATAGTCCGCCATCTGCGCCACGGTATCGCGCTCGGGATCGATAGAGACAAAGAAGGCCTGCGTATCGGCCAGCTCTTCTGGCGACAGCTGATCCAGCGCCTGCGCGATCAGCTGCAAGTCAGTGGGACAGATGTCAGGGCAGAAGCTGTAGCCGAAATAGACCAGCGACAGCTTACCTTTGAGACTATCCTGCGTGACCGCCTGCCCCGTATGGTCGGTAAGGGAGAAGGGGCCGCCGATAGCGGCCCTGCCCTGCCCTTGTTCCGCCCTCTGCGGGGACAAACGGTCAGCGATCAGGACAACGGAGCCCAGCAATGCTGCGGTCGCCAGCACGGCCAGGCCGGTCCAGAATGTACGGCGCCTCATGAAAGCAAGGCCGCCTTAATGCTGATGGCCGGCATGGCCGCCGTGGTTTGTGTGATCATGCCCCTGCATCGGTGCCATGGCCCCCGGCCCCTGAACGGGCACGGTGACAGAGACGTCGCCGGCCTTTTCAAATTTCAACGTCAGGGGAAAGCTGTCGCCTTGCTTCAGCGGCGCCTTCAGCCCCATCAGCATGATATGCAGGCCGCCCGGCTTCAACTCGGTTGGCGTACCGGCATTGACAGGGATGCCGCCTTCCACCGGTCGCATTTTGGCAATGCCACCTTCCATAAGGTGGGTGTGCAACTCCGTCCTTTCCGCCACCGGGCTGCTGGCAGACAGCAGCTTATCGGCGCCGGCATCGATGTTGAGCGTCAGAAAGGCCGCACCGGCCTTAGCCTGCGGCGCGGAAGCACGGGAGAAGGGGTTGGAGACGCTGACCTCGGCCTGGGCAGCACCGACCAGAAGCAGACCGGCAGCGGCGGAGATCAAAAGCGAGCGGGTGAACATACGCATGATGGGATTCCTGTTGGATCATTGATTGTCGGGCATAACAGAGCAGGGGGCATCACCCCCCTGGCGGCCCCCGCGGCCCCAGCCCGATGATCCAGTTCCTGATCGTTGGAACCAGTGACATGACAGGATCGACTGCAACAATCGTCCAACGCTGCGGCAGGGCAATCTTGGTTGGCTCTACCGGTGTCGACAGGGCCGGCAGCAGACCAAACGGACAGCCTGCCAGTGGATCGAGGATCGCGGGCGTTCCAACATCGCCGCGGCGCGGTTCCGCCACGCGGCACAGGGTCAGAACCAGGTCACCCCGGCGTAAGGCCTGGATATCCGGCATATAGCCACGGGGCAGCAATGCAACAAACAGCAATGCCGGCAGCAACAGGTGTGCCACCCAGCCCCGCCAACCGTCCTGTCGCATGATCATGGCACCATCCATGCTTCATGCGATGCCATGCCCGCGCCTGCCTGTCCAATGCTCTGTTGTCGCAAGGGCGCCGGCACTTAATGAAGTCTGGTCCCTGCCGGCGGCCGCACCAGTTCCGGCACCCTGTCCGACGACAGGTCGTAACCCCCATCCAACAGCAACCGGGCATAGCCGGCGAGCGTCTCGCCCGCGACCTCCGCCGCCTGCAAGGGCAGCCATGCCGACAATGCCCGTTCAACCGACACCCCGTCGCCGCCCTGAATACAAAGCATGACATTCAGCAACGCCGCTTCGTCATCGGTCAGGCGGGCACAGGCCGGGCAACCAAGGGCAGGGGGGTGGCGCGATGCCGTGGCGAAGATGCGCATCAGCCGATCAATGCTGACCGGCGCCAGCGGCGCGCCGGCAGAAACAAAGACATCCCGCAGCAGCAGGGCCGGACACCGCCCTTGCCGCGCACAGGTAGCCCAATAGCGCAAACCCCACAAGGCCAGCCGCGCCGATGGATACAGCGCCACAAATGGCATGTTGCCGGCGATATTGGGGCGGATGGCACGGGTGGGGGCGCGGCGGTCGGTCTGCATGGTTTCGTCCTTGACAGTGGTGCGACGTCGCAACTTTATCGCTATTAATAATCATTCTCAACATGTCATTTGCCGTTGCCACGGTCAGGACCGGCCGTCATTCTGCGCAAACCAACCAGTCAGGCTTCCCATGGGTACCGTGATCCTCACCCGTCTGGCGGCACCGTTCGGCATGTGGGAAACCCATGCGCCTGACCCGCTGGACCATACGCCCGACGAAATGGTGGACCTGCGCGACCAATGGCGGGAATGCCGGGATGGGCAGGCTATTCCCCGCGCCTTGGACTTTACACCGTTGGCCCTGCGCCGTTTGGCTGGCAACCTGGCCGTTGTCGATTTGCGTCTGGGGGTTGATCAGGCCCGCTATCTTTGGGCCGGCCCCAACCTGGTGCAGTTGTTCGGCGGACCATTGACCGGCCGCCTTCTCTCCCAGTGCTACAGCGGTCAGATATTGCAGGAGGTGCGGGACGCCTATCGCCGCATGTTGACCATGTCCGGCCCGGTTTTCAGTGACCGGCGCTTTCGGGTTTTCAGCGAAAAGCTGGGTTACCATCGTCTGCTTTTGCCTTTGCTTGACGATCGCGGTGAAATCGGATTCGCCATGCTGATGCTGCTACCCAGGGGTGGATTGCGGTCTGCCGTCGAATGGCGGGGCCTGGAAATGGAACTGGATCTGGCCAATGCCCTGCGGTCAGGAGATTGAACAGACCGATCCTTACCGCGCGGGGGGCGCCCCCAAAAGGTAAGGGAATCGCGCATTCCTTACCGCGTGGGGGCACAGTGCACAGGGCACATTCCGTTCGCCCTGCCAGGCCAATTCCTTACGCCCTGGGGGCGGCTGAAGCGCAGGAAACCATAGCCGGGTTGACAGGATGCCTTGCCGCCGGGGTGATACTTTCCTCGAGTCTCCTTACCGCCTGGGGGAACCATTCCTTACGGTCCGGGGCTGACGGCGACAGCATCCGCCAAGCCCCCCAAACGGTAAGGATTCCCCCGGGACGTAAGGAAAAGGCCTGGACGGATAGGCTGGAGTCGTCGATCCCCCCAACAGTAAGGAATAGGTGCCGCGAGTCGCGATGGGGAGAGGACACAGTCCCTACACCTATCCCTCTCTTCCTCACCCAAAATCCTGTCCTGATTTTGTTCCAAGATTCTTAGTAAAGATTCAAGGGCATGGAGAGCCGCGGATTTGCTGGGCTTTTTCAGGATATTCCTTACAGGGCGGGGGGTGGTATCCGCACATGATGGGGGCCTTTGACACACGCCCCAGGGCGTAAGACTTGCCCCCACCCGGTAAGGCCGGATGATTCCCTGTGGAAAACGCCTTTCCTTACTTGCCTTGGCTGTAAGGAAGGGACTAGTTTGCCGGCAGGGAACAGGGGAACCAGCATGCCGCCAAGCCGCCGCAAGACCAGCAGTGCCGAACCGGCACGCGACCAGGCACTGGCGGCGATCGTACCCTATGTGCCGACGGTCGGCGATACCGGTGTGGTCATTGACGTGGAAGGCAGCCTTGTCGATGGCAAGTCGGCGCCAACCTTGCCCGCGATCGATCGGGCAGGGCAAACCGCGCGCGTCGCGGCCGCCACGTTCGAGCGGGATGGATACAAGCACCTGATCAAGGCGGCCGAAGCTGTCTATTCCTATCCGGCCAACGGGTCGCGCCTGTCGCTGCCGGCGCAGAAAATGTTGAACTTCATGATCCATCTGGCCGGCAGCCAGAATTTCGCCAACAAACTTTACCGCCTGCCCAAGAAGGTGGTGAGGGGCAACCACAAGGGCAATGAGCGCATTTTCGACGCGCTGAAGGAGATTTACGAAAGCTCGCTCGTCGTGATCGGCCCGTTCCGGGGTCGCCGCAGCCGCGCCGAACTGCGCATCCTCTCCTCCTATGTCCGGCCGGAAGATGAGGTGGAGATCGACAGCGCCGATATCCATTTCCAGTTCACCGACGCCTTTCTGGAACTGCAGAGGTCGTCGCAGCTCTGGGCCCGCCTGTCGGGTCCGGCCATGGTGAAGGTGACCAGCACCTATGCCTTGAAGCTCTATGAGATCGGGATGCAGCGCTACCAGATGGATCATCCGTCCCTGACGCTGGATATCGAAACGCTGCGCAAGCTGCTGAACGTGCCGGAAGGCGCCTACAAGGATTTTGGCATCCTGCGCACCCGGACCATTGACCGCGCGATGGCGGAGGTCAACCAGCTGGCCCCCTTCCGTGTGGAAATGCCTGAAGACAAGATGAAGCGCAAAGGCCGGAAGATCGAGGAAGTGACCCTTGATTTCCATGCCAAGGATGAGGACGAGGCGGCGGACACATTCCTTGAACGCGAGCGCAGTTCCACCGTTCGCAAGGTCCGCCGAGGGGCGGGGGAGGGGGGCAAGCCGTTACTTGCCGGTGCGGCACGGTCAACCCTGCCCGAACCCGCGCCGCCGCTGCCGGATGCCGATGATGCCGAAGCGCTGTGGGCTGCGGCCCGCCATGCATTGAGCCAGAAGCAGGTGCCATCGCCGTTGCTGCGCGACCTGTCGGTTGTCGGGATCGAAGAGACGGCACGCGGCACCCGCAAACTGGTGCTGCGCGCCGGCCACGCTGCGACCGCCGAAACCGCGCGGCGCAGCCATGAGGCCACGATGAGGTCGGTGCTCTCCTCCCTGACCTCCGGCAGCATCGCAGAGGTGGAGTTCCAGGCAGCACGCGCCGGTCGATAAACGGGCGCCAATATCAACAGATGCACAATCGGGACGGGGCGTGATGTGCATTCCTCAATCCCGGCCTTGCGCCGGCTGCTTTATGGTCCGCGCCGGACGAGATCGGAAGGGCGCCGACCATGGATGTGAAGGACTGCAACGGCAATATCCTGGCCGAGGGTGACAGCGTTACCCTGATCAAGGACCTGAAGGTAAAGGGCGCCAATGTCACGCTGAAGCGGGGCACGGTGGTCAAGAATATCCACCTGACCAACGATCCGGAGGAGATTGAGGGCAAGGTGGAGAAGGTCAAGGGGCTGGTGCTGAAGACCTGTTTTGTCAAGAAGGCCTGACCTCTGACCGCCTGCCGAACACAAAGGCTGCGACCCGATGCTCGCGCCGCCGCTTCCGGTGATGCTGCCTGAATTGTGTGGAACCAGGGAGCAGGGTTATGGCAAGGCTGCGGCGTGGATATGTGGATGGTCCCTTTGGCCAGATCCATTATTGGGATGGGGCTGTCGGCAAGCCCCTGGTTCTGGTGCATCAGGCCATCATGTCGGCCAACGAATATGATTATGTGTTCCAGCCATTCCTGGAACGCGGTATCCGTCCCATCGCCCTGGACCTGCCCGGTTTCGGACTGTCAGACCCCCCGCAAGCACCGCCCAGCATTGCCGACTATGCCGCCGCCATTCCGCCGCTGCTGGATGCGCTGGGTATCCGCCGGGCGGCCATCGGGGGCCACCATACGGGGGCACTGGTCAGCAATGAAGCGGCGAACCTGTATCCGGACCGGATCAGCGCCTGCATCCTGGGCGGCCCGCTGCTGATCCCCGATACCGTGCGTCAGGCGCTGATCACCGACATCGTCACGCGGGAGAAGGCCTTCACCGCGTTGCCGGACGCCGCCCACATGGTGGAGGTTGCGAAAATCCGCGAACGCTACGCAGCAGGTACCGTCAGTCTGGCACGGATCACCGACTATGTCGTCCAGGCCATGCAGGCCTTTGCCATGGGCACCTACTGGTACGGCCACGCCGCCGCCTTCGCCTATCACCAGGAGGGCCCGCTGATGGCCCTGCGCCAGCCGACCCTGATCCTGACCAATACCGGCGACATGATCTATCCGGCGGCGCTGGAGGCCCATCGCATGCGCCCTGACTTTGCCTTCCACGCCATCGAAGGCGGTGGCATCGATATTCTGGATCAGCATCCGGTGGAATGGGCCAACGCGGCGGCGGATTTCCTGCATGGGGTGGATTTCTGATATCGCCTTGACCGTTCGCGTAACAGCCAGCCCCGGATGCCCCGTCGCATCCGGGGCTTTGTTTTGGCCGACTCGATTGATCCAGGGTGGGAAGGTCGCGGATGCTGCAATGCAACAGCCCTGACGCCCGGCACTCCGGCGTTCCTTCTTTTGGAAGATAGGCTTAGCGGCATTTATGCATTAATCACTGGATTGGTGCGGTGCGGGATCAAGTCGTGTGGAATCAAGCGGCGGTACATATAAAGTATATTATACAAAATCTTGATATTGATCTATATGAACATTAGTTTATAGATTTTGCCCAGCCGGGTGATTCACTTTTCAATAATCCTTCAAGAAAGTGAAAGACTCTCGTTTGCTGGCCACGCCGGTGCTATAAAATACATAGACTAGTATATTAAATTCAATAAACATGATTATAGGATTAAGAATCATCTAACTAACTCTTGTTATAAGATAAAAATGCACCATAAAATTCCCGTACATGGCCGATGAAGCGCCATGGGAAAACGCCATCACGGGAAATCGGAGGTCACAATGTCGGATACCAAGAATTTCGTGGATCTGCAGGCAGGGTTCTATAACGCCCTTGCCCAAGGGCTGGGTTACTCCCCCAGCGATCCGTTTCAAGTCATCCAACCCTCGCCGCCGCTGGTGTCCGGCGATGACGAAGATGAGCTGCTCTGGAATTATCTCAACGCCATTCCGCCGTTCTCGCTGACGCAGAACACGGTTTTTTCCGGCGGCAACCAGTTTCTGGCCGACTATCAGGGCGTGATGTCGGCGCTGCAGGCGGCCCCGAACGACTTTCAGGCGACCGTGGGGCCTGTCTGCTTCGCGGCCTATCAGCAGGCGCTGAAGGACGGTGCCGTGAAGCCGGGGCCGGTGCAGTTCCGCAACTGGGCGCTGGTCAATGGCGCCTGTTCCAGCGTTGCCGTGTCTGGCGCGTCGGCCCTGGCGCGGGCCATGCTGGACCCGATCTTCGCGGCCCAGATGAATGTCCTGCCCTATCAGCCGGCCGGCACCGATCCGGTGGATTTCAGCCCCGGTTACAAGACCATGCTGAAGCAACTGAAGAACGCGCCGTCGCGGGCGTTCCAGGTGGCGGCGGGCAACTGGAACACCAATGTCAGCAGCACCTGGACCAAGGGTTCGACCAGCGGCATTTTCGGCCTGTGGGGCGGCAGTTCCTCCTCTTCCACCCTCAGCGAGAAGTTCGCCAGCAGCGGCGTCGGTCTGACGGCAAAATTCGCCAATGTGCTGCCGTTCAATGCCGTGCCGGGTGTCTGGTACTCCTCCTCGGCGTTCGGTCTTGCCTTCAACAATCCCGGCAAGGCGCCCTGGGCGCCGTCCAGCCCGATCAACTGGGCCAATACCTTCGGCCCGAACGGCAATATGCAGCGCTTCTGCACCAGCCTGCTGATCGCCAACAGCATGAATATCGTGGTCACATCCAACGCGACCTATTCTGATGCAGATCAGAAGGAAATCCAGTCCCACTCCTCGGCCGGACTGTGGCCTTTCTACAGCAGCGGCGGCGGCAGCGGGTCCAGCACGTCCGTGTCCTTCACGGCGTCGGGCAACATGCAGGTCACCATCACCAGCAAGTCGGGCGTGCCCGTGGTCATCGGCTGCATCGTCCTGCCGGCGGCCCAATATCTGGGCCATGAGGTCAAGGCGTCCGAACTGCTGACCACCAACTTCTACGCGGCCGCCTGATGCTGGTGGCGGTACCCTCTGACCGATGGTCAAGAGTTGCCGCCCCCGATCGCCGGCGCCAACTTCCGTTGGCTTGGGCACGCGGCACGATCCGCGCGGCGGCAGTCGCCGCCGTACCGGCGGTCATAAGTCAGACCGCCGGTATGATCCGGCCGGATACGCAATGGTCAAGGGTGGGGCGGTGGATGCCGCCCCACCTGTCCCTTTGTTTCGTTCCAGGAGGGAATGCCATGAGCACCTTCGACGACCTCCAGCAGGCCTATGTCAGTAGCGAATTGCGCGCGATTGGGCTTCAGTCCGCCACCGCACGGCTGTTCCAGCCCGGGGTTACCGTGCCGGCCACCGATGCCGACCTGTGGGCCCTGTTCAACACCATCCCGACGGCAGGCGGCACCTTTTATGCGCCATCTATACTGGCCTTCTTCACCGGCTATTCGACCCTCATCAATGCGCTGGTGCCGGGCACCAATCCGCTGGACCCGGTGAAGGTCGCCCAGTCGAGGCTGGCGGCCTGGGGAAGCAAGCCCCCCACCTGGAACCAGGGGGTGGAAGCCCTGTCCAGGGCGTTGCAGGCGGCATCGCGCCTTTCCTTCAACTTCAACAACCCCGCAACACCTGATCCCGGCTATTGGGGTCTGTGGGGCCATTCATCCCCCATCACCGGCCCATCGGACAGCTATGCCGCCGGTTCGGTGTCGGTATCGACGGCGTTCAAGCACCTGCTGTCCTTCACGCCGACCCCCGGCGACTGGTACGTTTCCACGGCCATATCGCTGGCCTATCGCAACAAGACGGGTGCCCCATGGAATCCCGCTTCCCCCGTCACCTGGCAGACGACCTTCGGTGAAGGGGGCATGCTTCAGCAAATGCTGGCCGCCCTGGTGGTGGTTTCGGGCATCGACATCACGGCGAACAGCAGCACGTCCTTTTCGCCGCCGGAACAGGCCCTGATCGCCGCCGGCCTGCCCAACGGGCTGTGGCCACACTATCTGACGGGCAGCGGCATCAATACCAAGGCCAGCTTCAACGCCACCAGCGGGCAGATGACCACCACGATCACTTCAACCGCCAGCAATGCGCGCATGCTGTTCGCTGTGGTGATGCCGGCGCAGCAATATCTGGGGCTGTGACCATGGCGGCCGTGGCGTCATGCGAGCGTTGGAAATATTGGCCTATGGTCAAGAGTTCCCGCCTCTCGATCGCCGGCGCCTACATCCGTGGGCTTGCCTACGCGGTATGTGCCGCGCGGCGGTCGTCGCCGCCCTGCCGAGGGTCATGATCATGACCCTCGGCGTCCACCGCGCAGGGTCATTGTCCATGAACACAGGCTTGGAGAAAGCCCCCAAGCGCGACCGCCTGCAAAAGGTGCTGGCATTGCTGGCCGCCGGCCCGCCCAGCAGCGATGCCGCCAGTGCCATGGAGGATGTGGAGCGGGCCTTGAAGCAGGTGGAAGATGAATGGACCCTGGTGGCCGATGACCGGGCCGGCAATTGGGGCTGGGGCGCGCGCATGTATCTGCCCCCACCCCATGTCGACATGGCCTGGTCAGATATGCCCGGCGGCCGCCGCGTGGAACTGAACCGGCATTTCGCGGAGTTCCATCATGATGGCCGTCTGCTGATCCGAGAGAAGGCCAACGGCGCCATCCTCCTGGACCGGGCGGGCAGCCCTCTGTTGACGACCCACAACCCCACCAGTTGACACCCCGTCAACCAACCCCTATGCTCCCGCCGAAAGTACAGCCACTAGCACTGGGGGCAGGTCATGGATGGGGCGGCGTTGAGGGCTGCGCGGGAAGCGCGGGGGGATACGCAACAGGCCTTTGCCGACTGGCTGAATGCCCGCCTGGGTCGTCGCTATGACAAGGGTCGCATCTCCCGTTGGGAGGGTGGGACGGAGAAGATCCCGCAAGCCGTTGCCGACATCCTGGTGACGCCGGTCCGCCGCCATCGCGACCGCGCCACCATCATCGCCATTTCCAACCAGAAGGGGGGTGTGGGCAAGACCAGCGCTGCTGTGAACATCGCCGCCGCCCTGGCGGCCCTCGGGCAGCGTGTGCTGCTGGTCGATGCCGACCCGCAGGCCAGCGCCACCGTCCATCTGGGTATCTCCCAGGCCGACGCGTCGGAGGCCGGGCGTACGACCTACCATGTCATGCTGAAGGACCAGCCGGTGGCCAGTGCGGTGTTGCCGGTCTGTGACGGGCGCTTCCACCTGCTGCCTTCCACCATCCTGCTGTCCGCGGCGGAGACGGAATTGATGGCAGAGCCGATGGGCACGCTGGTGCTGCGGGAGAAGCTGTCGACGGTGTCCCGCGCCTATGACTATATCCTGCTGGATTGCCCGCCGCATCTGGGCATGATGACGTTGAACGCCCTGGCGGCGGCCACGGGCGTGCTGATCCCGGTGCAGACCGAAATGCTGGCCATGATGGGCGTGCCGCTGCTGCTGGATACTATTGCCAAGGTACGGCGGCGCGGCAACCCGGACCTGTCGATCATCGGTATCCTGCCGACCATGTTCACCTCGCGCCATACCCAGGACCGCGCCACCCTGGCCGATCTGACGGAACGGTTCGGCGGGTCGCTGCGTATCTTTACGCCGGTGCCGCGCTCCACCATCTTCCCGCAATCGGTGGCGGCCGCCACCCCCACGGTGGATGTGGCCACGGACCCGGCCCTTGTCGCGCCCTTCCGTGAAGTGGCCAGTTCCCTGCTTGAAGCCGACCAGACGGAGGAAGCCCGTGTCGCGTAAGCTCGCCCGCACCAACCCGGCACTGGCGCCTGCCACGTCGCTGGTGCCCCGCGACAGCGGGCTGAACCGGCTGTTCGGAACATCGGCCGATTTTCCGGAACTGGTGGAACTGGACCTGGACCAGGTTCGGCCCAATCCGGATCAGCCGCGCCGCCATTTCGACCCCACCGCCCTGATGGAACTGGCTGACAGCATCCGCCACAACGGCCTGCTGCAGCCTATCCTGGTGAAAAAGCACGCCGAGGGCGGCTATATCATTGCGGCGGGGGAGCGGCGCTGGCGCGCACATGGTCTGCTGGGCAAGCCCACCATCTTCGCCGTCGTCACCAAGGGCGACATCGAGGAAGTGGCACTGGTGGAAAATCTCCAGCGTCGGGATCTCGATGCGCTGGAAACGGCGTCCGCCCTGGGCCGACTGGGAGAGAGACACCATTACGCACAAGAACAGCTGGCCGCCATTGTCGGCCTGTCCAAGTCGGAGGTCTCCCGGCTGCTGGCCCTGCGCGGGTTGCCGGAGAAGGTGCAGACCGAATACCCCACCTTCCGTGACCGGGTGACAAAGAGCCACCTGTTTGTCCTGGCCGATACGGAGGGGGACGAAGCGCGGCTGGCCTTGTGGGCGCGCATCAAGGATGGTGCCACCATCAAGGAACTGAGGGTCGCCAAGCAGAAGCCCGCCCCGCAGGAGCGGGCGAATGAAAGCCCGGTTCTTCTGGTTGCGCGCAAACTGGGGCGCAGCTTGGACAAACTGTCCGATCGTGCGGGTCATCTGGCGGCGGACGAGGTGGCCTCACTGACGGCCCTGCGTGACCGGATTGATCGCCTGATCCAGGGATAGGTCTTGCGACGTCGCAAGTGGCCCCCAAGCCGTAAGGATAGCCGATTCTCCCCCAGGGCGTAAGGATGAGGCAGAGCCATGCGCAAAATCGCGGCTGCACTTCTGGTGAGCCTGATGGCGACATTGCCCGCAACAGCGCAGAATTCTGCTGTTTCCGGTCAGTCGCCCGCAGCGCCGTCAGCCAAGCAGGCAAGAGTCGAAGGCTTTCGCAATGCCCGCTTCGGCATGACCGAGGCCCAGCTCCGTGAGGCCATCGGTAAGGATTTCAAGCTGTCGGGTGATGACATCCAGAAGGTCGAAGATCCGACGGAGCGGACCAGTGCCCTGATTGTAAAGGTCAAGGATCTGCTGCCTGACAGCGGACCGGCCGTCGTTGCTTACCTCCTGGGGTACAAATCCAAAAAGCTGTTCCGGGTGAATGTGATCTGGGGGCAGGAGATCGGATCGCCTGTCAAGCCGGAGCAGATCGTGGGGACTGCCAATTCCCTGCGCAATTATCTGCTGGCCCAGGGCTATCAGCAAACGGGCCTGATCCTGAACCAGCCGCTGGACAGCGATAACATCCTGGTTTTCCAGGGGACAGACACACAGGGCCGGCTGACGGAGCTGATCCTGGGCATCCTGAAACGGCCACCGGCCAAGCCGGATGCCCAGCCGGAAGTATCGGGTGCCAGCCTGCGCCTGTCCTATGTGGAAAAGCCGGGTGAACCCGACATTTACCGCGTGCCAGGCGGCTTCTGATCCCAATCCTTACCCCACGGGGGAATCCTTACGCCGTGGGGCACAATCACCCTTCGCCATCCGCCGCGCCCTGTGCCGGGCAAGCCATGGTCGCGGATGGGTAAAAATACATCCTGCCTGCCTGTCGGATTCCCGCAGCCCCGTCCGTCTTCCTGTTAATCACCAAGGGTTTCGTGCTTTGGCGACGGGGAAGGGGCTTTGTTCACATATTTGCGCTTTGCGATACATGAAATTTTGCAACGGCGACTTGCCTGTGGCTTCAGGCAGGACTTGTGATTGGGATCACTGGAAATGATCCGTGTTCACCCGATAAAAGCCACGAAACCTTCAAGGCCGCCGTTTTGGCAGGCCGGCCATCGGCAGGAACCGGTCCATCTATCACGAAAGTGCTAAATGGGATTGGCCCCCGCCACCATTCCCCTGGGCGACGCTTCATGATACATCCGGGATCGGATGTAATTCCATGACCGGCGGCGCCGGCAACGACGACGTTCAAGGAACTCACCATGCGTATGACACCGCGGCTTTCCGCTCCTCTTATGCTTCTGGCTCTGACACTCACGGCCTGTGGAAAGGATGCGGGCGGTGGGGGGGATGGCATGATGGGTGCCATGCCGCCGCCGGAAGTGACCGTGGTTACGGTGAACCAGGCGCCCTACACCCTGACGGCGGAGTTGACGGGGCGTGTTACGCCCTACCGCGTGGCCGAGATCCGGCCCCAGGTCTCGGGCATCATCAAGGACCGGCTGTTTACCGAGGGCACGGATGTGACGGCCGGCCAGCCCTTGTACCAGATCGACCCGGCACCCTATCGTGCCGCACTGGCCCAGGCGCAGGCCGACCTGAAAAGTGCCGAGGCGCAGCTGACTGCCGTAAAGGCCAAGGCCACCCGCTACAAGGAACTGGTGGCGGTCAGGGGGGTCAGCCAGCAGGAATATGATGACGCCGTATCCGATCTCGGCGCTCGGGAAGCGGCGGTGGCTGCCGGCCGGGCTGCCGTTGAGACCGCCCGCATCAACCTGGATTATGCCAGCCTTTCCGCCCCCATCGGCGGCCGGGTCGGCCGGTCGCGTGTGACGCCGGGTGCGTTGGTCACCGCGGGTCAGGCGGACATGCTGACCAGCGTCACACAGCTCGACCCGATCTATATCGACCTGACCCAGTCTGCCGACGCGGTCGCTGCATTGCGCCGCCAGGTGGCCCGGGGCGAAGCGACAATGGCTGACGGTGGCAAGCTGAAGGTGAAGCTGATCCTGCCCGACGGTACCGTCTATGGCGAGGAAGGGGTTCTGGATTTCTCCGACATCACGGTGGATGAAGGCACGGGCACGGTCGGTCTGCGGGCCACCTTCCCGAACAAGCATCTGGAACTGCTGCCCGGCATGTTTGTCCGCGCCGTCGTTGACCAGGCCACGCGCGCCGATGCCATCCTGGTGCCGCAGCAGGCGGTGATCATCGGTCCCGGCGGTGCTGCGACCACCATGGTTGTCGGCAAGGACGATAAGGTGGAAATCCGTCCTGTCACGGCCGTGAAGGCGGTTGGCGACCAGTGGGTGGTGACCAACGGACTGGCATCCCAGGACCGCGTGATCGTCCAGGGTGTGTTGAAGGCCGCCCCCGGCGCGCCGGTGAAACCCATCCCCTACAACCCGGCCCCGGCCGCCGCGGGCCCCGCCCCGGCACCGGCCCATTGACCGTTCCCGGAGTGAACCGAAATGGCGAAGTTTTTCATTGATCGCCCGGTCTTCGCCTGGGTGAT
>JAIXTS010000437.1 GCA_027483805.1 Azospirillum sp. | reverse complement strand
TCATGCAGCAACAGGATCGCGGGGTCGCCCGGCTGGCCGATGGCGTCGCCCATCAATCTGACGCCCGCATACCCGTCGAAGTCGATCTGCATGTCGGGGGGCTCCTTCCTGTGGCAATGTTGGCCTTGTCGCCGAGCCGGCTGCCCCAGCAAGGGCGGCGTGCCGGCCGTCTCACCCGGGGTCAGCTCTCCGCCTGATCCACATTTTCGCGGATCAGGTCGCAAAAGACTTCGGTTTGCAGGTCCGGGGACGCGATGCCCGCAGCACCGTAACGGCGGATGACAGACCGCGGTGCCAGCGCCACGATCCTGTCGAGATGTGTGACAAAGACATCGTCCTCAGCAGCAGAGGCCAGGATGGGACAATCCAAGGCCGCGATGACGGCACCCAGATCATGGCCCCGCACCATGTCCATGGTGGCAGCGCGGGTGAAGGTGCTGGCCATGGCACCCACGAATTCGTTGTGGATACAGCGCGCGTCGAACACTGTGTAGTAGGGTAGAAGAAACTTCCAAGCCGCCTGAACAAATCCGCCTTGCGGGTCGATGATTGGCGGTGTGGCCGCGGGAGTGACGTTGGCGCGCTGCTCTGCCGAGGTGACCATGGCGCCGTCAAGCATCAAGGACAGGGCCCGCCCCGGCAGACGTAACGCCAGCTCCCCGGCAAAATGTGCGCCGGAATGATGCGCCACCAAATGAAAGCGGTCGATCCCCAGCCGGTCTATCGCCTGCACGAACGCATCCACGACACTGCCGATCGGTGTTCCGGCATCCGGTGTGTAGGATTGCCCGAAGCCTGGGGTATCGAATGCCACCATACGCCGCCATCCTGACAACTGCTTCAACACCCGGTCAAAGGAGCCGGAGCAGACAGGAGCCCGGTGAAAGAACAGGATCGGCGCCGCCAACGCATCACCACCCGAACAACTGCGGTAGTGGATTTGCCCTGCGCACGTATCGACGTAAGCCTTGGTGATCGTGACCGCCGCCGTCATTGCTTCTGTCCTTCCATGATACGCGCCAGCGTCGCGGTTGGGGTCTGGTTCTTGGCCGTCTGAGGCAGGCCAACGACGGGCAGCGCCCTATAGGGGGCCTCCAGTGCCGCCACCTGTTCGTCGTCAAGGGTGATCGAAAGGGCCAAAAGCGCCTGCTCGATCTGCTCCGGCCGGGTGGCGCCGAAGATCGGCGTCGTCCCCTTGCTGATCAGCCAGGCCAGCGCCACGGCAGCGGGTGGTTGTTGCATCTGATCCGCCAGGCCCTGGAGGACGCTGATAATGGCCTCCCCTCCCTGGCCGTACAGCGATGTCGCCACGTCGTCGGCCTGCGAGCGGGCCGACTGCATGGCCCCGCGCGCCAAGCGTCCACGTGCCAGCGGGCTCCAGGGCAGAAGGGCGATGTCCTGTTCAACGCATAGCGGGATGAGGTCGCGTTCATCCTCGCGATAGATCAGGTTATAATGCGGCTGAACCGCGCCAAATCCTGGCAAACCAAGGCGTGTCGCAGCAATCTCCGCCTTGGCCAGTTGCCATGCCGACAGGTTGGAGGCTCCGAAAGCGCCGATCTTGCCTTGGTCAACCAGCAGCGCGAATGCTTCCAGCGTCTCTTCGATCGGTGTTTCCTCGTCCCAACGATGGATCTGCATCAGATCAATGCGGTCAACACCCAGCCGCGCCAGAGACGCCTCCGTGGAACCAATGATGTTACTGCGGCCCAAACCCTTCCGGCCAAGCCGGTCGGGCGT
The DNA here is from genome assembly GCA_027483805.1 of Azospirillum sp. GTDB lineage: Bacteria > Pseudomonadota > Alphaproteobacteria > Azospirillales > Azospirillaceae > Niveispirillum. The sequence continues at coordinate 4,421 of JAIXTS010000437.1, read as the reverse complement.
GTCGTAATACAGCTTCGTCGCGATGAACGCCTCGTCACGCAGGCCGCGGCTGCGGATGAATTTTCCCAGAATGCGCTCGCTCTCGCCGCCGGAATAGACATTGGCCGTGTCAAATGCGCGGACACCAAGGTCGGCCGCCTTATCCAGTAACGGCATTGCGGCCGGTTCATCCAGCACCCAGGGACGCCAAAGGCTGGTTCCGAACGACATGCATCCCAGGCAGAGCTTGGCGGCAATTTTCATCGAATGCTCCCGGTCCCGACGGCTTTCGCCAGTCGGTCAGAGGTGGAAAGGCAGATTGCGAGCAAGGCAGAAAATGGCGCGCTACTACATGACGCTGCCGACGTGACGGGCACAGGGGCGACTGGGCGCTGCTAAACGGATCAGGCCATTGCCTCGGACGCCGTTGTTCAAAACTGGCATCATGGTATTGATGATCAGTGCGGCGAGAGAAACAAATATTGTACCTTTCGTGACAACCAAAGCGGTGGATGGACATGAGGCTGCGCGTTCTGCGCCATTTCGCGGTCGTTGCGGAAACCCTGAATTTCCACCGGGCGGCAGAGAAGGTGAATCTGTCGCAACAGGCGATCAGCAAAAGCATCATCCAGCTGGAATCCCAACTGGGCCTGCGGCTGATGGATCGGGATCGGCAGTCCGTGGTATTGACGGAACAGGGAAAGTACCTGCTGCCTTATGTGCAGGAAGTGCTTGCCGCGGCCCGGCGGCTGGATGATGCGGTTGCATCTGCCGGCGATGTGCGAACTGGGTCCCTCTCGATCGGGGCCACCCCGACCTTTCTGGAAAGTGTGATCCCGGACGCATTGAACGCGTTCCAGCAGCGCTATGAGACCACACCCATCAAGGTCGAACGTGGGGATTTCGCTTATCTGTGCACGCTGCTGATGCGCGGCGACATCGACCTGTTCTTTTCCACCGCACCGGCGGAAAACAGCGCTCATCTTGTGAGAAAGATCACGATGGGGCAGGACCGGAATGTCATCGTGGTCAGGGCAGGCCATCCGCTGGCGGGCAAGGACAGCGTGGCGTTTGAGGAGCTTGCCAGATATCCGCAGATTGCCACGCTGAATTATCCGCGCGGTGCTGCCTATGTCGAGCGGTTGGCAGCATCCAAGGATATGCGGGTGCCGCATCCGGCCTTGACCGTGGAGTCAACGCATCTCAGCCTGGAACGCGTCAGCAGTTCGGAATCCTGGTGGGTCGCACCGCATATCCTGGTGCGCAGCCGGCTGAATGGGGGGGGCATCGCCATGTTGCAGGTGGACCCGCCTGACAATGCCTGGGACCTGGTGATGGTTACCCGACGGGATTACAGCCCCGCCCGCAAAATGATGGATTTCCAGGCTGTCATGCGTTCCTGCCTGACCAACAGCAGCTATTGAAACGCAGAAGGGCCAGACAGCAGCCGCTGTCTGGCCCTTCTGCGGGATGGTTGTCACAGCCGTTCCATAATTTCCATCGCGGCCGCTTCACCGGTTTCCATGGCACTTTCCATGCCATGTTCCAGGCGGCGCAGATGTTCGCCCGCAAAATGGATGCGCCCGGCAGGTTTGCCCATATCAGCTGCAAATCGCTTCACCTGGCCGGGGGCATAGAAATGCTTGTTGCCGCCAACATAGGGATTACGCCCCCAGCTATAGCCAAACTGGTACTTCAAGGCGCCGGCCATTGACGGACGAATGCGTGCCAGTTCGGCCAGTACCAGTTCCACCTGCTTGTCCGTATCACGGTCATCCCATCGGGTGGCACCATCGCCATTGACCCAGACGATCATCGTATCAATGGCCCCCGTATCCGGATTCTTACGGGCGAAGGCGCGCTCGAACGAGGCGTTGCTCCAGATAGAGGGCGGCAACCCGTCCTTTTCCCAGTAGGGCTTTACGATCTTGAAATGGAACTGCGTCGTCGCGGAATAGCGTGCGCCGGCAACAGCATCGGCCTGGGCATCGGGCAGACCAGGGGTGAAGCGGATACGGGCGACAGCGCTGAACGGCGCTGCGATCACCACAAACCGGCTGGTCAGCACCTCGCCGCTGCCCAGCAGCACCTTTACCTTATCCCCCATCTGATCGATGGCCAGTACCGGACTGTTCAGGCGGACGGGCAGTTTCAACGTGGCGGCCATGGCCTTCGGCAGCATGTCCGAACCACCGACGATGAAGCTGCGGGAGGCTTCGGAGTTGGAACCGTATTGCGGCCGGTTCGGATCGACATAGCCCTCCACTTGCGCGCGGGCCATATCGCGGAAGATGGACAGGGCGGACACGCCCTCCAGGCTGGACCCGTTCAGGTCCACATCGGCCAGCCGGATCGCGGCCTCCGACACGCCCTTGGACCGCATCAGTGATGCGGCGGAGATGTCATATTGCATGTTTTCCGGCTGCAGCCAGGCATTGGTCTGCTTGAAGGGCAGCCAATCATGCATCAGCCGGTTTTGCAGAATGTTGGGCAGAAAGGCCCGTTCCCTTCCGCGCGTGTGATTGGCCGCAGAGCCTGCCCAATCGGAAGCCAGAACCGTTGTGCCATCGATATGGAACATGGCGTCGGCGCTTTTGATCGCCTTGTTCGTCAGACCGACATTCAGACGCTGACAGGCATCACGCACACGTCCGTAAAGATCACCGACTTCACTGCCGCCCAACTCAGCCTGATAGCCCTCCGCGCGACCCGTGCGCAGGCGCCCCCCCACCCGGTCCGATGCCTCCAGCACCTGAACGGTAAGCCCCTGTTCCTGTAGCAACATTGCCGCGTTCAAGCCGGCCAGACCGGCACCGACAACGATGATATCCACCTCTTTGGGACCGACAGCCCATCCGCGTGATGCGAGGACCAGGGGGGCGGCGGCCAGCAGACCGCCGACGACTGTGCGGCGAGACACGGGAACAATGTGCTTGCTCATGGCATTCTCCGAAGAAAAATGTCGTCCCCCCGCCAAAGTGGCGGGGGGACGGGCACAGAATTGCCAATCAGAACTTGGCCGACGCCGTCACGCCGAAACGGCGACCGTCGCCACGATAGGCTTCCAGGATGCGCTGGGTGCCGATTGAATAGTTGCGGGGTTGCTGGATGACATTGGCATTGTACTGCTCATCGGTCAGGTTGGTGACCCAGGCAGCGATTGAATATACATCATTGTCAAGCGCGACCCGCAGATTGGTCAGTGTCCGCTCGCCGAAGCTGGTCAGGTTGAGGCTGTTGGTGTAGGTCGGCCCAACATAGCTGACATCCACGCGACCAGAGAGGGTCCAGTCGGCGGAAACCGGCACATCCGCAGTGGCATGCAGATTATATTGCAGCTTCACTGACCGGGCAGGTCGATTGCCTTCGATGGAGGCCTGAAGCCCACGTCCGGCAATTGTCACCAGATTACAGACAGTCGACGGGTTGCCGCACTGGGTTGTATAGGCAGGATCGTAGGCACCGTCACCATATTTGGGATCGGAGTAGGTGACCGATCCGCCGAAAGACAGGATATCCGTTGCCTTGACTTCCGTTTGAACTTCGACACCGTTGGTCTTCATCCCCCCGGCATTCATGATGATGGCCTGAGCAACGGTCGTGTTGGGGGAGAAGGTGGATATCTGCAGATTGGTCCAGTTCACGCGGAACAGGGACGCGTTCAACATCAAGCGGCGGTCAAACAGCCAGGATTTCAGGCCTGCCTCGTAGGTCCAGTTCTCTTCTTCATCGAAGGTCCGTTCGTCGTTCGTCAGGCCGGCCACTGTGTTGAAGCCGCCCGATCGCACGCCTTTGGCGGCTGATGCGAACAGGAAGATATCTTCCGATGCCTTGTAATCCACAGTGAAACGCGGTGTGAAACTGGTGAACTCGCCCGACAGCGGTTGAACGCCTGCGCAGGCAGCGAAGAAACTCAGCCGGCAATCGTCGGTTTTGCGATCGATATTGTATCGACCTTCTGCGGCCACACGCAAACCATCCAAGACTTCGTAGCCCAGAGAGCCGAACAAGGAGCGGGTGATGTTCTGCTTGTAGGACAGGCTGGACATGCGCACAAAACTGCCAGGTTCAAAGACCAGGCCGGGATTGGCTGTGGTGGCCAGGGGACCGGTACCGGCCGCGACGCCGGGAAGAATCTGCACAAGGCGCTCGTTGGTGGCAAGGCCAGCAGCCGTCGTGCCCGACCAGGTCTTGGCGTCTACGTTCGACTGGAAGAAGAAGGCACCGGCCAACCACTGGAACCGGTCTCCGTCGGGGGATTGGATCCGCAGTTCCTGGCTTTTGGTGACCACGCTGTCATTGCTGACGGTAATGGAATTGCCACGTACAGTGCGGGTATAAGTTCCGGTTGTGGCGCCACAGGTGCTGCCTACCGTGCAGACGCCATATAATGCGCCATCGCCGATCGTGTCCGCATCGTTGGACGCATAGATCTCGGATGC
>JAIXTS010000023.1 GCA_027483805.1 Azospirillum sp. | reverse complement strand
TGACGGGTGGGGGGTAGCGGTGCTGCCCCCTATTGGTTGGCCCGCAAACACGCCAACGCCTGCACGACGATGGGCTGAAGCCCGTCACCACCCTTGTCGAGATGGTCGAAAATGCCGGCCCGCATGCGCGGGTCCCAGAAGCTTTTGATATGGTCGGCCACACCCTGTACTCCGGCCGGTCCCTGGCTGGCGAAAAAGGCGCCGATCTGATTGGCCATCATGACCAGCTTGTCAGGCGACACGGGTCTGCTCCTCCTCGGTCAGGATGCGGTGCGGATGGCTGAAAATCTCAAACCCGTCGGCGCGGGCCACGGCCACCAAGGTCATGCCCGCATCGGCCGCGAGTGTTACGGCCAGGGTGGAGGGGGCGGAGATGGCGGCCAGGATGGGGGCACCGGCCATGGCCGCCTTCTGCACCAGTTCCACCGATACGCGGCTGGTCATCAGGATGGCGCCCTGCGTCGCGTCAATGCCGGACCGGGCCAGGGCGCCGATCAGCTTGTCCAGGGCGTTGTGGCGACCGACATCCTCCCGCACCGTCACACCACCATCAGCGGCCAGGAAGGCGGCAGCGTGGACGGCGCGTGTCAGTTGGCCCAGGGCCTGTCGTTGCGACATCGCATCGAACCCCTGCGCCAGGGCCAGGGGCGTCAGGGGGCCGCCAACGCCCACGGGCCGGGCCGGTTTCACCGCCTCCGACAGGCTTTCAACCCCGCACAGGCCGCAGCCGGCAGGGCCGGTCAGGCGTCGGCGGCGGGTGGTCAGGGCGGTACGGGGACGCTGGGACAGCCAGAGGCGGACCACCCAGCCCAGGTCGGTTTCGACCATTTCCAGGTCATCCACCTCGTCCGGTGTCTCGATAATGCCCTCAGTCAGGGAAAAGCCGACGGCGAAATCCTCCAGATCGGCGGGGCTGGCCATCATCACGGCGTAGGTGGCGCCGTCATGCACGATGGCGACGGGCACCTCCTCGGCCACGATACGGGTGCCATCCCGCATCGCGCCGTCATGCCAGGCCAGCCGATGGAGGGGTTTCGCGGGCGGGTTCATTCGGCGGCCTCGACCGCGTGGCCCTCGATGCGGCGGGACTGTTTGGCCTGGGCCTTATACTCCTGCTGCCACCGGGTCGGACCATTGGAAGGACTGACCTGGACGGCGGTCACCTTATATTCCGGGCAATTGGTGGCCCAGTCGGAATAGTCGGTGGTGATGACATTGGCCTGGGTGTCGGGGTGGTGGAAGGTGGTGTAGACGACACCCGGTGCCACCCGGTCGGTGATCAGGGCGCGCAGGGCGGTCTCTCCCGACCGGCTTTGCAGCTTCACCCAGTCGCCATCCTCGATGCCACGGTTTTCCGCATCATGCGGATGGATTTCCAGCCGGTCTTCCTCATGCCAGACCACATTCGCGGTGCGGCGGGTCTGCGCACCGACATTATACTGCGACAGGATGCGCCCCGTGGTCAGCAGCAGGGGGAAGCGGGCACCGGTGCGTTCCTCCGTCGGGATATATTCGGTAATCACGAACTTGCCCTTGCCGCGCACGAAGCCGTCAATATGCATCACGGGCGTGCCCAGCGCGGCCTTGTCGTTGCAGGGCCACTGGATGGAGCCCATTTCTTCCAGCCGTTGATAGGACACGCCCCTGAAGCTGGGCGTGACCTTTGCAATCTCGTCCATGATCTGGCTGGGATGGGCATAATCCATGGCAAAGCCCATGGCGCGGGCCAGCAGCATTGTCACCTCCCAATCGGCATAGCCATTCTTGGGCGCCATCACGCGGCGCACCCGCTGGATGCGGCGTTCGGCATTGGTGAAGGTACCGTCCTTTTCCAGAAATGTGCAGCCGGGCAGGAAGACATGGGCGTAGTTGGCCGTCTCGTTCAAGAACAGGTCCTGCACGATGACACAGTCCATGGCGGCCAGACCGGCGGCGACATGGTGGGTGTTGGGATCGGATTGCAGGATATCCTCCCCCTGCACATACAGCCCCTTGAAGCTGCCATCGACGGCAGCGTCCAGCATGTTGGGGATGCGCAGGCCCGGTTCCGCCGACAGGGGTACGCCCCACAATTCCTCAAACATCTGCCTTGTGGCATCGTCGGAGACGTGGCGGTAGCCGGAGAATTCATGCGGGAAGGAACCCATGTCGCAGGCGCCCTGGACATTGTTCTGCCCGCGCAACGGGTTTACACCCACGCCGGGGCGGCCGATATTGCCCGTGGCCATGGCAAGGTTGGCAATGGCCATGACGGTGGTGGTGCCCTGGGAATGCTCGGTCACGCCAAGCCCGTAATAGATCGCGCCATTGCCGCCGGTCGCGAACAGACGCGCGGCCTGACGGATGGCGTCGGGCTCCACCCCCGCCATCGGCCCCACCACTTCCGGGCTGTTGCGCGGTTCGGACACAAACGCCGCCCATTCCTCGAACTCCGCCCAGTCGCAGCGCTCGCGCACAAACGCCTCATCGACCAGCCCTTCGGTGACGATGACATGGGCGAGCGACGTGACGATGGCGACATTGGTGCCGGGTCGGAGGGGCAGGTGGACTTCCGCCTTGATATGGGCCGACTTCACCAGATCAATGCGGCGCGGATCGATAACGATCAGCTTCGCCCCCTGCCGCAACCGCTTTTTCAGGCGCGATGCAAAGACCGGGTGCCCATCGGTGGGGTTGGCGCCGATGACGATGACGACATCGGTATGCTCGACAGAGTCGAAATCCTGGGTCCCGGCCGACGTGCCGAAGGTGGTCTTCAAGCCATAGCCGGTGGGGGAGTGGCAGACGCGCGCACAGGTGTCGACATTGTTGGTGCCGAACCCGGCGCGGATCAGCTTCTGCACCAGGAAGGTTTCTTCGTTGGTACAGCGCGATGAGG
>JAIXTS010000349.1 GCA_027483805.1 Azospirillum sp. | reverse complement strand
GATCGCGCACGCCACGATGGCGGCGCATCCAGGGGCACCGCCATGACCGTGATCGACGCTGTTTACACCAGACTGCCGGGACCATCCATCGCCATCCAGGCGCTGCGCTGGTCCATCACTTTCATCTTTCTGATGTTCGGCATCGCCAAATTCGCGGCGTATGAGGCCGAGGGCGTAGCCCGCATCGCCGAACATTACTGGCTGTTTTCCTGGATGTACCCGCTCTGGGGGGTTCAGGGCGCCAGCAATGCCATCGGGGTGCTGGAACTGTCAGCGGGTGCGCTGATCGCTGCCGGTGCCTGGTCGCACCGGGCCGGTCTGATCGGCGGGGTGATGGGCATCACCACCTTCCTGGTCACGCTGAGCTTTTCCATCGGCGCCAGCCTCTGGCAGAAGAATTACGGCTTTCCCTTCATGGGGTCGCTGGCGCAGTTCCTGTTCAAGGATGTGGTGCTGCTGGCCGCCTGCTTTGCGCTGGCCCTGGATGCCGCCCACCGATTGGCCCAGACGCGAAAGGGCGCCGCGTAAACCGCGACGGCAGTCGCCGCCGTGCCATCGGTCAGGATCCTTGACCGATGGCATCATCGACCCAGGGATCAGAGGATCACCGTCTCCACGCTGATATTGCCCTTGGTGGCGTGGCTGTAGGGGCAGACCTTGTGGGCGCGGGTCACCAGATCCTCTGCCGCCGCCCGGTCCAGGCCCGGCAGGCTGACATTCAGCGTCACGGTCAGGCCGAACCCTTCGCCATCATCCCGCGGGCCGATGCCGACATTGGCGGTGACGGCGACAGTGGCCGGTACGGCGATCTTGTCACGGCCGCCCACAAACTTCATGGCGCCGATGAAACAGGCCGTGTAGCCGGCGGCAAACAGCTGTTCCGGATTGGTGGCGCCACCGGCACCGCCCAGTTCCTTCGGCGGGGCCAGCTTCACATCCAGCAACCCATCATCAGAGGTGGCGCGGCCGTCGCGGCCACCGGTGGAGGTCGCAGTGGCGGTATAAAGAACCTTCATGATCATCACTCCTGTCTGTCGGCATTTTCGCCAGGGGTTGGCGGGGCCGGTTGGCGCCGTCATTTTCGTGGTGAAAAGATCGCGCGCCATTAGATCGTACACAACATAAAACATCGTGAGCGATCCCATCGCGTGCCATGCATTTTCAGCAATTGACAGGGCGATGGCCCGGCGAGGGAGTGAAGGCACCAGACGACCGGACGGCCGCCTTAAAAAGGCGGCCGCGGGCGCGCGGACCAGGACAGGGGAGCCGGCCCGCGGGACGTGTTGCCCGCGGCCGCAACGGTCATGCCGCTTGCCCCGGCATGCCGACCTGGAAGCCGGGCTGGTTCATCGGGTGGTTCTTGTCCACGAACACGCCCCGGTCATTCTTCATCATGATGACTTCGAAATAGGGGCTGAACTGCGCATCGGTGATACCGAAGGCCTTCTGCGCCTTGTCGAAGAACGCACGCTCCTCCGGCTCTGCCTCGCCGTCCGAGAGGGCGCTGTCGACAAGGTTCATCAGGATGCACAGGCGCTGGGCCGTGGTCAGGACGGGCGTCGCCTCGGCCAGGAACTGCTCATGGCTGTGGCTGCGCACATACTTCATGGAGGCGTTCAGCAGCGCCTGATTGTTGGCGCCGACACCGATGGTGCCGCCCGACTTCTCGCCACCGATGACGGCCAGAAGGTGACCCACCTCCTCGGCATCCATCTCGCCATCGGCGGCCATGGTGTACAGAAGGGAGATGGCGAAGGCCTTGTGGGCCGTCATCGCCTCGCCCTTGTCGCTCTTGAACATGTTAAACAGGCTCATTTCAGGACCTCATCTGCCAAGATGTTGATTTATTTGAAGTTTAGAGACGGGTATAGGTCCCGTCGATAACCCCGCCGGGCCCCGTCTGGGGCCGGCGGAAGGGGTGCTGGCCGTCCAGATGGCGGCGCAGAAGTTCGACATTCCGGTCATTGGCCCGGTAGAACAGATCGCCGAACCAGCCCACGACGGGGATGGCGCTGATCAGACTGTCGATGACGACATTGCCGGCCATACGGGTGATGAGCCGTTTCGGTGCGCCCAGGCGGGAACTTTCCCAGACCAGCCAGGCCGCCACACCCGTGGACAAGGCCAGACCGGCACCGGGGATCAGGTTCAACGGCGCATCCAGACCCACCCGCCCCACGATGGGCAGGCGGATGGCACTGTCCAGCAGACGCGCCGCCCGGTCCAGCCGCCGGCGCACGCGCCAGTGATTGTCCATATGCGCGTCCTTGCGCGGGTCGTCATAGTGAGGAAAGTAGCGTTCCAGGTTCGACATAAAAGACAGGCTCCTTCACGACCAAGCCACAGCTTCGCCCAAGGAGTCCGACATCGCGTGCGGCTGTCGCCATCACGCCAGAGGGGCCCGGACCCAGGATAGTGCTGATGTAAGAAGCACTGACCACGGTTCAAGAGCGGGGATGTGAGATTTTTTTGGGAGCCGGGTTGGAGGGCCGCGCCCGGAAACAGGTGAACGGCGTCACGACCCTGTACCTTGAACTGGACGGGATCGAATAGGGCACCTACGACGCATCCGGCACGCGCAAGGAACGCACCATCCGGGCGTCGGGCACTGGTGGGGCGGTGGTGGCGGTGCAGTCCCCCACCGGCGGCCTGATCCGGCTGCTGCCCAACCGGCAGGGCAGCGTCATCGGCTGGCTGCGCCCCGACGGCAAGTTGGGCGGCGCCTACACGTATGATGCCTATGGCAATTCCCCGCAGGCCGGGGCGGCGGGACCGCAGTTCCGTTATGCCGGGATGCGGCTGGATGCCGAAACGGGCCTGTACCACACACCCTTCAGGGCGTACGATCCGGTCGATGGGCGGTGGATGCAGCTTGATCCCATCGGCATCAAGGATGGGCTGAACCGGTACGCGTATGTCAAGAACTCGCCGCTCATGGGCGTCGATCCGACGGGGTTGTATGTTGAGACTGCTTGGGATTTGGTCAGTCTTGGCATTGGAGTTGCGAGTGCAAAAGATAACTGGTCAGAAGGTAACTATCTCGCATTCACAGTTGATGCTGTGGGCGTTGTTGCTGATGCTGTAGCAATTGCCGTACCTGGTGTCCCTGGTGGTGCTGGTGCCGGCATAAAAGCGATAAGGGGAGCGGAAAAAGGTGTCGAAGCGACAAAGGCTACTGCAAAGACGTCCGAAGGTGCCAAAAGTTTCTATCGTGGGTCAAAATCAGGCGCTGAGCCTAGTTTCAAGCCTAGAACCGGAGAATTCAAGGTAGATAAAGAAACAGGTTTTGTGCGTCCCGAACGGGGGGTGTCAGTTTTTGATAATCCAGACAGCGTTGCATCTAAGGGATTTGTCCCAAATGAAGTGGACATGAATTCCGCTCCTGAATCTCTACAGATCAAACAAGTTGGCCAAGACCTGCATCATTACGAAATTATGCCGCGTCCAGATGCAAGGTTAACGCCAGAAGAATTTGTTGATGCATGCAGCAAAATAAGCTGTAAGTAGGAGATAATATAATGTATGAAGTAGTTTTTCCACAGGATTTTGAGGATTTTGAGTGGGAGATTCAGTCAAAAGGTTATTTTTCAGATATAATAATAATAAATAATGGTAACCGCTATCTCATAAATTTTTACGACCCGGTGAGATTTTCACAAGATGTGCAGTCAAGAATAGATTGCATAGGTTTCTTTTCGGAGAAAAATGTGGCAATCATACCTATGGTGACAAAAGAAAACATAATATTATGCGTAGAAGGCCTAATTACGTCTGGGGAGATAAATCAATTTCTCATAGACACAGAATTTTAGGTTCACAGTAATATAGCTTAATCGTTTATTATAAGTAGTTATGGTATGCGTTCAACGCAAAGTCTGCCAATCGCCCGACCAGCATCACCCGCCCTGGTCTGCCCGTCACATCCTACGGGTTGGACATGTTGGACCGGGTGGTGGCGGAGAAGGCGGGCAGCGCGACGGCGCGCACCCATATCTATGACACAGCCGGTCGCAAGCAATCGGCGAGCGTGACGCTGCCGCGCCCGGCGACGGGCGTGACCGGCGTCGCCGCGACCGTGGCGATGAGCTTCACCTACGACGCCGACGGCAACCGCACAGGCGCCACATGGTCGGGTGCCACGGTGGGCTGGCGCTATGACGGGTTGAACCGGGTGACGGGCGTCGATCTGGGTGCGGACGCCGTGACCCGCCACAGCTACGACCTGCTGGGCCGCCGCACCGCCACCACGCGCGGGGCCGCCAGCAGCCTCTACGGCTATGACATTGCCCGCTCGAACCTATCTGAAATAACCCGCACGCAGAGGGTGAACAACGTTATCATGATCCCGTGAGCGCTCAGCAAATGGCGGCACAAATGGCAGCATGCCTCACGAATTCTTGCCGCCGACAGTCCTGGCGCGGTTCAATTGCGGAGCCCCTTCTGACAATGAGGAAGAGCGTGGCAAGATCAACAATCCAAGGTTTGCTGACTGCGTTAATCCTGCTTTTC
>JAIXTS010000452.1 GCA_027483805.1 Azospirillum sp. | reverse complement strand
TTCAACAGCCGTTATCTGCTCGACATCACCGGTCAGATCGAAAGCGGCAAGGCCCAGTTCCTGATGGCCGACGGCAATTCCCCTACCATCGTCCGTGACGCGGCTGATCTGGCGGCGCTCTATGTGCTGATGCCGATGCGGGTGTGAGGCGGTTGTGATTACACCATCTACCCCCACATAAGTGTTGTTTATCGACGATGCCCTGCCATGGCGGCAGGGCATTTTCTTTTTGTGTTTCGCACCTGATTGATTGACACTATTTGTGTGAGTGTCATGTTTGGACATTATGTCATCGCTGCGGGTGATTCATGGCAGCCGTTGAACGAGCTAACCTGACTGTCGCGTCGAACGGGCGCCTGGTTATCCCCGTGGGAATGAGGGTCGCCTTAGGCATACCTGACGGCGGGCCGGTGGTTGCGCGGCTGGTCGAGGGCACTGTCGTGCTGGAACCGATTGCCGTGGCAGTCAAGCGGGCGCAGGATTACGTGCGCCAGTTCGTTCCCGAAGGCGTGAGCCTTGCGGACGAGTTGATCGCTGAGCGCCGGGCCGCCGCTGATCATGAATGAACCGGTCCTGGACTGCTCGGCTCTGCTGGCATTGCTGCTGCGGGAGCCGGGAGCGGAAAGGGTTGAGGCGGTCTTGCCCACGGCCTGCATGTCTTCCGTGAACCTTGCCGAAGCACTGGCCAAGATGACGGAATGGGGCATGACGCTGGAAAATGCGCAGAACACCATCAGTGGATTGGGGATCGAGATCGTCGATTTTGATGCCGTGCAAGCCGCGCGTTCGGCGGGCCTGCGCAGACAGACGCGCCATGCTGGCCTGTCGCTGGGTGACCGGGCCTGCCTGGCGCTGGCCCTTCACCGGCAAACTACTGTGATGACGACCGATAAGGCTTGGCTGCGGCTGGAGGGTTTGGGACTGCCGGAAATCATCTGCATTCGCGGCGTGTCATCCTGATGTATCTGCGCCCCACCCTGGCCGTCACCCGTCTGACCGTGACCCGTTTTCGGTCCTATGCCAGCGCGCGTCTTGAATGCGACGCGCGGCCCGTGGTGCTGACGGGGGAGAACGGGGCCGGCAAGACCAATATTCTGGAGGCGGTCAGTTTCCTGGCCCCCGGACGCGGCATGCGCCGGGCCAAATTGTCGGAGATCGAAAGGATCGGCGACAGTTCGGCGGCGGATTGGACCGGTGGCCCCGGTTGGGCCATCGCCGCCAGCGTCGCTACCGCCACCGGCCCGGTGGAGATCGGCACAGGCCGTGATCCGGCGGGCGGGGAGAGTGAGCGGCGGCTGGTCCATATCGACGGGCGCCCGGTCAAGGGACAGATCGCCCTGGCCGACCATGTGTCCGTCGTCTGGCTGACGCCACAGATGGATCGTCTGTTCCTGGAAGGGGCGGCGGGCCGGCGGCGGTTCCTGGACCGTCTGGTCTTCGGCTTTGACAGCGGTCATGCCGGGCGGCTGACCAAATATGAAAATGCGCTGCGTGAACGGGCCCGCATCCTGCGTGACGGGCCGGTCGATCCGGTCTGGCTGTCCACCCTGGAAGGCCAGATGGCGGAGACCGGCATCGCCGTGGCGGCGGCCCGCGCCGACATGGCCCTACGGCTGGAGGCAGCGGCGGCACAGGGTGTGGGGCCATTTCCTGCCCCTGGTATTGCCATGGTCGGGGCGGTGGACGCCTTACTGGCCGGCTGTCCGGCGCTGGAGGCGGAAGACGCCTTCCGCAAGGCCCTGGCCGACGGGCGCCGGGCGGATGCGGCCGCCGGCGGGGCCACCATCGGCCCCCACCGGTCCGACCTGGCTGTGACCTATCGCGCCAAGGACATGCCGGCCGAACTGGGCAGCACGGGCGAGCAGAAGGCCCTGCTGATCGCCATTGTGCTGGCCAATGCCAGGCTGATGCGGGCGGAGACCGGCACCGCCCCGCTGCTGCTGCTGGACGAGGTGGCGGCGCATCTGGATGAAGGCCGGCGGCAGGCACTTTTCGATGAGATACTGGCGACCGGCAGTCAGGCCTGGATGACGGGTACGGACGCCGCTATCTTCCGTCCACTGGGGGCTTCCGCCACCCATGTCACGGTTGCGCAATCGCGGCTTAACCCGCAATCCGGCAATGTCGAATTGTCGGATTGGGGGACGGCGGCGCCCCCCGCCGCGCCACCCATGCAGCGTTAGCCAGGCTGCCGGATGGTGGCGCCTGCGACTGCGGTCATTGACCGTCCTCGGTCAATGAAAACGGATGAGCCCCATGCGGATTTTTGACAGCGCGAATACGCTTTTACCCCTGTTTTTAGGCTGTTTCTGCTACACTCCGGTACCATGACGAACACCGATCACAACACCACCGCCGCCCTGTCCGTTTCCGCTGCCGCAGAGGAATATGGGGCCAGTTCCATCAAGGTGCTGAAGGGCCTGGACGCCGTCCGCAAGCGCCCCGGCATGTATATCGGCGACACCGATGACGGGTCCGGCCTGCACCACATGGTGTATGAGGTCGTGGACAATGCCATCGATGAGGCCTTGGCCGGCCATGCCGACCGGGTGGATGTGCGGCTGAACGCCGACGGCTCCGTGACGGTGCGCGACAATGGACGCGGCATCCCCGTGGATATCCACAAGGAAGAGGGCGTGTCGGCGGCAGAGGTCATCATGACCCAACTGCATGCCGGCGGCAAGTTTGACCAGAACAGCTACAAGGTCTCCGGTGGCCTGCATGGCGTGGGCGTGTCGGTGGTGAATGCCCTGTCGGAAATTCTGGACCTGCGCATCTGGCGCCAGGGCCGGGTATGGGAAATGCGCTTCGCCCATGGCGATGCGGTCGCGCCCCTGGCTGATGTCGGCGCCGCCCCCATCGTGGCGGAGGGCAAACGCGCGGGTGAGGCCCTGACCGGGACGGAGGTAACCTTCCTGCCGTCGAAGGCCACCTTTACAAAGACCGAATTCGATTTCCAGACCCTGGAACATCGCCTGCGCGAGTTGGCCTTCCTCAATTCCGGCGTGCTGATCATCTTCACCGACGCGCGCGGGGTGGAGCCGAAGACAGTTGAGCTGTACTATGAAGGCGGGTTGGAGGCGTTTGTCGCCTATCTGGACCGTTCCAAGACGGCCCTGCACAAGCCCGGCATCTATGCCAAGGGTGAACGCGCAACAGAGGCCGGCGTACCCGTCGGCGTGGAAGTGTCGTTGCAGTGGAACGACAGCTATCACGAGACCACGCTGTGCTTCACCAACAACATTCCGCAGCGTGACGGCGGTACCCATCTGGCGGGCTTCCGCGCCGCACTGACCCGGACGGTCAACAAGTACGCGGAGGAAAGCGGCATCCTGAAGAAGGAGAAGGTGGCACTGTCGGGCGACGACATGCGCGAAGGCCTGACCTGCATCATCTCCGTCAAGGTGCCGGACCCGAAATTCTCCAGCCAGACCAAGGACAAGCTGGTCTCCTCCGAAGTAGGCCCGGTGGTACAGGCGATCTGCGCCGACGCCCTGTCGACGTGGTTTGAGGAACATCCCGCCGACGCCCGCAAGGTCGTGGGCAAGGTGGTGGAAGCCGCCGCCGCGCGTGAGGCGGCCCGCAAGGCCCGTGAACTGACCCGCCGCAAAGGGGCGCTGGACATGGCCAGCCTGCCCGGCAAGCTGGCCGATTGTCAGGAACGTGATCCCGCCCTGTCCGAACTGTTCATCGTCGAGGGTGATTCTGCCGGCGGTTCCGCCAAGCAGGGCCGGTCGCGGCAGAACCAGGCCATCCTTCCGCTGCGTGGCAAGATTTTGAATGTGGAGCGCGCCCGCTTTGACAAGATGCTGTCGTCTGCCGAGATTGGCACCCTGATCGCCGCGCTTGGCACCGGTATCGGGCGTGACGAACTGAACCCGGAAATCGGGTTCCAGATCGAAAAGGCCCGCTATCACAAGATCATCATCATGACGGACGCCGATGTCGACGGCGCCCATATCCGTACCCTGCTGCTGACCTTCTTCTATCGGCAGATGCCGCAGCTGATCGAGAAGGGCTACCTCTACATCGCGCAGCCGCCGCTGTACCGCGTGAAGCGTGGTACCGCCAAGGAACGGTATCTGAAGGATGACCGTGCACTGGAAGATTACCTGATTGCCCAGGGCACGGATGATGTGTTCCTGGTCGGGGCCGACGGCACCGCCAAGGGGGGCGATGATCTGCGGGGTCTGGTCGAACAGGCCCGTGCCGCCAAATCCGCCATCCAGGCGCTGGCCCGCAAGGCCGGCAACCGCGATGTGGTGGAACAGGCTGCCATCATTGGTGCCCTGTCCTCCCGTCTGCTCGACGATCCGGCCCGCGCCACCGAACTGGCCGCCATTGTGGCCGACCGTCTGAACATTCTGGCCCGCGACCGCGCGCTGGCCGCCGGCGATGCCATGGCGGTGGACGCCACGCCTGCCGCCATTGGCGGCTGGCAGGGCACGGCAGACCAGGATGGTCTGATCCTGTCGCGCTCCCGCCGGGGGGTGACCCATCGCCATGTCCTGGACGCCGACCTGCTGAAAAGTGTTGAGGCGCGCCGTCTCGACGCCATGCTTGAGCAACTGTCGGCGACTTACACGGTGGCCGGTACCCTGCGCCACCGCGTGAAGGATTTGCGCCATGTCACGGGCCCTTCTTCCTTGTTTGAAGGCGTGATCGACCAGGGTCGC
The DNA here is from genome assembly GCA_027483805.1 of Azospirillum sp. Taxonomy (GTDB): domain Bacteria; phylum Pseudomonadota; class Alphaproteobacteria; order Azospirillales; family Azospirillaceae; genus Niveispirillum. The sequence goes on along the minus strand of JAIXTS010000452.1, from coordinate 7,227 downwards.
CACGGCCTGACCATCCAGCGCTACAAGGGGTTGGGCGAAATGAATCCCGAACAGCTGTGGGAAACCACGCTGGACCCCAATATCCGCTCGCTGCTGCAGGTCAAGGTCAACCACGCCGACGATGCGGAGGATGTGTTCAGCACCCTGATGGGCGATGTGGTCGAACCGCGCCGCGCCTTCATTCAGGAAAACGCCCTGAAGGTGGCGAACCTGGACGTTTGACCTTTACGACAGGGGCGGGGAAAAGGACCGCCCCGCCCCTGTCGAACCGCCAGCGGGACTTGCTGCGGCGATGACATATCTCTGGCGGTACGGTGTCTGATGTTGAACGCTTGGGCTGACGGGTATGTGTCGGAAATCGCCTATACGCACGGATTCTATCGTGAATTGGCACCGACCCTGCTGGCTTTTGCGGCCCTTGCCGCCAATCATTCGTCACCCGATCCGGCCCGTCCTCTGACCTATTGTGAATTAGGGTGTGGTCAGGGAATTACCACCAATCTGCTGGCCGCCAGCAATCCCCACATTCAGTTCTACGCCAATGACTTCAACCCGTCGCATATCGCCGGCGCCCGGGCGTTGGCCGACGAGGCGGGTTGCGGCAATGTCCATTTCCTGGACAGCAGTTTCGCCGAAATGGCGGACCGGACCGATTTGCCCGAATTCGACATCATCGTTCTGCACGGGATCTATAGCTGGATCAGCCCGGAGAACCGCCAGGCGATTGTCCGGTTCATTGCCCGGCGTCTGAAGGTCGGCGGGTTGGTCTATATCTCCTACAACACCTTGCCCGGCTGGGCGGCCTTTTTGCCCCTGCGCCAGTTGTTGGTGGATAATGCGGTCGATACCGCTATGCCGCTTACCACCCGGATCGACCAGTCGCTGAAAGCGGCGGAAGCGTTGCAGCAGGCCAACGCGCGGTATTTCCTGCTCAATCCCGGTGCCGCGGATCGGTTGAAGACGATTGTCAGCCAGCAGCGTGCCTATATTGCGCATGAATATTTCAACCGCGAGTCCACCCCCTACTACCATACCGACCTTGTTGATGAACTGTCGGCCGCCAAGCTGACCTGGATCGCACCGGCGCGTCCGCTGGAAGCCATCGACAGCCTGAATTTCACAGAAGCCCAGCTGGCATTGCTGGGTGGGGTCCAGCAACGCAGTCGTCGTGAAGGATTGAAGGATTTTATCCTCAATCAGCAGTTCCGCCGCGACCTTTTCGTGAAGGGGCCTTTACCGCTTCACGCCCCGCAGGGCGACGCGATGTGGGCGCAGACGCTGTTCATTCTGACTGTACCTGCCACCAGCCTGGGGGAGCTGAAGATAATCACCCCGTTGGGCCAACTCACCCTTGCCACCGATGTGTACCGGCCTGTGATCGACCGTCTGGCACAGGGCCCCCTCACGGCCGGTGATCTGCATGCCGCCTTGCCCCAACTCTTGTTTGCTCAGATCTGCCAGGCCCTGATTATCCTGGTCGCGCAGGGTTATGCCCATCCGTGCATCAGGCCGGAACAGGCCGCCGCCATCCGCCCCCATACAGACCGGTTCAACCAGGCCGTGATGGCCCGGGCCCGCTTTTCGGGCGATATTGGTTACCTTGCCTCGCCCCTGACCGGAACCGGCCTTGCCATGGACCAGATGACCCAGATGCTGCTGTCGGCGCATCTGGCAGCGGGCACCGCCGACCCCGTCGCATCGGTATGGATGCATATGCAGTCGTGCAAGCAGCGCTTCGTCCGGGATGGGCAGATGCTGATGGATGATCAGGACAATCTGACCGAACTGCGCCACCGCTATGACGCGCTGCTAAAGGATGCCTGGCCCGTCCTGAAGGCCCTTCAGATTGTCTGATACGCGGGTCCGTAGATTCTGGTTCGTCAGAATTTACGGGGCTGGGAGGCAGGCGCCGCCACCCCACCAGTCGGCGTCCCCCCGTATGAAGCCAAAGACGTCTTTACCGTCGCATGAGGGTGCGCCGGGTGCGTGCCAGCACTACGCCGGTCACCATTGGCGTTTTGCCAGCCTCTGGCGAAATTTTGTACATTCCGCCGCTTCAATCCGACGGTGCTTGCCGGCACAATCCCCGTCAGCATGGCAAAGGGCAGGATGATGACAAAAATTGCGACCCCCTCCGACGCTGAGAACAACGGCCCCCAAGCCAATGCCCGCACCGGTGCGCGTCTTCTGGTCGCGGCCCTGGAGGCGCAGGGTGTTGAGATGGTGTTTGGGGTGCCGGGGGAAAGCTATCTGCCTGTGCTGGATGCCCTGCATGACAGCGGCATCCGCTTTATCACCTGCCGGCAGGAAGGCGGGGCGGCCATCATGGCCGAGGCGCAGGGCAAGCTGACCGGGCGTCCCGGCATCTGCTTCGTCACCCGTGGCCCCGGCGCCACCAACGCATCTGCCGGCATCCACATTGCCCAGCAGGACGCCACCCCCATGATCCTGTTCGTGGGCCAGGTGGCCCGCGACATGCGGCAGCGCGGCGCCTTCCAGGAGGTGGATTACAGCGCCGTTTTTGGCAGCATGTCCAAATGGGCATTCGAGATCGACAATCCCGCCCGCATCCCCGAACTGGTCGCCCGCGCCTTCCGGGTGGCCTGTCAGGGCCGGCCCGGCCCGGTGGTCATCGCTCTGCCGGAGGATATGCTGGCCGAACTGACGGCGGCGGGTGACGCGCCGGTGGTGCCCGCTGTGGAGGCCTTCCCCGATCCGGCCGCCATGGGTGAGCTTGCCCGCCTTCTGGCCACCGCCGAACGGCCGCTTGTCATCCTGGGTGGCAGCGGCTGGACCGCGGAGACGGCGTCCGCCTTCACCGCCTTTGCCGAAGCGCACCAGATTCCGCTGGCTGTCGAGTTCCGCCGCCAGATGCTGGTGAACGCGATGAGTGAGACCTATGCCGGCGATCTGGGCTTTGGCGCCAATCCTGCCTTGCTGGCGCGGGTGAAGCAGAGCGATCTTGTCCTGCTGCTGGGCGGCACCATGGGTGAGGTGCCGTCACAGGGCTATGATCTGCTGGGCATTCCCGATCCCGGCCTGCCGCTGGTCCATGTGCATCCGGGACCAGAGGAACTGGGCCGGGTCTATCAGGCGGCGCTGTCGATCCAGGCCAGCCCGCGCGCCTTTGTCCGCGCCGCCCTGTCCGTCCTTGCCCATCCAGTCCCGGCGGCCCGTGCCGCATGGCGGGAAGGGGCCCGCGCCGCCTATCGCGCCTGGACCGACACGGTGCCCGCCAATCCGGGCCCGGTGCAGATGGCGGAGGTCGTGGCGGCCCTGCGCGCGCTGCCGCCGGACGCCGTGATGTGCAATGGTGCCGGCAATTATGCCATCTGGCTGCACCGCTTCCACCGCTATCAGGCCTTCGGCACCCAGTTGGCGCCGACCAGCGGGTCGATGGGCTATGGCCTGCCCGCCGCCGTGGGGGCCAAGCTGCAGCAGCCCGACCGGACCGTGGTCGCCCTGGCCGGCGATGGCTGCTTCCTGATGCATGGCCAGGAATTCGCCACCGCCGTCCAGCATGGGGCCGCCATTGTCGCCGTGGTCATCGACAATGGCATGTACGGCACCATCCGCATGCATCAGGAACGCGAATTTCCCGGCCGCGTCCTGGGTACCCAGCTCTACAGTCCCGACTTCGCCGCCCTGGCGCGGGCCTATGGCGGCGTCGGCTTCACCGTTGAAAAGGCCGGGGAATTCCAGGCTGCGTTCGATGCCGCCCTGGCCAGCGGCCGCCCCGCCCTGGTCCATGTCCGCCTGGACCCTGAAGCCATTACGCCGACCAGCACCCTGTCCGGCATCCGGGCCAAGGCCCTGACGGGAACCTGACCGGGTTTTTACACCAAGAGCCATGGACCATGGCTCTTGGTGTTTGCCTGTTCCCTCACGCGTCGGCGCTGGCCTTGTAAGGGGCATGCGCCGTGACCCTGGGTCCTTACAGCCCTTCCAGCTCTGTGATGAAGCTGTCGAGCAGGCCCAGACCCTTGTCCCAGAAGGAGGGGTCCTTCAGATCCAGGCCGAACGGGGCCAGCAGGTCGGTATGGTGCAGCGTGCCGGCCGCCGACAGCATTTCCATGTATTTGCTGGCAAAGTCCGCGCCCTGGCCCTTGGCCGCTGCCTCCTGATAGGCGGCGTAAAGGCTGTTCACCAGACAGTCGCCGAAGGCATAAGCATAGACATAGAAGGGCGAGTGGACGAAGTGCCCGATATAGGTCCAATAGGGCCGGTAGCTGTCTTCCCAGCGGAAGGCGGGGCCCAGGCTTTCTGTCTGCACCTCCATCCAGATATCGGCGATCCGCTCGGCCGACAACTCGCCCTCCCGCCGTTCGGTGTGCAGCTTGCGTTCGAACTGGTAGAAGGCGATCTGACGGACCACGGTGTTGATCATGTCCTCCACCTTGCCCGCCAGCAGCGCCTTGCGCTTCCTCGGGTCGGTGGTGGCATCCAGCAGGCCGCGGAAGGTCAGCATCTCCCCGAAGACCGAGGCGGTTTCGGCCAGGGTCAGCGGGGTCGAGGCCTGCAGGTGCCCCTGTTCGCGGCACAGATACTGGTGAACGCCATGGCCCAGCTCGTGCGCCAGCGTCATCACGTCGCGCGTGCGGCCCATATAGTTCAGCAACAGGTAGGGATGGGCCGAGGGCACCACCGGATGGGCGAAGGCGCCGGGATTCTTGCCGGGGCGCGGCGGCACATCGATCCAGGCATTGTCGAAGAAATGCTGACCGATATCGGCCATGCGCGGGCTGAACCGGGCATAGGCGTCGCGGACGATACGCTTGGCCTCTTCCCACGGGATCTTGCGGTCATCATCGCCGGGCAGGGGGGCGTTGCGGTCCCAGTAATCCAGCTTGTCCTGACCGAACCATGTGGCCTTCAGCGCGTAATATCGGTGGGACAGACGGGGATAGGCCGCCCGCACCGACGACAGCAGCGCGTCCACCACTTCATCCTCCACCTGGTTGGCCAGGTTGCGGGCTGACCAGGGGTTGGCGTAGCTGCGCCAGCGATCCTCGATCTCCTTATCCTTGATCAGGGTATTCATGATGTGGGCGAAGGTGCGCTGGTTCCGGCTGAGCACCTCCCCCAGCACCTGTGCAGCATCCTTGCGTACAGTCGGATCGGTCGAGGAAAGCAGGTTCAGTGCCTGTGCCGATGTCAGTTCCTCCCCCCGGATAGGAAAGCGCAGGTCGGCCAGATGTTCGTCGAACAGCCGGGTCCAGGCGGCGCGGCCCGCCACATATTTCTCATGCAGCAGTTTTTCCAGATCATCGGCCAGCTGATGCGGGCGGAAGATGCGGGTATCACGCAGGAAGGGGCGGTAGGCGGCGAGCGCCGGACTGGCCAGCTTGGCATCCAGCGCCGCATCCTCCAGCCGGTTGATCTCCAGCGTGAAGAACAGCAGGTGGACGGAAATACCCGTCACCCGCTCGCTCATCCCCTGATAGAAGCGGCCGATATTGGGATCGGCCATGTTGGAGGCATAGAGCAGCCCCGCGAAGGACATGACCTTCGACAGAACCTCGTCCAGCTTTTCATAGTCGGCGATGGAACGGGCCAGTTCCGTCCCGCTAAACCCGGCCAGCTTGCCCTGATATCGCCCAGCAAAGGCAGCGGCATCGGCCTCTGCCTGGGTCAGGTCGGCGGCCAGCACCGGACAGTCGGGGCCGGCATACAGGTCGGACAGATCCCAGGCGGGCAGTTCGCCCAGATCGGCATGGTTCAGGCTGTCGGGCACGATACCCCCCTTGCGGCATTGCAATCACGTCGATTGCATATGGCATGGGGGCGGCACCGGTTCAATCGTGGCATGGCACGATCCGCAGCGGCCCGACTGTCCAGGTGGGGTCGCCATGGCAGGGCTGAGATTGTAAAACTCAACCGCCTTCATATTGACCGTCTTCGCACTGACCGAAGTCATACTGACCGATGGTCCGTGTGCAGGCGACCTTAAAGCGCCATATGGGCGAACCGCGCCCATGGCAGGCACTCGTCCAGGAAACCCGGCCGTGCGGCAGGAAAATCAGCGCGACGAACAAGGTCGCGTGAAAAGGATGCGCGCGCCCGGCTGAGCCGGTGGCGCGCCCACAAAGCAAAGGTCAGGCGGCGGTGACAGCCCCGGCCGCCGGGCCGCAATCATTGCTGGCAATCCGGCCGGCCGTGACGCGGACGATGCGCAGCACATCCTCTGCCAGCACACCATCACGATCCATCAGCAGCACGGCGATGGGATCGGACAGAAGCTCCCCCAGGCTGGCTTCGCCCAGAAGACCCTCATCAAGTATCAAGTCCTTGTTTTCCATAAGCGTCCTCCTGTCCGGGCCTTGGCGGGCCTGCATAAGCGGTTCCACGAGGCAACGGTGTAATCATGCGCCGGTTCCATGACATTTCAATGGCGACGTGATCACAGAATTCCACCCTATACCTTTGCGTTGGCCCCGCCCGTGATGGCGGTCACCCGGCCGATGAAAAGGCCTATTCCTTCCGTCAGCCTGTGGCCGATGCGGGGCCTGCGCAACGCTGTGAAACATGGAACGGGCCGATGTTCCGGAGTGCGGGGGCAGGCCGCTCCGAATTCGGTCCACGCAACATCCTGCAACAGAAAAACGGGGTGTGTTTCAGAGCGTGCGGGAAATGCACTCCGAAAGCCGAAGGCTCCGAAAGCGGGAGGACATGGAACGGGTGTTGAGGGGCAAATCATAGCAGAACGAGCGGTCGGCGTCAGCAGATAGCGGGCGGCCCCCTTCATCATCCGGGCTTGTCACCGGGATGTCGGCGGGGACCAAGCGACCCTGCACAGCCCAGCAAAAAGGCCGCCCCAGTTGCCCGGTGGCGGCCATTTTTCAAAGGGTCGGGGAAAATCCCTTGGGGCCTATTTCCGCTGACCGGAAGCGGGTCAAATCCCAGCCGCACAAAGTCCTGACCATCGGTCAGAATTTTGTGCCCCTCATTCGCCGGGCGGGCGCATCCGCGCCCTTGGCTACGCGGCACGTGCCGCGCGGCGGCAGTCGCCGCCGCACCATCGGCCATAGATTTTGGCCGATGGTATAGGCATTCTTTTTCCTCATTCGCCGGGCGGGCGCCCCTTACTGGTTCATGCTGTCGAAGAAATCGTTGTTGGTCTTCGACTGTTTCAGCTTGTCGACCAGGAATTCGACGGCATCCTGCGGGCCCATCGGGTTCAGGATGCGGCGCAGAATCCACATCTTGGCCATGGCGCCCTTGTCGACC
>JAIXTS010000394.1 GCA_027483805.1 Azospirillum sp. | reverse complement strand
GTTCTGAGCCAGATAGTAGGCTTCGTTGAACACGAAAATGGAGGGACTAGCCATCTAAGATCTCCGTGGAAAGGCTTGGTCGCGCTTAACCGTTGCTGGGACCGTTATTGGAAAATGGCGTGCGGCGAGCCAAAGAGCCTATTTGCAGACGGAATCCCGCCCGCAAAGCATAGGATGAAACGTTGGCATCCGCCGTGAACTTGGCGGCACGTGTTGGCAAAAAGCTGACAGAAGACATTTTGCTCGGCCACACCATACCCAAAAAACGCTCCCCATACGTTATGCGTCGTTAGGTTCTTTATGCGAGGTACATTCTTGATGCAAGCGGCAAATGCACTGCGAAACCGCCAGGAATGAGGTTTTGTATAGCAACTCTTTAACATGAGGTCGCTGATAGGCGCCCACGCTTGAAGAAATTCGCGTATTGCATTGATTTTGTTATAAAAAATGTTGGACACCTCAAGTGATGCGATTATGCAACACCGGATGTAGAGGTGTTGATGAACATCTCCGGGGTCGGATTTATACCGGCCCAGGATGCCTCGACCACCCCCCTGCCGTGAAAATACACCGCGACGCGGAAAAATCCGCAGATGATTCCCTTGCCACCGGCTGGAATCATCAATCCCCTGTCACCAACCCTCACATCCGGGCATAGAAGGCGAGGGTTTGCAATAGGGTTCCAAGTCGGAATCCATGCCGCAATGCGGTCAGGCGACGGGCCAACGGGCCTTGTCGGCGCAAACCGGCAAGCGCCGCCACTGCGGCCCGGTGGGATGGCGACAACCGGTCGCCAAAACGATTCCCGAACTGTTCCGCCTGGCCGCCCAGCGTTAAAAGCCAGACCCGGTAAGCCGAGATATTGTCGATGATGGCCGACAGGCGGGCAAGGCGTGGCAGGGTATCGAGCGGGTCGCTGCGCTTGGCGCCGACAACGTTGCCACCATGTTGGCGATAATCGATCAGACAGTCGGGCATGGCCCTGATGGTGCCCAGGCCGGCACAGGTCAGGGCCAGCCACCAGTCATGCATCACAACCTTGTCCGGCAGCGGGCCGCAAGCGGACAGGGCCGCGCGGTTCACACCCATGGCACATCCGGTCACAAGATTGTTCAGCAGCAGCCGCTCAAGCCGAAGTCCGGCGGCGACATCCATGCCCTGGAACGTCCGGAAGCTGGCATGCAGCGGACAGCCATCCGCATCCACCAGGGCAAGATCGCAGAAGACCAGAGCCGGGCGGGACCGACCGCCAGCCTCCTCCTCGGCCGCCTGCAAGGCCGCCAGCGTGCGGGCCACCTTATTCGGCCGCCAGATATCGTCCTGGTCGGCGAACAGCACGTAGTCGGCATCACAGGCCTGCATCAGCCGTCCGAAATTGCCGGCTGCGCTTCGCGTTGGCACATCGGTGGGCAGGATCCGAACGCGGTCCGGATGCCGCGCAGCCCATTGATCCAGGATGGCCGGCGTTCCGTCGGTCGAGCCGTCGTCACGGACCAGCACACGGAAGTCCACGCCCGCCTGGCTGTCCAGGGAGGACAGAAGTTCAGGCAGGAAGCGGGCTCCGTTGTAGGTCGCCAGGAGGATGTCGATGCTGGGGGTCCCGGCCATCACGCTGCCCGCCGAAAACGGTTAACCAGTCCCAACAGCACGGTGCGAAGAGAACGGTCAACAACAAGCCCCACGACGATCACCAGCACCGCCGCGCCTGTTCCCGCCGCGACGGCCGGCAGCAGGCCCAGCGACCAGCGCCCGACAACCAGATGGGCCGCCACCAGCAACAATCCAGCCGGCAGAAGCGTCCACAGCCGGCGCCAGCGCAGCCCGGACAGTTGAAACATCAACAATGCATCCACGCCAACACGCAGTGTCCAGGCCGCAGCGGCGCCTGGCAATCCAAACCGATCGATCAGGAACCAGAGCAGCCCGATAAAGGGCAGAAGTTCGAGCAGGTGTATCTTCGCCGCCAGATCGGGGCGCCCCTGTCCTTGCAGCAGGGACAGGGCCACAAAGGCCAAGCCGTTGATCCAGGCACCGAGCAGCAGGATATGGGCAACCGGCGTGGCAACCTGTCCGAAGGACGGCGATATCCACAGGGCCAAAAACGGTTCCACAAGGAAAAGCGCCCCGACACAGGCGGCACCGAACAGATAGGCCAGCGCCCGGATCGACCGTTCGGCCAGGTCCAGGGCATCCTCCTTGGAATAACGGGACAGGCGGGGAAACGCCGCCCGCGACAGCGCCGCCGCGATGATCTGCACCCGCGTCGTCAGGTTCATCGGCACCGAATAATGCGACACGGCCGCCGGCCCCAGCTTCGACCCGATCACGAACTGGTCGAGCGAGGTCAGGATGGGCCCGACGATATTGGTCACGGAAACCCAGGCGCCATATTTGAAAAGAGACTGGCCATGCCCGCGGTCATAACGGGTGAGGCGAAGCCGGTCGACCCGCGACAGGTGCCAGAAGACCTGCACCGTTGTCAGCAGCCGGATGAGGAATGCCGCCGGGATTACCCATTCAAGCGAGGGGGAGATGAAAACGGCGCACAGGGCCGGCACCACCTGCCCGGCGGCCGATCCCGTCATCTGCAAAAGGTTGACAGCAAGGAAACGTTCCCGCGACTCCAGCGCGCCGAACCCCACACCCGACGCCAATGCCAGGGGCAGCATGGCGGCGACCCACGGCATGCCACGGGCCAGTTCGGCCCAGAGATCGTCGGTCAGATTGAACTGCGTCCGGAACAGATAGCCGCCCGCGAAGTAAATCAGCGCGCCGCCCACAACACCCAGGCCGAGATTGAGGTAAAGCGAGGAAGAAAAAACCCGCGACCGCGCCTCATCCGGCGCATCGCGCAGACGAGCCAGCGCATTGGCGGAGGCCCGGGACAGGCCCATATCAAGAAATCCGAAATAGCCCAACAGCAGCCAGACGATCGACAGGACCCCGTACCGTTCCTCCCCGATATGGTGGAGATAGATCGGGATGGTCGCCAAGGCCACAATGACGGGCGTGGCCATGCCGATAACGGTGTAGACGAAGTTTTTCTTCAGACCGGAATCGGTCACGATGGCGCACTCCAGCGGACGCTACGGGTGCTCTCCATGATCAGGCCGGCTTCCAGGCAGTAAGGGTCAACGCTTCCGACAGGCTGGCATCCTGCGCGGCCGCCGCATCGGCGGCCGCCACCTTGGCATCCCATTCCGGCGACCAGCCGGGTGTCGGGCCCGGCTGGTACGGGTCCTGCCCGATCCGCTGCGCCAGACTTTGCCGGTAGTAGAAATCGGCATGGGGCACGGCGTCATAGAGGGATATGCGCTCGAACCCCAGGCCCGTCAGCAGGGCCATCAGGCCGGCGGGCTCGAACAGCGTCAGATGTCGGGGCGGTTCCAGACCACGCCAGGCGATCCCAAACTCCTTCAAACCCAGGGCCGAGAGGTTTGGCTGGGTGATCCAAAGGCAACCGCCCGGCTTCAGCAGGCCATAAAGCTCCTTCAGGGTGCCAACGGGATCATGCAGATGTTCAAGCACATGGCTGACAGTGATGTAATCCACACTTTCAGGCGGCAGACCTGTACCCGGCAGGGACCCCTGTCGGATATCGAGGCCGGCGGCCTTGCCACGCGCCACGGCCTCTGCATCAAAATCCAGCCCCATCGCCTGGTAGCCCAGTTGACCAGCGATGCGCAGGAAGTCCCCGCTGCCGCATCCGGCATCCAGAAGGACGCGCCTCTGCCCCTTGGTCGGCGGCAGATGGCGGATCACCTGCTCCACGCGCCGCCGCCGGTGGGAAAACAATCCCGCCAGCAGCCAACCGAGCGGGATGGCGCCAGGAAGTTTCGCGCCATAGCGGCGGTTCAGCCAGGAATTGCGGACACCCGTGGTAAAGCGGGTCCGGGCGTCCAACGGGCCCGGTGGGTCCAGCCTGAATACCTCGCCCTCACCATGGGTGTAATAGCGTTCATAGGCCTTGACGATGAAGGCCGCCGCCGGTCGGGGGTCCAGATAGGCTGCCGAGCAGCCGCCACAGCGCCACAGGGTCCAGCGTCCGGGCGCGACCCGGAAGGCCATGTCATGCAGACCATTCAGCAGCACGGTACGGTCCGTGGACTGGCAGACGGGGCAGGCGCCCAGCGTCTCCAGTTCATTCTCCGGCCAGGGTTCGTCAAAGATCATCAACACGGCTTTCAACATCGAAACACGGGTCCCATGGGAACCCGTCAATCCATCAGCAGATTCCAGTCACGCCGGAGTGCTGCACCATCCGCCGTCCCCACCTGGCCGATCAGCGGCCGACGGTTGTTCAGCGTCTGGCCGCCATCCCGGGTCAGGGGACGCCACAACCACCCCAGGCTTCCCCGTGTGGATTTCACATAGAGATTGTCCAACGGGAAGACGAAATAAATGCCCTTGTCGAAACGTCCCTCACCGAACTGCTTGGCAGAGACATTGGTGAATGTCGCAAAGGCACCGACCGTGATGCCGCTGTCGAAGGTCCGCGACAATTCGAACGTCGCCCCCTCATCCCCGGCCAGATAGCGGCCGACCTTGACCCGGGCGTCAACACCCATCGGCTCGTAATGATAATAACCGGTCAAGTGACCGGTCACGACATCATAGGGCCGGAACTTGAACCATTGGTCATAGTCGCGCTGCTTGGCCCAGGCAACGTCCAGCCCGATGGCCCATTCCTGGCCGAACGGCTTGTACAGGACCTCGCTGCCGACACCGCCGAACATTTCCTCAAGATACCCGCCATAGAGGCGGGCATAGGTGTCGGTGGCGATGCGTTTGGTATAGTCGGCCTGCAGGTAGGTCATCGCCGTCGTGCCCTGCTGCAGGTAATTCTTGATGTCGGAGCGGACACGCGGCAGCAGGCTGTCGGAGGGAATGCGCATCTTGTCGAAATTGTTCGACACATTGATGCCCACACCACCGGCCAGATTGAGACCGGGTGTGATGACCATGGTGCCGTTCAAGCGGACCCAGGCCTGATAAAGAATGAAGCTTTCGGGGCGGCCCAGGGTCTGGCGCAGGGCCGGACGGATGTTCCAGCCGAACCCCGGATAATCGACATCCTGCGGGTGGCTGGCAGCATCGGCCTTGGCATCGGTCCGATCGATCCGGGTACGTAACCAAGCCTCTTCGATCGAGCCTTCGAAGGGTGACAGGGCACGTTCCAGATCGGCGCGGGACAGGGTGGCCGACAACATCTCCATGCCATTATCCATGAAGATGATCTGCAGCTCCTGATATTCAGGCGGCAGAACGGCAGCGGCGGTGCGGGCAGCACGACCGATGGCCTTGGGCACCTGCCGGTATCGGCCGTTGCTCAGGAACAAGGTGGCCTTGGGCGATCTGTAGTCGACCGCGGTCAGGAAAAAGCCCTGCTTCTGCAACTGTGCGGCCAGTTCCTTGCGGACCTCCTCCGACGGGGGTTCCCCGGTGATGACGGGGATGGGTGCAACCGTCGTCGGCGAGGCGGTGGCCGGCCGCAAGCCCGCGTCCGCCCGCAGGGAAGCGGCATCAAAGCTGGTGACCATCCAGGGCAGATTATACTCAACCCGTGTCACTTCGATGCGGCCCTTAAAATCGGGCGCCAGTTCCGCTGCCCGACGGGCAAGATCATAGGCGACAGCGGTGCCATCGCGCATGGGCGTGCCCGACACGGTGATACGAATCTCGCCAGCCATGCGGGTAAAATGCTGAAGGGCGATACCGTCCAGCGCCGCTTGCCGGCCCAGACCGGTCCGCACATCGCCTTCCGCCGATACCGGCGGCGGTGCCATGGCGGCCGGCATCGGCGTAACGGGCGCCGCCGACAGCAGAGGCGGCGGCGGTGCATCGATCTTGCCCGGCCCCTTGGCCTTATGGAAATTGGTCGTGGTGGCAAAGCGCAGCATCAGGCGCTCACCCCGTTCGAACGCGGCCCCGACCTGCAGCCAGTCCCAGGGCTTGTAATCGAACCCGACATTCACGGGCACCGACTGCTTCAGGTTATTCTCCAGCGGTTCATGCTGGTAATCGTTGGGATCGTATTCGAGCTTCAAACGCAGGCCATCCAGCGGCGTCTGCCAGGAAACACCGCCGAACAACGATACCGGTCCCCGGAAAAAGTCGGTGGACAGAGTACCGCCACCACTGGTGTAGCCGTCAGGCCGAACCTTGAACTTTTTCGAGAACAGCCCCAGCGGGTTACCGAAATGGTCCTGGGTGCCCATATTGCCCCAGCCCATGCCCAGCGACACGTCGAAATCGCCGAAACTCTGGTCAGCCACCAGATATTCAGACCCGAACAGGCCAGTACCGGCAATATCCCGCAGGCCGACCGCGATATTTGGCCAGGCGGCATCCCCCTTGACCAAGCGCAATTTCACATCGATGCCGCGGTCCTTGTAGGATTGGTTGCCGGAAAAATCCTGTGGACCATAGAAGCGGTTGGCAACGCTGGTGTACCGCAGCGTCGCTTCCAGCCAGGGCAGGCCCTGGACGGTGATGAAATAGCGGGAATAGGGCCAGACATAGCTGAAGCCCGCATAAGCCTGCCCATCCTCGGCCGCGCGGGCCACAGGGGTCTGGATCAGGCCCGTGCCCCCGAAATCATTGACGGATTCCGGCGGCCGCCAGGGCAGGAACGGGTTGTTGCTGTCCTGGGCCCCCGCCTGTGCCGCCGCCAGAAGGGCGACGGCCGCACAGGCCGGTCGGACGAAGCGGCACTTTTTCACGATATCGATCCGCCTCAATTCCGGGAAATGACGGCCAGGGATGCGGCGGCCAACGCCAGATCACTGACCAGGCCGACGACGGTGCGTGTCAGGCTCAGGAAGTTGAACGGCTGCGGATCGCGCGGAACAACGATGGTGGAACCCGGCGGGATCGGCACGCTGCCATCACTGAAGCGGCCCATCCGCAGCGGTTCAGACTCGCCGTTGGGGTAGATGACAAAGGCATCGGACACCTCCGCCGCGGAGGTCTCGCCGCCAGCCAGCTTGATGTAGTCGCGCGCTGCCTTGCCGCTCTTGAACATCACGGAACTGGGGTTCAACACCTCGCCCGAAACGGTGACATGGGAAGGGCGCTTGGGGATGGTCAGTTCATCGCCCGGCTCCAGCACAAAATCCATTTCCGGACGCGCGGCCAGGACGGTGGGGTCGACCTCCACCACGACACGGCCCACGGCACGCGTGCTTTTCAGGCTGGCGATCAGGCTCTGGAGGAACGGCAAAGCCTGCCTGGCCTGTTCGGCTTCCTGACCGGAGGTGCTGGCCAGGACACTGGGGATGGACTGTTCAAGTTCCAATGCCGCCCGGCGGAATCCCGCCTCCTCGGCCTCACGCACCCGGACCCGGGTGAAGACGGCGCCATAGGGATAGGCTTCCGGCGTCAGTCCATCGACACGCCGCAGCAGTTCGGACAGGCGCTCGCCGCGCTTGATATCGTACCGGCCCGGACGGACCACCTCGCCCGCCACCTTGACCACGCCCACCTCTCGCTTGGCGACACGGGCGCTGACACGCACCACATCACCGGGGTTGAGCGTCGACTGGTTCAGTTGGCCCAGGCTCAGGCTGCCGACGCGTTCGCCGGCGACATTGGTCATCTCCACCGCGTTGCTGTCGGCATCCAGCGTGACCCCGCCCACGGCCCGCATGACGCTCTCGGCCTTGGCACCCGGCACCACCGGATACACGCCGGGGAAGCGCACCTCGCCTTCGATCGAAATCGCATATTCCAACAGGAAGGGCAGCAGATCGGGGTGACGGTGGAAAACCTTGGGACAGGACCGGATATCGATGACCGGCGTATCGGCCGACTTGCGCGAACCGGTACGCAGCGCCACCGCATAACGCTGCTGCAGACCTTCCGAAGCCAGCGCCGCCAGCGTTTGCAGGCCACCGCACTCGACATCCGATTCCACCAGGCGGACGCCCGTCGGGCTCTGCGGGTCGGCATAGGTACCGATCAGACGGCGCTGACGGCTGGTACCGTCACCCTCGCGGCCCTCGGGCTGTTCATCGCGATCCTGCTGTTGGGCGGCGTAACGATCGCGGCCCTCATATGTGCTGCTGCCCGTCATACCCGGCTGGGTCCGATCGCGGCGGACGCTACCCTGGGCTCCTTGCGGCGCAACCTCGTCCCCGCCGAGATTGACGGCGGCACCGGCCATCGCCAGTTTCTCGTTGGTCACGGTGCGATCAACGGCCAGCTTCACGCTGGGCGGCTGCTCCCCGCGCAACACAGCCTGGACATCGGCCGACCCCAGATATCGGATATCAGCCTGCGACAGCACGATCACCCGGTCGCGCTCACGCAGGGTGACATTCATCGCGCCGTCCATCACGCGCTGCAGGTCCACCGGGATATAGCGGCGCTGACGGGTGGCCGGATCCTCGGTATCAATGACCGCCAAGGGCAGGTAAGGATTTGACGACAGGATGTAAGGTTCGTTCAAGACGTCACGCAGGGTCTTGCTCTGCCCCAGGCCACGTCCGCCCGGCCGTTCCGCTGCCCCTTCCAGGGCGATCGCATCACGCGGCAGTTCAACCGACAGGATATCCCCGGCCAGCACCTTGGCAGTGCTCGCGGCATCCCGGATGATCTGGTTGCGGCCGGATTTATCCAGCCGCAGAATATCGATCCGGTTGCCGCGGGCGCGCTGCGCCCCACCGGCCAGTTCCAGCACACCGGAAAGGCCCGCCTCGCTGGACTTAAGTTCATAAATGCCGGGGCGGACCACATCGCCCTGGACGGCGACCGTGTCCCCGATCGCCGGCACGACGATCTGATCCCCATCCTGCAAACGCAGGTCATTGACGGTACGGGTGCCCAGCAGCACCTCGTAAAGGTCGACCGGAATGCTCTTGTCGCCGCGCAGGATACGCACCAACCGCAGGGAACCGGTTTTCTGGATGCCATTGGCCTGCGACAGCGCATCGATCAGGCTGGAGAAGCTGGTCAAGGTATACCGGCCGGGCGCCTTGACCTCCCCCGTCACCAGCACGCCGATGGACCGGACGGAACCGACGGAGACAAAGACATTCGTCTGCAGGAAGGCCGCCTGGGCCTGGGCTGTCAGGTCATCGCGGAACGCGCCGAAGGGGCGACCGGCGGCGGACACCGGCGCCATGTTGGGCAGCACCACCCGCCCTTCCCGATCGACCCGGACAGAGGTCGTGCTGTTGACCTGGCCACGCAGGGTCACCACCAGTTCGTCACCGATACCCAGGACATAATCGTCCGGTACGGCCCCGTTCAGCAGGGATGTGGCGGTCAGGCGGCGGTCGGCGCGCAGCTCATAGCCGAACTGTTCAAGCTTGCGCCCGCCGCGCTTGCTATATTGCTGTTCCAGGGGTGAAGGCTGGCGCTGTGACAAATCTCCCTGACCGACGGCCAGATCGCGCGGATCGCGGGTGTCGAACTGCGTCTGGCTTGGCGGCATGTTCAGCCAGTTATCCACCCCGTTTCCGCCCCGGGAACGGTCAAGTGTGCTGGGTGCAGACTGGGGTCCGTCACCCCGCTGCCCCAACTGACCTTGCAGCCGCTGGAGGTCGAGCGAGCCTTCGGACAATTCGACGGTCTGGGCCATGCCAGGCATCACGGCACTGACAAGCAGGGCAGCACATGCTAGACCGGACCGCAAGTGCCGTCCGGCGACGGCGCCCTTGAACACACGACGCATCGAGTTCTCCATGACTCTTCCCAAAAGCGATCCCGGCATCCAGACGGCCATGAGCCGCCGACAGTGCCTGGGCCTGGTCGCCGCCACGATACTGCCGGCAGGCGCCCTGACCGGGTGTGGAGACCTGGGTAACACTGAATCTCCGTACTGGGCAACTGTGGCGGCGGTCGGCGGTATCGGGGGCAAGGCACCCGTGACCCGCGCGCAGGCCGACGAGCTTCCCTATGCCTCCATCCTGGCATGGCTGGATGACAGCAGTCAGGCCTTCATGGTGCTGGGTGAAATCGGCGGAAATGGGGCACTGTACTATTATAGCCAGACCCGCCAGGTGCTGGTGACCCGTGGACCGTTCCTGGTACAGACCGTCGGCCTGCCCGGCGACCTGTCACGCACCCGTTTTCCGGGTGATCAGACCCCCGATCTGCGGCAATTGGCCGGTACCGAATGGGTCCGCCATGTGGATATCCAGGCAGCGGGCCTGTTCGACCTGGAGGTCCGCGGACAGGTCAGCATAACGGGCACCGAAGAGATAACCATCCTCGACCGGCGCTACAGCCTGACCCGTCTGCGTGAAGCAGTGGTGATGCGGGGGATGAAGCCCTTCACCAATGATTACTGGATCGACGCTTCGGGCTTTTGCTGGAAATCCCGGCAGCATATCCACGACCGGACCAATGCGGTGAATATAGAAATTGTAAAACCAGCCGGTTGAAACGGGATCGGCCAACACCCCGCAGCCGCGGCATCGCGTGATGCGATCGGCATGAAATCCTGACCCCTGGTCACTCTTTCCTGGCCTTCAATCGCCGGCGCCCACATCCGTGGACTTGGGGGGCAGGCCATCACTCGCCGCCCTGCCGACTGTCAGGAGTTCTGAGCATCGGCATGTCGTTGCGCCCTCACGGCGCACCAACCAGACACGCGAAAAGGACCCCCGGATTGCTCCGGAGGTCCAGTTCATCATCCATGTCCACAGCCTGCTGGTGCGAACCCTGGGCGGGTCAGCGTGCCGACGAGGTCGTCGTGCTGGTCGCCGTGGGCGTGGTCTGGGTGCCCGGACCCGGACCCGGGCCGGGGCCCGGAGCCTCTTCGTCACCACCGCCGGAAGCGGCTGCCACGATGCCGGCAACGGCAACGGCGCCAACCACGGCAACAGTGCCCAGGGAACCCAGGGCGACGCCAGAAGCGCCCGCACCCGCAGCGGAGCCCGTCGCGGTCGGGGCGGCCGCCGGCGCGGTGCCGGAGGTGCTCTGCGCGTTGGCGACGCTCGGCGCAGCACCCAGGGCAAGGGCAAGCGTCAGAGCCAGGAGTTCCTTTTTCATTGGTAAATTCCCCAGAGGTTGGACCGATGTGCCTTATACCACTTCTTTTTCGCGTTGCGAGAGGCTTCTTATGTGAAGGCCCGCCTAAAATAGCATCATCGACGCGGGCTGCAAGGCCACATTGGCACTCTGCATCGCCGCGGCCACGGCGCCCCCTTCTGAAGGGCACGCAGAATAAGTGTTTATTATCAGATAACTAGGAACAATATCGGGCGACCCTTTCAAAAGGACCTAGACCGTTGCGTGCACGGAATTATCACATGTGGCGTACCGCTGAATGGTGGCGTTGCCACACTGCAACGCCGAACAACCAAAATCAAAGAGACGATTCCTGTCAGTTCCAGGTCAACATAAACAGGGAGATCGGGCCCTTTCATTTCCCCTCTGGCGTCACCGGCGATTCGGTTTATACCTTTTGGTAGAGGAGTAGCCGAATGCAGACCAAAACCGCCGATCGGACTATTCAGTTGCAGCTTGCTCTGCTGCAGGAAGACTTGGGCCGCCTGCAGGCCCGATGCGCCGGCCTGCCGCGGCCGCCGGACGTCACCGTCGCCCTGCGGCAGTTCAAGGATCTGGGACCGGCCTTCGAGGCGGTGGCGGCCTTCACGTCGGTCCTGCGGTCCAATACCACCTCATTGGACGAAGCGCGGCGCGCACAAGTGGAACAGCAGTTGCGCCAGCTGACCATTTCCCTGTGGCAACTGCACCTGGTCGCCGTGGCCCCCCGGCTGGAACGTATGGTCGCCAATATCAGCCATATGCCCATCGGCACCCGCTTTGTCCTGGAACGCTGGGTTCGGCAGCTGGATGAACTGCGCAGCGAAGAGGATATCGTTGCCGGCCTGGACCCGGCTCTTCTGGCGAAGGTGGAGACGATGGCCCGTCAGCTTGCCAAAGACGCGCCCGATCTGATGGATTTCGGCCGTGGCTGAACTATCCAACCGACCCGGTACCTGTGTTAAGCTCTCTTATCGGCCGGCAGCTTGGAATGCCGGCACCAAAGGAATCACACGCACATCATGAGCAGCATTCTTGACATTCTGAAGCCCTATGGCCGCCCCAGCCCCAAGGAAGAGTCCATTCTCGACGCCATCCTGGAACGTCTGGGCCGCGGCGGACTGTCACCCGAAGACGCGATCGATGAAATCATCGACCGACTGAACTGGCCGCTGGAAAGGGCCGCCGCGGAAGTCGACGGCTACCTGGAATAATCGAACCGTCCGGTTCGTTCCGGTTCTATGCTTCGGGATAGGGTGGCGCCGGCGGACTGGCCTGCCCGGCTTGATTGCGGCATCGTCGGCCGGTTGTCATGCGGGGGACAGAACGGCCCCTGTACAGGAACAGCCGACCGGACCGGCAACCCATGCGTTTGCGCCTGCTCATTCCCCTGCTGATTCTGGCCATGGCCGCTTCCCTGGTGGCGCTTGCCGTCATGGGGCTGATCCGCGACTGGGAAGGCAAAAGTGCCGCCGACCGTTTCCTGGCGGCGGAACAGGGGCGTGGCGAACTGGTCGAACTGGTCGGGGACTGGGCGCTGGAACGGGGCAGCGCCTATGTGTTGCTGGCCCGGGCCGAACCGGTGGCCGAGGTGAGATTGCTGCACCTGCGGGAGGTGCGGCGGCAGGCAGATGCGCGCCTGACTCTCCTGTTGGAATTGCTGACCGCGCCTGACCGGGCGCCGCGCGGCGGTGCGGAACTGGCCGCCAACCTGTTACAGGCGCGCCGGGTTCTGGCCGATCTGCGCGATGAGATGGATCAGGCACTGGTTCTGCCCCGGACTGACCGACCGGCGGCGCTCGCCGACCGCTGGTTTGGCACCCTGACCGCCCTGATCGATCAGGCCCGCGTGGCGCATCAGACGCTGGCCGACCGGTCACCCGTGATCGATCCGCTGATCGCGGCGCATGCGGCCTTGCGGCAATCCGCCTGGATCGCTGCCGAACAGTCGGGCCGGACCCGTGCCCTGCTGTCTGCGACCCTGCTGCGGGGCAATGGCTCGGCCATGGCTGAGACCCTGGCGGAAGCGGAAACACGCTTCAGTCTGGCCTGGGAGAATGTGCGGCAGTTGAGCGCACAGGGCGATGCGGGCATGGAGCAGGTCCGTGTTGCCGCGGCCGCCGCGGACAGTGTGCTGGCCAATCGGGTAGAGCCGTTTCGCCGGGCCGCCCTGGCCGTCGCCAGGACCGGCAGCATCGATTCCACCATGGCCGACGACTGGTTCTCCATCGCCACCACAGGCATTGAGGCTGTACAGGCCGTTCAGTCCGCATCCCGCATGGTGACGGAAGCGCAGGTCCGCAAACTGTCGCATGATGCCCTGCTCAGCCTGATCCGTGGGGTCCTGCTTTGTCTGGGAACGCTGCTGATCGGCGGCGCGGTGATGGCGCTGGTGCAGTGGCGCGTGCTGCGCCCGCTGACAAAACTGACATCCGTCTTTGAACAGATCGCGCGCGGGGACACGGATGTCGCCATGCCCGACGTCACCCGTCCGGATGAGGTGGGGGATCTGGCCCGTGCCGCCACCGCCTTCCGCGCCGTGCATCTGGCCGGCCAGAATCTGGCCCATGCGCTGCGCCGCCGCGAACATCTTCTGGACCTGTTCATCCGGCATACGCCCGCCGCCATCGCCATGCTGGATGCCCAGCTGCGCTATGTTGCGGTCAGCCGGCGTTGGCTGTCGGATTATGAGTTGGGCGAACGTGACCTGATCGGCCGCTGCCATTATGAGCTGTTCCCCGAGACCGACGATCGCTGGCGGGAAATCCATCAGCGTTGCCTGCGCGGCGACCATGCCAGTGCCGTCGAAGACCGGTTGGTCCGCGCCGATGGCGCGATCATGTGGGTCCGCTGGGCGATCCATCCCTGGCATGATATCGACGGCCAGGTCGGCGGCATCATCATGTTCACCGAGGTGATCACGGCCCGCAAACAGGCCGAAGACGAAATGCGCCGCCTGACCACGGAGCTGCAGGCCATCCTCGACAGCGCCGACAATGCCATCATCGTCACCGACCCGGCTGGTCTCATCCGCGCCTTCAATCGCGGGGCGGAACGGATGCTGGGTTACCTTGCCGCTGACATGGTCGGCAAGGAAACACCGAAGCTGTTCCACGACCCGGCCGAAATGGCGCGGGCCATGACAAAGCTGACCAACCAGCTGGGCCAGGTGCCGGCAGATCCGTTCGACGTCTTTGTCCACCGCGCCCGCCAGGGCAAGCCTGATCAGCGGGAATGGACCTATATCGCCCGCGACGGGCGGCGGGTGCCGGTTCTGCTGTCCATCACCGCTATCCGCGACGCATCGGACACGATCCAGGGGTTCCTGGGGGTGGCATACGACATCTCCCATCTGAAACAGATGGACCGGATGAAGTCCGAATTCATCTCCACGGTCAGCCATGAGTTGCGCACGCCCCTGACCGCCATCCGCGCCTCGCTGGGCATGGTCAATTCGGACCTGTTTGGGCCCCTGCCGGCCGAGGCGCGGCAATTGACGGATATCGCCCAGGACAGCACCGAGCGGCTGATCCGCCTGATCAACGATCTGCTGGACATCGAAAAAATCGCATCGGGCAAGATGCATTTCGATCTGGTGCCCCGGTCGCTGCCGGCCCTTCTGGACGATGCGATGCGCGACAATGCAGCCCTGGCGGAGAAGGCAGGGATCCGTCTGCTGGCGGGTCCCGGCCTTGACGGACCGGACCGGGTGGAGGCGACAGTGCTGGTCGATCCAGACCGGCTGGCACAGGCTTTTGCCAACCTGATCAGCAATGCCGTCAAGTTCTCCCCGACCGGAAGCACCATCACCATCGCGGCCGCACTATTGCCCGATGGCTGGGTCCAGGCATCGGTGACGGACCAGGGCATCGGCATCGATGAAGCCTTCCGGCCCCGTGTCTTCCAGCGCTTCGCCCAGGCCGACGGATCGGACAGCCGGGCCAAGGGGGGAACCGGTCTGGGGCTGGCCATCACGCGGGAGATCGTGGAACGCCAGGGCGGGCGCGTCGGCTTCAACAGCCAACCGGGAGCCGGCACCCGCTTCCATATCGATCTGCCGGTGCATCGCGGCGCCGCGCCACCGGCACCGCTGCCGGCGGCCCAGATCTCCATGCCGGCAGATATCTTGATCTGCGAGGATGATCCTCATATCGCCCGGCTTCTGTCGCTGCTGCTCGGCCGTGCCGGCTTCACACCGGTGATCGCAGGGACGGCCGCGGAGGCCATGACCTTGCTGGCGCGCCAGCAGTTCCAGGCCATGACCCTTGACCTGATGCTGCCGGACCTGCCGGGGATCAACCTGTTTCGGGCCATCCGCGCCCAACCGGCAACCCGCGACCTGCCCGTCATCATCGTCACCGCCACCGGCGACGCCGAAAGGGAAGCGGTGGAAGGAGAGGCCGTGGGCGTGATCGACTGGCTCAGCAAGCCGATTGAAGAGGACCGGCTGCTGGCGGCCCTGCATCGCGCGGTGCAGGCCAGCGCCGACAACGGGCCGCGCCTGCTGCATGTCGAGGATGACGCCGATATCCGGGCCATCGTCCACCGGCTGCTGTCCGGCCATGCGGATATCCATGCCGCCGGCACGCTGGCCGAAGCACAGGCCCTGGCGCGGTCACTAACCTTCGATGCGGGCCTGATCGATATCGACATGCCCGATGGCTGTGGTCTGGACGTGATACCCGAACTGCGCGACCGCAACGGCGACCCGGTGCCCATCGTGGTGTTCACCGGCGCCGATGCCGGCCCGGTGGCCCTGCACCAGGTGGCGGCAACGCTGGTCAAGTCCCGGGTGCGGAATGAGGAACTGGTGGACACGATCCGCCACCTGATACATAGGATGGCGCCCGGTTTGGAAACGTCCGCCCCGTCATCCCCCTTGGAGCCCGTGTCATGACCCCTGTGCTGGAGCGTATCCTCTATGTCGAGGACGAGGAAATGCTGCGCACGGTAACCAATCTGGCACTGACCCGCATCGGCAAATTCACGGTTGAACTGTGCGACAGCGGCACCAAGGCCGTTGAAACCGCAAAGCGGTTCAAGCCGGACCTGGTGATGCTGGATGTCATGATGCCGGTCATGGATGGTCCCGCCACCCTGCGGGCCCTGCAGGACGATCCGGAAACGGCGGGCATCCCGGTCGTCTTCATCACCGCCAAGGTGCAGCCGCGTGAAGTGGAGGCGTTCCGTGCCCTGGGTGTGGTTGACGTGATCGCCAAGCCGTTCGAGCCGATGGGCCTGGCCGGACAGGTCCGGGCCATCTGGGACCGTTTTCACGGCGGATGATCCACCCGCGCGGGTCAGGCCAGGATGGCGGCCGCCAGCTTCTGCGCCTGGACCCGGATATCCGGCACGGCCGTGATTTCCCACGACGTGCCGCGCATGATGGGGCCCATGGCGTAAAGGCCTTGGACAATCCGCCCCCTACGGTCCAGCAACCGGGCCGCCGCATCCGTCTCCAGGCCAAGGCGCAACGGATCGGGTCGGACAAGCCCGGCATCCAGCAATCCCCGCAACAGCGGATCACGCGTGCCGGCAATGTCGCCGCCCGGACCGACACAGTTGATGGCGTGCCGCACCGTGATGTCCTCGCCCATCCTCTGCCCACGTGGACGCAAACGCAGACGCAGATCATCCCCTGCGCCGGCCGACAATTGTTCCAGCCGCCCGGCCACCACCCGTAACCGGCCCGATGCCATCATCGCGCGCAGCCTTTCATCGACCTGGGGCGCCAGCCGATGGCGATGAACATCCCACCAGGGCCGCAGATGTCGCAGAAAGCGGGCCCTGCCCTCCGCCGACAGGGATTGCCAATAAGCGCCGGTGCTGGCCCGCAGGCTGTCGATGACAAAATGCCAGGACCGTCCCTCTTCGGCCGCTGTCCGGACGGCATGGCGTACGGCCCGCAGAGACGACGCCAATGAGGGGCCGATGACGGGTGGCACCTGCGGCGGGGCTGGCGGCGCAACCGGCCCGTGCCGGCGCGGCAACAATCCCCGGCGCGACAGGGCCAGGATCGGGCCCTCATGACCTTGATCGGTCAAGGACAGGGCCACATCCACCATGGTCAGGCTGGTGCCCAGCAGCAGAACGCTATCGCCCCGGTCGATACGGCTGAGCGCATTGGGCGCCCAGGGATCAGTGCGGAAGCGGAATGATCCCAGCAGTTCCTTGTCAACGCCCGGCGGTGGATCGGGCGGGAAGTTGCCGACCGCCAGGACGGCGCCATCGACATCATAGGAACGGCCCACATCCGTGGTCAGACGGAAGCCACCCTCCGGCCGGTGGGCCAGCGCGACGGCATCATCGGCAATCAGCACCAGTCGGCCGACCGCGTCTGAGCCCTTGGCCGCCTGGGACAGCATGTCCTGCAAATACTGGCCATAGGTAGCACGAGCCACAAAACCAGAGGCGTCGACGGTTTCATTCCGGTATCGCAACCAATCCAGGAAATGGCCAGGCTGATCGGGAAAGGCGCTCATGTTGCCGGCGCGTACATTCAACAGATGGGCGCCATGACGGGTACTATAGGCGACCCCCTTGCCAAACCCGCGCGCCCGTTCCACCAGCAGGATTCGCGGCGCCGACGGGCCGGCGGCCAGCAGGTGCAGGGCAACCAGGGACCCGCTGAAGCCGGCACCGATGACGGCGATGGTCGGACGTCGGGCGCGGTCAGTCATGCGGGCCTTGTCTCCATGGCTGGCAGCGTAATCCTAGGCGGACAGTAGGAAATATCGGCGACGCGAAGTCAAGCCGAACGCCCGTGATGGTTGGATGAACGGTCCGCCGATCAGATCACAAAATCAAGCGGATGCGACAGGGAGCGGCGGCGGCGCGAGGCTTCGGCCAGGGTGCAGCGGTCCAGGACAGTGGCCATCGCGTCGCGGGCCTTCAGCATGGCCCAGCGGATAACGCAGGTGGCGGCATCCTCGCAATCCTCGCACGGTTCAAATTTCAAGCGACTGGCACAGCGGATGGGGGCCAGGGTCCCGTCGATGACGCGGATGATGTCACCCACCGACAGGTTCTCCGGCGCGCGCGCCAACCGGTATCCGCCATGCCGGCCCCGCTGGCTTTGCAACAGCCCGGCCTTACGCATGTCCAGAAGGATGGCTTCCAGGAACTTGGCCGGAATATTCTCTGCCGCGGCGATCTCCGCGATCTGGACTGTCGTTGCGTCTTCGTAATGATCAGCCAGATGGATACAGGCACGAAGGGCATATTTTGCCCGCTGGGTCAGCATCGTGTTCATACTTTCCAGCACAGAACGATGCGTACTTCATGGCGCTTCCCGCGGGGGATGGCAAGAGGGCGATTGCGCCTGTCAGCCAACCGCTTCCGTTTCCGTCCCTTCGGCAGCGGCGGCGCGGGTCAGTTCGGGCAGGCGGTCGCCCAATGCTGCCTGTGCCCGGCCGGCCGCCGCCAGCAAATGCGCCGTCGCCGCGGCGACGGCTTCGCGGTCGGCCTCGGCATCGATGGCCTGTTCCACTCGCCGCGCCGCCTGCGACAGTTCCATCAGGCCAAAATTACCCGCCAGCGAGACCATGGAATGGGCATGGCCGCGCAGCGCATCCGGCGGGGTGGCCGGATCGGTGATGATACCCAGCCGCTGGCGCAGCGCACTGGCAACCTCCTGCATCATGGCGAGCAAGGCACCGGGCCCCATCAGCATTTCCAGCTGCGACTGCATCGCCGTCGACATCACTTCCCCCTCCTGCCGGCCCTGCACGGGCGTGGGCGGGGATACGGGGCCGATCCGCTGCGACCAGCGCGCCAGGGCGGCCAGCAGGTGGCTGGCCTCGATCGGTTTGGCGATATGGTCATCCATGCCGGCCTTGCGGCAGCGTTCGACCTCCGATGGCAGGGCGTTGGCTGTCAGCGCCACGATGGGAATGCGGCCCACCGCCGATGGCAGGGACCGGATGACGCGTGTGGCCTCCAGCCCGTCCATGCCCGGCATCTGCACATCCATCAGGACCAGATCATAAGGCTGACGCTGGACCGCCTCCACCGCGGCGACACCGTCGATGGCGATATCGACGCGATGGCCCGCGCGCTCCAGGATGGCCCGGACCAGCAACTGGTTGACAGCCAGATCCTCGGCCACCAGCACATACAGGGGCCGGGCGAACGATCCATCCTCCGCGGCGCCAGGGGTGGGAAGGGCCGGGCCGTGGGCCGGCGGCTCGGTCGGGCGCAACGGAATTTCGATCCAGAACCGGCTGCCGCGTCCGGCATCGCTGAACAGACCGACACGGCCGTCCATCAGCCCGATCAGCCGCTTGCAGATAGCCAGGCCTAGCCCGGTGCCACCATACCGCCGGGCGGTGGAGGCGTCGGCCTGATGGAAGGGCTCAAACAGTTGGGCTTGCCGTTCCGGCGCGATACCGATACCCGTATCCTCCACGGCGATGCGCAGCCAATGTCCGGTATCGTCGGTGACGGTGTCGGCCGCCAGGGACACGCTGCCCGCCTGGGTAAATTTCACGGCATTGTTCAGCAGGTTCAGCACCACCTGCCGCACCCGCGTAGGGTCCAGCATCAGCCAGGGCGGCAGGGCGCCGGACAGGTCGACCCGCAGGGTCAGGCCTTTTTCCTGGGCCATCGGGCGCACCAGCTCGGCACAGGTCTGCAACATGCCCACTGTGTCGGTCGGTATCTCCTCCAATTGCAGATGCCCGGCATCGACCTTGGCGAAGTCGAGCACATCATTGATGACCGCCAGCAATGTCCGCCCGGCCTCTGCCTGCAGGCGGATATAGCGTCGGCGCTCGCTCTCCGGCAGATCGGCCGTCAGCAGAAGGTCGGCGAAACCGATCACGGCGTTCAGCGGCGTGCGCAGTTCATGGCTGACCGTGGCCAGGAACTCCGTCTTCGCCCGCGCGGCGGTTTCGGCATCGCGCCGGGCGACCAGCAGCGCCTCCTCCTGCGCCGTGCGGTCGGTCACATCACTGACGGCGCCAAAAATGGCAAAGGGCTTGCCGGCACTGTCAAATTCCACCACGCCGCGCGTCACCACATGCCGGATTTCGCCCGTGGGCCGGATGATGCGCAGACCCATCTCATAAGAACTGCCGGTTCGCATCGCCGCTTCCACCAGTTCACGCAGACGGGTGCGGTCCTCCGGATGGTGGGCCGCCAGTGTAGCCTCCATGCTGGGCTGGAACCTGTCCTTGCGCAGACCATAGATGCGATAGACCTCGTCCGACCAGGTCAGACGCCGCGTGCCCAGTTCAAAGCGCCAATGCCCAACCATGGCCAGCTGTTCGCCCAGCCGCAGCAGCCGGTTGGCCTCCGACAGATCGCGGGCCTGGGCCCGGCGCCGGCGGGATTCCTGTTCCAGCGCGCGGACCATCAGACCCAGCCCCAGGCTGGCCACGGTGGCAGCGATCACCGCGCGCCAGGCCAGCGACCACCAGGGCGCCAGGATTTCCTCCACCCCGCGCCCGACAATGGCGACAAGCGGATAGACACGCATGCGGCGGAACGCCATCAGCCGGCGGATATTGTCGATGGAACTGACATTATCCAGCACACCATGGGAGGATTGCCGCGCCATTTCCATCACGGCGCTGTCCGCCATGGATTGACCCAGGCCGACCGCGCTGTCAGGCGCTTCGGACCGGCCCGACCGGGCGCGCACGATGCCATCCATGCCCAGAATATTCACCACCCCCTCACGGCCCAGATCCAGCTTATGGAAATAGGCGGAGAGGTAGAAAGGATCGACGGCCAGGATCACGACGCCAGCCAGACTGCCATCCGGTTGGTTCAGCCGCATGCTGACCGGCAGCGACCATTTCCCCGACAGCCGCCCCACAATCGGCGGACCGATAAAGATCGAGCCGGTATCCTGGTTCACATGGGTGGCGATATGGATGCGATCCAGATAATTGGTGATCCGCGCCTCCGGCCCCATGCCCAGCGAACTGTCGATCAGATACCCGTCCGCCCCGACCATCGACATCTGGATGGTGAAGCCCTGGGGCATGGCATGCTGCTGCATGAAATCGCGCAGCTTGAATGCGGCCGGGTCCGATTCGTACTCGGCCTTGGCCGTGCGCAGCGTCTGATCAACCGTGGACATAATCCAAAAGGACTGTTCCTCAAACGCCAGGGCCAGGTTGGCCACGTCGCGCTGGGCCTGTTCCAGGGCGCGTTCGCGCTCCAGCCAGAGCAGGCTGCCCGTGCCGCTCCAGATCAGGACCAGCGTCGATGCCAGAACCAAGGCCAGCTTTTTGGACGCGAGAACCATCGCCCCTCCGGCGGCAGGCATGATTACCCGCCACACGATCATACGGT
Source organism: Azospirillum sp. (assembly GCA_027483805.1). GTDB lineage: Bacteria > Pseudomonadota > Alphaproteobacteria > Azospirillales > Azospirillaceae > Niveispirillum. Next base: position 2,309 of record JAIXTS010000394.1, on the reverse strand, counting down.
CATGACGTCCAGTATCCAAACAACAGTTAAAGGCCGGCGGACACAGAAGGTCAGGGAATGCCCGTCATCCGACGTCGGATACTCCCCCGCCGGGCGGCGGATAGGTGATGGATACCACCTCCAGTTCCTCCACACCGGCCGGGGTGCGCAAGCTGACAAGATCCCCCTCCCGCGCCTTCAGAAGCGCGCGGGCAACGGGAGAGACCCAACTGATCCGCCCCGGTCCCATGTCCGTTTCGTCCACGCCGACGATGGTGATCTGGTTTTCGGCCCCATCCTCACGCGCATAGGTCACGGTGGCGCCGAAGAATATCTGATCGCGATGTTTCTGCTGCGACGGGTCCACGACATTGGCAATCTCCAGCCGCTTCGACAGGAACCGCATCCGCCGGTCAATCTCGCGCAGCCGCTTCTTGCCATAAATGTAATCGCCATTCTCCGACCGGTCACCATTGCCGGCCGCCCAATGCACGATCTCTACCACCTTCGGCCGTTCGACACGCAGCAGCTGGTTCAGCTCCGCCCGCATGCGCTCGAAACCTTCCGGGGTGATGTGGTTTTTCTGTCCGGGCGGCAGCGGGCTTGGATCATCGGGGCCGTCATCATCGTCGGCTGCCGCATCACGCGCATTCTCATTGACCCAGGCCTTGCTCATCCCACACCACCAACCGCTAGCAACCTCCACGGTTTAGCGCGGTTGGCGGCGGGAGGGAATGGTCTGCTGCCCTACCCCGCCATCGCGATGTCGGACACGTCCGACGCCGTCAGACGGGCCAGACGGTGGTCGGGAAGGGCACAAAGCAGCTTCACCCGCCGCTCCACCATGCCGAAAACCAGGTTCAGCAGGGCGTGGCGTTCCGTCTCCGACCCTTCCAGGGCCAGGGGATCGGGGAAGCGCCAGGTGACGATCATCGGATTGCCGGTCCAGGCGGGCTGCTTCATGGCCGCGGACTGTTCGCAGACATGGAAAACGAAATCCAGGTCGGGCGCGTCAGGACCGGTGAACAGGTCCCACCGCTTGGGCCGCAGGGTTTCCGTCTCGATCCCCACCCGGGCCAGCAGGTCCAGGGTGATGGGGTCGGCCTCGTCGCGCGGCTCCGGCCCTGCGGAAAACGTATCGAAACGTCCCGCCCCCCATTTGCGCAGCAAACCTTCGGCCATCAGGCTGCGCGCGGCATTGCGCCGGCAGATGAACACAACATTGAACGGACGGTCAGGCGACATGGGATCGGCCCCGTTGCGGTATGGAAACCGAGGCCGGACTATCCGCATGATCGGCGACAGGATTGTCGCGGTTTCATGTCGTTTGCGTGAAGGCGCGGGACGCTGCGCCCCTAGCCTTTGCGCGGGCCATAGCGTTTCTTGGGCGCCCCGCGGAAGCCCGGGGGCGGTTTGGGCTTTCCACCACCCCCGCCCCCGCCCGGACGGCCATCGCCACCGGGTTTGCCCAAGCGCTGCCGGCGGGCCGTGCTGGCCAGCAGTTCCGACAGCCGACCCGCCACCTCGGCCCGCCTTTCCTCCACCGCCTTGCGGTCAGGGAACAGGCGGGGGAACTTGCGGCTGGCCCAGTAGTAGAGGTCGCAAGACCGCGACAGTTCCTCCAGGCCGAAATCGTCCAGCCGGTCCATGCGGGCCGGCACCAAAAGGCCCAGCGGCACCGGCTCATCCTTTTCGACGGCACGCAGGATGTGATTGAAGAAGCGGGCATCCACCTCTTTGTCCGGATCACACGGCATGAACAGCAAAGACAGCTTCTGTTCAAACCCGACATCGCGTTCATCCAGGGACTGGGCCAGCCGGCGCAGGGCCGACAGGTCCGCCACACGATAGGGGCTGCCCGTGGTACGGGCGGCGGCAAAACAATCGACCAGCAGCATCATGCTGTCCCGTCCGATCCGGCTGGCCAGCCGGTCGACCATGGCGCGGGTGGGCCGGACCGTCAGCGCCCGACGAGGGCCGAAGGACGGGTCGGGCCTTGTCCAGATGGTGCGCAGCTGCTGCGCCGTGCCTTTGGCCACCACCCCGAACTCGCCCTCTTCATGATGACCGTACCGCCCCGCGCGCCCGGCGATCTGCTTCAGTTCTGCCGGCGATAATTCCCGCTGCTCCACCCCGTCGAACTTCTCCAGCGTGGTGAACAGCACCCGGCGGATGGGCAGGTTCAGACCCATGCCGATGGCGTCGGTGGCTACCACCACATCGGCCTCGCCATTGGTGAAACGCTCCGCCTCGCGGCGACGCACCTCCGGGGCCAGCGCGCCATAGATGACGGCGGCGGTCAGGCCCTTGGCCTGCACGATGTCGCGGAC
>JAIXTS010000210.1 GCA_027483805.1 Azospirillum sp. | reverse complement strand
GGCCGCATGGTGCCGGGTGCGGCGGAACGGTGGAGCGTCAGTGCCGATGGGCTGACCTACACCTTTGTCCTGCGTGCCGATGGCCGCTGGTCGGATGGCGATCGCGTAACGGCGGCGGATTTTGTCTGGTCCTGGCGCCGCGCCGTGGATCCCGCCACCCGCCCGCTTTTTGCTGACTTCCTCTATCCCGTTTTGAACGCAGAGGAGATCGCGGCGGGGCGGCTGCCGCCCGATCAGTTGGGCGTTGCCGCCCCGGATGAACGCACTTTCCAGGTGCGGCTGAAGGCGCCCAAGCCCAATTTCACCGACTATCTCTATCACCGCGCGACATACCCCGTGCATCGGCGCAGCGTGGAACAGCATGGCGATGGCTTCACGCGGGCCGGCAACCTGGTCTCCAACGGCGCCTATATGCTGATCGAACAGGTGCCGCAGTCGCATGTGGCAGTGGCCCGCAACCCGCATTTCACCAGCGCCGCCCGCGTCGCTTATGACAGCGTGCGGTTTTATGCGACGGAGGACAGCCAAGCCGAACTGCGCCGCTTCCGCGCCGGCGAACTGGATGTGACGGAGACGGTGCCATCGGGTCAGATCGACTGGGCACGGGAGCACCTGCCCGCCGAACTGCGTCTGGCCCCCCGGGCAGGCACCAGTTTTATTGCGCCCAACCTGCGCAACGAGCCTTGGAAATCGAACCGCGCCCTGCGTCTTGCCCTGTCGTTGACCATCGACCGGGAGGGGATCGCGCGGCGCATCCTGCGCGATGGGGAACCCGCCTACACCTTCGTACCGCCGGGCCTGCCCGATTATGAACCCGCGCTGCCCGCCCAGGCCGCCTGGACCCAGGATGCGCGCGACGCGCTCGCCCGGAACTTGTTTCAGGAGGCGGGTTACGGCCCCGACCGGCCGCTGACCGTCAATCTCCTGTACCCGACCAGGGAAGCCAACAAGCAGATGGCGGTCGCCATCGCGGCGCGCTGGCAATCGGTTCTGGGTGTGAAAACGGTGCTGGAGAATCAGGAATCCAAGGTGGTTCTGGGCCGCATGCGCGACGGCTCCTACCCCGACCTGATGCTGCGCGAGTGGTTCTGGATATTCCCCGAAAAATATCTGGAGATCATGCGCAGCCGGGAACAGCGCAACGGCAATGGCTATCAGAACCCGGCTTTCGATGCTGCAATGGAGGTCGCCGACCGCGCTGTCAGCCGGGCGGATTTCGCCCACGCATTGCGCGGGGCGGAGGGGTTGCTGCTGGCCGATGCCGCGCTGATGCCTGTGACCTTTGCCACCAGCCGGCATCTTGTCTCGCCGCGCGTGGCCGGCTGGGTTGATAATCTGCGCGACAGTCACCCCGTGCGCTATCTGGCACCGCAATAGGACAGGCGACCCCGAAATTTCACGCGTGCTCTCGCTTAACCCGTTGAGCTTTTGTCGGAATTCCGCCAGCCTCATCTTTGGTCAAGCGACGGTCGGAGGGCGGGCGCATGGGCGCAGACAGCTGGCGGTTATGGCCGGCAAGGGCCTTGCGCAGGGTGACGGACCTGTTCCTCCCGGCGCCCATGCGCGAGCGTGGCTTTGACGAAAAGGCCCTGCTGCGCGCCCGTGCCTTCATCCGCGTCACGCTGCTGATCCTGACGGGCATCCTGGTGCTTTACACGGTCTGGTCAGTCAATCAGGGGCCGTTCGATCCGGTCAGCCTGACCTGGGCTGTCTATGCGCTGCTGGTGGGCGGCAATCTGGTGCTGGTGCGGCTGACGGGCCGGTTTCATGAGATCACCATCGCCAACAATCTGGCGGGGCTCAGCCTGATCGCCATCCTGCTGCATTATACCGATGGGATCGCGTCCCCCCTGGTTCCGCTGTTCCTCACGGCCCTGGCCACCACAGGCAATTTTGGCGGCAACCGGGCCATCCTCTATTTTTTCTGCGGCTTCCTGGCCGTGATCTGCGGCACCTATGCCTGGCAGCTTTATGGTGGAGATACACCGCCCGATATTCATAGACGATTCGCCTTTCTGCTGACCGCGCTGCTGCTGCTGGTGCTGTCCAACCTGTCCTCGCAATCGGCGCGGACCAAGACGCGTCGCATGCTGGCCCAGGCCCGCGATGCCGCCATCGAAGGACGCCGGCGGGCCGAACAGGCGCAGGCCGCCACGGAAAAGACCCTGATCGACCTGCGCGACGCCCAGGCACAGATGATTTTGCAGGAAAAGATGGCCAGCCTGGGTTCCATGGTGGCCGGTGTGGCGCATGAGGTGAACACACCCGTGGGCCTTGCCGTCACCGGCGCTTCGCAGCTCCGCACCGAAACAGCCACCATTCTGGCGCTGGCGGCGCAGGGGCAGTTGCGGCGGTCAACCTTCGACGAATATCTGAAGGTGGTGGATGAACTGGCGACTCTGATCGAAAAGAATGCCACGCGGGCCGCCGAATTGATCCAGTCCTTCAAGGAAGTGGCGGTGGACCAGTCGTCGGACGCCCGACGCCCCTTCGACCTGCGTTCCTATGTCGGTGAGGTGCTGACCAGTCTGGCGCCCCGCATCCGGCATGCCGGGCACAAGGTAGAGATGGCTGTGCCGGACGGCATTGAGATGGATGGGTATCCGGGTGCCATGGCGCAGGTGGTGACCAATCTGGTGATCAATTCCATCGTCCATGCCTATCCGGATGAGCGGCGTGGCGGCACGCTGCGGGTGGCGGCCCGCCGGATGGACGGCGACATGGTCGAACTGGCTTTCAGCGATGACGGCAGAGGCATCCCCCGCGACCTCTGGTCCCGCATTTTCGAGCCTTTCTTCACCACAAGGCGCGGCATGGGCGGGTCGGGCCTGGGTCTCCACCTGCTCTACAATATCGTCACGGTGCGCATGGGCGGGACCGTGCGGGTGGGGGCGGCGCCCCAGGGCGGGGCGCTGTTCACCCTGACCTTCCCCAGGATCAGTCCGGGGCGGCCGCTTGAACCGACCGCAAGCCAACTGTCCATCGACCATGTTGCAGTGCAATAATGCGGTTGTGTCAGGGCTGTCGCGGACCCGTCGCTTGCGTGGCCGGGTCCCTTCCGCCTAAGCTTCCCCGGTGATGGCGACAAGCAGGGGCCGGATCCGGACCCCGCACGTGTGAGGAGAGGAACCATGGTCGAAGTGGTAATTGCCGGTGCGGCCCGCACCCCGATCGGCGCCTTCAATGGTGCGCTCGGGTCGGTGCCCGCGCACAAGCTGGGCGAAGTGGCCATCCGTGCCGCCCTGGAACGCGCCAAGACCGACGCGGCGGAAGTGAATGAGGTGGTGCTGGGCCATGTGCTGACCGCCGCCCTGGGCCAGAACCCGGCCCGTCAGGCCGCCATCGCTGCCGGAATCCCGGCAGGCCGCACCGCCTATGCCATCAACCAGATCTGCGGTTCGGGCTTGCGCGCCGTGGCGCTGGGCTATCAGTCGCTGCTGCTGGGCGATGCCGACGTGGTGGTGGCCGGTGGTCAGGAGAGCATGAGCCTGTCGCCCCACGCCATGTATATGCGTGGTGGCACCAAGATGGGCGACACGTCCATGGTCGATACCATGATCAAGGACGGCCTGTGGGACGCCTTCAACAATTATCACATGGGCCAGACGGCGGAGAATGTGGCCGCCAAATATGGCATCACGCGGGAAGAGCAGGACGCGTTTGCCGCCGCTTCCCAGAACAAGGCCGAGGCCGCGCAGAAGGCAGGCCGATTCAAGGATGAGATCGCTGCCGTGACGGTGGCGGGCCGCAAGGGCGACGTGATCGTCGATAGTGACGAATATCCCAAGCATGGCACGACCATCGACACGCTGGCCAAGCTGCGTCCCGCCTTCTCCAAGACGGGTTCCGTCACCGCCGGCAATGCGTCGGGTCTCAATGACGGCGCTGCCGCCCTGGTCCTGATGCGCGCCGACAATGCCGTTAAGCGCGGCGTTGCCCCTCTGGCCCGCATCGCCTCCTGGGCCACGGCCGGCGTCGATCCCACCATCATGGGCACCGGCCCGATCCCGGCCAGCCGCGAGGCGCTGCGCAAGGCCGGCTGGTCCATCGACCAGTTGGACCTGATCGAGGCGAACGAGGCTTTCGCGGCCCAGGCCATTGCCGTCAACCGCGACCTGGGCTTTGACACGTCCAAGGTCAATGTCAATGGCGGCGCCATTGCGCTGGGTCATCCGATCGGGGCGTCCGGTGCTCGTGTGCTGGTGACCCTGCTGCATGAAATGATCCGACGCGATGCCAAGAAGGGTCTGGCGACCCTGTGCATCGGCGGCGGCATGGGCGTGGCACTGTGCGTCGAACGCGACTGACAATAGTTTCAGCGGGGGTGCCAAAAGCACCCCCGCTCGCTTTCAGGGATATCAGCCCTGAGGCACATCAAGGCGGCACACCGCCGTCGAAATTAAAGTTCAGTGATTTACAGCCGGCCTGAAGGCCACAACAACGGGGGAAACAAATGGCAAGAGTGGCATTGGTGACGGGTGGTACGCGCGGCATCGGCGAGGCGATTTCCGTCGCGCTGAAGGATGCTGGCTACATCGTCGCTGCGAACTACGCCGGCAATGACCAGGCTGCCGCCGAATTCACCGAACGTACCGGCATCAAGGCTTACAAGTTCGACGTGTCAGACTTTGAGGCCGTGAAGACGTCGGTGGCGCAGATCGAGGCCGAGCTGGGCCCCGTCGACGTGCTGGTCAACAATGCCGGCATCACGCGCGACGGCACCATGCACCGCATGACGTTCGAGCAGTGGAACGCCGTCATCCAGACGAACCTGACCAGCTGCTTCAACACTTGCCGCGCGGTGATCGACGGCATGCGGGAGCGCAATTTCGGCCGTATCGTGAATATCGGTTCCATCAATGGTCAGGCCGGCCAGTATGGTCAGGTGAACTATGCCGCCGCCAAGTCGGGCATCCATGGCTTCACCAAGGCCCTGGCCCAGGAAGGGGCCGCCAAGGGCATCACCGTGAACGCCATTGCGCCCGGCTATATCGATACCGACATGGTTCGCGCCGTGCCGGCCGACGTTCTGAAAAAGATCGTCGCCAAGGTGCCGGTGGGGCGTCTGGGTCAGGCTTCCGAAATCGCCCGTGGCGTGCTGTTCCTGGTGGCGGATGAGGGCGGGTTCATCACCGGCTCCACCCTGTCCATCAATGGCGGCCAGCACATGTACTAAGCGTGGGTGGCGGGCGCTGGCAACGGCGCCCGCCCTACTTTCCGGCCCTTCCCAGGCTCTCCATCCGTTGCAGCAGCCGCTCGCGCCGCTCCGTCGGCATGTTGTCCACCATGCCGATCAGTGTGTCGGCATTCGGACCCAGTCCGGCAAAACCCAATACGTTGCGTTTGAAACTGCGCACCCCGTGCGACAGGAAATAGAGCCGGTAGAGCAGGGCCGGCATGCCCATGGTGACGATGCTGCGTGTGCTGCAGCCCGCCAGCCGGCGACTGCTGGCGAATCCCTTTTCTGGGTCGGTCAGCAGGAAGGACGGTCGCGCCACCTGCTCCAGAAAAGCTTTCATCAGGGCCGGCACATCGCCCAGCCAGAGCGGAAACAGGAAGACCAGATGGTCGGCCGTCAGGATAGCGCCCTGGGCCGCCTGGATATCGAGCGGCACGGGGCCTTCTTCCCACTCCTTTTTCGACCGGATCAGCGGGAAGGTCAGCGCATTGAGGCGCAGCATTTCCACGCTGTGCCCGGCGGACAGCGCGCCGTCCAGATAGGCATCGGCCAAGAGGTCCAGAAGATGGCCGTTGCCGGCATCGGGATGGCCGTGGATCAGGGTGATGGTCGCCATATCGCAAATCCCTTCTCGCCCATTCTCATCCGCAGGATAGGATCATACCGGCAAGGTGTGCCTTGAGGTTGGTCAATTCAGGGGTAGAAAATTAGCCATGCCTGATCATTTTCTTACCCATCCCCGCGTCGGTGTCGGCTGTCTGGTTTGGAAGGGGGGGCAGGTCCTGCTGATCCGGCGGGGCAAGCCGCCGGGCCATGGTGAATGGTCGCTTCCCGGCGGGTCCCAGGAACTGGGCGAGACGCTTTTCGCAGCAGCGGAGCGGGAGGTGCAGGAGGAAACGGGCATCATTGCCCGCGCCCGTGCCATCCTGACGGCGGTGGATAATATCGTGCGCGATGCCGACGGCACTCTGCGCTTTCACTATACCATCGTGGATGTTACGGCGGACTGGCTGTCGGGGGAGCCGGTGCCGGGAGACGACGCCTTGGACGCACGCTGGGCCACGCTGGCGGAATGTGAGGCGCTGGTGGCGTGGGAGCCGCTGAAACAGGTGCTGCGCATGGCCTTTGCGCACAGGGGCTAAACAGCACCTTCCGGATGGAACATGTAGCCGATGCCGCGGATGGTGCGGATGAAGCCCGGGTGGGTGGGGTTGATCTCAATCTTTCTGCGCAGGCGCGTGATCCGTACATCGATGGCGCGGTCGAACGGTTCGGCCTTGCGCGTATGGGCCAGTTGCAAAAGCTCATCCCGGCTCAGCACCTGATTGGGGCGCTGCACCATCACCGACAGCAGGTCGAATTCCATGGCGGTCAGGTCCACCTGCCGCCCGTCCGGTTCATGCAGCAGCACCCGGTCATCCCGCTTCAGCAGCCAGGGGCCAAAGCGGACATGCAGGTCGGACGGCACGGCCACCGGGGCCGGCCGGGGGGCGGCGCGGCGCAGAACAGCCCGGACGCGCGACAGCAATTCCCCCAGATCGAAGGGTTTGCACACATAATCATCGGCGCCCAGGTCCAGCCCGGCGCTGCGGTCGCGCGGGCTGCTGGCGCCGGTCACGATGATGATGGGCGGGCAATCGGCCCCGCGTTCGCGCAGCCATTGCATGATGCGGTAGCCATGATCGTCCGGCAGGCCGATATCCAGGATCACCAGATCGGGCCGGGCTGTCGCCATCTGCGCCCGGAAACTGGCACCGTCCGGGGCCGACAGGATGGCAAAGCCCTGGCCGCCCAGGAAATCGGTCAGCATCTCCCGAATGTCGCGATCATCCTCGACAATGGCGACTGTCTGCGTGCCCATGCCCATCCCGATAAGCAGATTGGTTAAAAAATCTGCTCTATGACGAGTCCCCGCCGCCGTCAAGGCGGTCTGCGGCCGGCCCCCATGAAAACGGCCCGCCGGGTGGGGCGGGCCGTGATTTCGGTGCGGGGCAAACCCGATCAGAGGCTGGCAGGCGGCAGGGTCAGGCAATTCTGGCCCGACTTTGACAGCTGGGCACAGGCGCGCCGTGCGGTCCTTTCGTCCAGGCCGACCAGGCGGGCGCGGTAAAGCGTGCCCTTGGCGGTCGACACTTCCATCAGGTGCGGCGTGGCGCTGTCCAGCAGGGTGCCGGCCTTCTGCGTCGCCTGATTGACGGCGCGCTGGCTCTGGGCCTTGTCATTGAAGGCGCCGACCTGGATGGCCCAGTTGCCATTGGCGCGCGAGGCGGGGACGCTGCCGACGGTGCTGACCGCAGGGGCGGCGTTGGCGGTGCCGATGATGCTGTCCGACACGGCGGCGACCATGGTTTCCGGCGCCGTCGGCTTGGTTCGGGCCTTGGCCTTGGGCTTGGACTGGTTGCTGGCCACCAGCATCGGCGCCTCACGCCGGCCCATGAAGGCATCGTCCAGCAGGTCGGCCATGTGGTTGTCACGCCAGGTGCCTGTCTGTCCGCCATAGACGATGCCGATCAGGCGGCGCCCGTCGCGCACGGCCGAGGCCGCCAGATTGAAGCCCGACGCGCGGATATAGCCGGTCTTCAGCCCGTCCATCCCCTCATACCGGGCCATCAGCCGGTTATGGTTGCGATGAACCACACCCTTGTAGGTGAAGGAGGAAGCGGAGAAGTAGGAATAATATTGGGCATGATCATAGATCAGGCTCTGCGCCAGCCGCGCAAAATCGCGCGCGGTCGACAGCTGACCGGCATTGGGCAGGCCAGAGGCGTTGCGGAAGGTGGTGCGGGTCATGCCCAACTGACGTGCGCGGTCGGTCATCATGCGGGCGAAATTCTGCTCCGTCCCGCCCAGCGCTTCGGCCAGGACCACGGCACAGTCATTGGCCGACTTGGTCACCAGGGCCTGGATACATTGTTCGGTGGTGATGTTGTCACCCGGCACCAGACCCAGCTTGCTGGGTTCCATGTTGGAGGCATGGCGCGACACGGGCAACTGCTGGTTCAGGCGGATCTTGCCGGCATTCACCGCGTCGAAGACCAGATGCAGGGTCATCATCTTGGTCATGCTGGCCGGGAAATTGCGCGTATCGGCGCTGGCCTCGTGCAGGACCTCACCGGTCTTGGCGTCGATGATGATCGAGGCATATTTGGCCAGGGCAGCCACCGGCGTGGCGATGGCGACCAGGGCGGCCATGGCCACCGCCGTCGCCAGTTTGCGGGATTGGGCCGTCGAACGCCGCCAGATCGCCGTGAACGCCATGCCCCAATCCCCTTCAAGATCACCAGATGTCCCGCTTTCCTGCCAAGCTAAAGGCGATGATTATCAATGTCTAGCAGGAAGTCGTTGAGAAAATGCCTTTAGTGGCGGCAGTTTATCGCCTTATTTCAAGCACCTGTCCCATAGACATACCCGGATAGGGTTGGTCAGGCCCCCGCACTGGGCCGGGCGCCTATCTCCGCCATCCAGCGGGCGACATGGGGCAGGTGGTCACCCAGCGCGATGCCGCAGGGACGGGGAAAGAAGGCCAGCGTGGTATAGGCGGTGATATCGGCGATGGTGAATCGGTCGCCCGCCACAAAACGGGTCAGCCCCAGATCATGGTCCAGCAGGGCCAGGCGCTTTTCCGCCTGCGGCTTCTGTACCGCCGCATAGTCGGGCACCTGCTGTTCCAGGGCCGCCATCTTGGGATGGGTGTGGCGGAACACGGCGGCGAAGGGCAGCAGCAGTTCGAATTCCAGGCGCCGCTGCCACATCTCGATGACCGCGCGTTCCTTGGCATCCCTGCCCATCAGGTTGGGGTCGGGATAGAGTTCTTCGATATAGCGGCAGATGGCCACGCTTTCGCAGATCACGGTGCCGTCATCCAGCGCCAGGGCCGGGACCCGGCCGCTGGGCACCAGGGCGCGGTACGCCGGCGACAGATGTTCCCCCTTGCCGATGGTCACGGTCTGACGCGGGATCTCCACCCGCTTTTCCGCCAGGAACATGCGCACCCGGCGCGGGGTAGGGGCGATGGTGTCGTCATAGAGCAGCATGGGTGAACCCTCCCTTTATAGAGATTCCCGGTGACCATGGCCGATCACCGGGCCTCAATTGCCCCAGTCGCCGGACCCGGCGCCGTTATCATCGATGGCGGCCAACATGGCGGAGACCATTTCCCGTTGGGTGGGGTCGGCGGGGCGGGTGAACATGGCGCAGAGCCTGGATCAGGGGAAAGGCTGCCATTGGACGGCATCGGTTAAGCCGGCGTCAACCCTGTTTGGGTTGCCGGTGCGGCGTATCCATTCGGAGGGGCCGCCCTGCCGCCTCTGAATGGTCAGGTCTGTGCAACATCCTGCATCATCAAACGGGGTGTGTTTCGGAGAAGGTGGGTTGCCAGCTCCGAATGTTCTGTCCAATGCAACAGGATGAAACAGAAAAACACCCACTGTTTCAGAGCGCACAGGTGGCTGGCTCCGAATGCGGGACGGGTGGGCCGCGATGTGGGAATATACGGGGGGAAGTATGGCATGGGCCGACGGGAAAGTCAGCAATCAGGGTGGCGGGATTGGGCGCCGTTGGGGCCATTGTGCTGCGCTGATGCACCGCTCGTCAGCGGACATTATGGTGAACGTCGTGTCCGGAAAACCGTCCGGCAAACAACTTGTCCGGATTGACGTTGCGGGTGCAGGTTTCCGGACAGGTGCAGCGTTGTCCGACAAAGGACGGTTTGGGGGACGGGCGTTACATTCGACGATGGCCCAACCCCCAACCAATAGCGCATTGAGCCTGCCCAGAATTACCCGATTCCCCAAAATGGCAATCTGGACTATGGTCAATCGAAGTTCGCACGATCGCTCCATGAGCGGGCCACGGAGAGATGGTGATACGAAACGCAACGCAACTGTCGGCGATAGCGCGGCTCTTTTCGGCGGGTGTATTCCGCGAAATGGCTAAGAATGGTCGGTCTTCGCTGTTCAGTCGGTTAATCAGCATGTCCGAAATCGGTGCACTGTGCCCTGCCGATGCTACAGTGGGCCACGCTTTTGATTCGGCGTTTGCGATCTTAAAGCGAAACGGTTGTCGCGACGAATATGTCTACCGTGCAGCTCTGATTCAGCGCGTGTTGTTGGGAAAACATTCCCTCAACACTGCATGTATGCTGACCGAGTTTCGTGCAGGCACCTGTAAGGCGGACCTTGCGATCTTGAACGGGACTGCAACGGTCTATGAAATCAAATCGGAGCGTGATTCACTTGCACGTCTTGCAAATCAGGTTGAAAATTACAAAAGGGTTTTCGCGAAGGTCTTCGTGATTGCGAGCAAGGATCATGTTGACAGCGTTTTTAAGACTGTTCCGACAGATGTCGGCGTGTTGGAACTCTCCGCGCGCCACCAGATTTCGACGATCCGGGAAGCCGAGGATCGCCCCAACCGCATATGTCCTGTGACCGTTTTCGAGTCACTAAGGACTGCTGAGGCCGAAACGATCCTAGCGCAACTAGGTGTCCAATTCCCAGATGTTCCGAACACATTGCGGCGGGGCGTTATGCGCGAACGCTTCGAGAAGCTCGACCCCACAGCAGTCCATATGGCAATGGTGGCAACGTTGAAGCGGACGCGCGACCTTGCGCCGCTTAGGGAATTTGTTGAGCGTCTTCCTCAATCTTTGCACGCAGCCGCTCTTTCAATTAATATCAGACGATCCGATCATGATCGGATCGTTGAGGCTGTATCAACCCCACTAACCACCGCGATGGCATGGAGTTAATCACCACATGTACCATCCCTATTTTCGCGGTAAGCAATTTGAATTAATCACAATCCGCGAGATGGCACCGTTACTTGCGGGGAAAAATTTTGTGCCGATTATTGAGCCCGTGAGGGAATCGCTTGGCGGGCTCGAAAAGGCGCTGAAGGCAATCAGCGATGCCAAAGGCAGGGCGATCGTAATCGTCAATCCCCAACATGGCGACCACGGCGACGATGGGACCAATATCTCGGCGTTGCTTAAAGGTGGAACCATCGGCAACACCGATATCTCCGCAGGCATTCTGCTACGTGGCAGTAGCAGCATGAAGGATGCCCAAGCCTTTTTTGAGACACACAAGGCGCACCATCCGACCTTCGTACATGCCGGCTTTAACGAGCCAAAGGCATTGGCTCAGTATCTAGGAAGCGACCTAGGCTCTTCAACGCACGTTTTTGTGTCTGACCGTAATGATGATATTCTATATCGTAAGCATTTCAATGGTAGTAGACGTATCCTCGTTCGAGATGGCTTTGAGCGGCGCAAAAATGCAGACTACGCGAAAACTTCCCCCGAGAAATTCTCTGAACTTCACGTTACATACAGTGATCTTGGGTTGGTGGGATTTGGCGACTTCCTAATCGTCGGTGATGCCTATTCTGAGTCTGGGGGTCCGGCCTATGCAGTCGCAATCCACCTCACCTATATCGACCCTGACAAAGAAAACGTAATGTATATTCATCACTTCGTCTCGACGACTAACGATACCCCAACCGACCCAGCTGGGAAGTTTGCCCAGGCGCTTCAGAAACTAATTGATGAACTCAACTCAGGTAATTCGAAGCTCCTAGAAACGACAGCAATACGTGAGTTTCGTCAGTTGCACGCCAAGAAGCACTTCCCTGGCCTTGGATATGTGAAAAAGCTGTCGATGATACATCATATTGAGACCATCTCTCACTACCTGGACTAATCTTCATGTCCAAGAAACTATGTTGTCCGGAATGCTTCGACGATCGATGGCTACGAAGCGATTTTTTTCCGATGCTCGATCCAAAGTATGGGAAGTGCGATTTCTGCGGGACAGCGGATGTTCCGCTGGTCAATCCGGTCGCGCTAGCGACTGAGTTCGAGTCACTCGTCAACGTCTATGAACCCGATCCAAATGGACGAACTCTTGTTGAGTGGATGAAGGAAGATTGGAAGATATTTCCAGATGACAAACTCGACGTAGTGCATGCTAGTCAATTGCTGGCTGAAATTTTCGACGACGGCAACATTGTTCGCCGAACATTCTCGCCATCTTCGATCTTTGCGAGCACTGAGTTAGTTCGATGGGAAACGCTTCGTGATGAGATGATGTATAAGAACCGGTGGTTTCTCAAGCAGGCCATTGATCAGGACCAGTTAAGAGGCCTTCTAAGCTTTCTTGTTGAGAAAAATGTTCCGAAGCAATGGTATCGTGCGAGAATACGTGTCAATGACAGTGCTTTTACTATTGACCAAATGGGCGCACCTCCCAAACATCTTACTTCGCATGGCAGGGCAAATCCAGCCGGCATCCCCTATCTTTATCTTGGGTCGCGCCCTGAAACCGCAATTGCCGAAATTCGCCCCCATACTGGAGAGATCGCATGTGTGGCGGATTTTATCATACCTGGTATCCAGGTTGTCGATCTACGTGATCCAAGACGATTTGTTTCTCCCCTGGCAATCCAAATTACAGACCAGATAGGTCGCCTTCGGGCCGAGTTACCACTTTTGGAGCGGCTTGGCGAAGAACTGACGCGCCCTGTGCTGCCGCAGCGCGCCGCGATAGATTATATACCCAGCCAGTATTTGTGCGAATTCATCAAGCATGAAGGATATGATGGTGTCCTTTACCGTAGCTCGGTTAGCGATGGCATCAATTTGGCTTTGTTTGACCCGACCAAAGCGACGGGTGGTGGGGTTTCACTTTATAATGTGACTAAGGTGAGCGTGAGGGTCGATACCGCGTAAGAGGTTCTAAACCACAACACCGGTCGAGATCACGGTCAGGCCATCCAGGACCGTGGCGGGGTTGCAAGCCGTAAAAGTCGCCCTCCGTCCGTCAAACCGAGTTTTGACGGACACCTAAAATTTTTCCGCTTTCCTCACGACCTAACCCTAACCGCGCCCATCGCCCCCCCCGCCCCCTCTCCCCAGCTCGCCTGGATAGCCCGCGACCTCGCGCCGTCCCTCACCGCGTCATCGCCAGTTCGACCGCCGGGCGCATGGCGATGGCGGCGGTGTAGCCGAGCTGGATCAGTTCTTCGGCCCGTTCGAATTCCAGAATGCCGATATGGCCGATGCGTGGCGTGATCAGCACGTCGGGGGGCTCTCCGGCCAGACGCGAGCGGGTGATGCGGTCCTGCATGATGTCCACGGAACTGGCCATCACCTCCAGAATGCCGGGGGCGGGGGAGCGTGGGGGCTTGGCGAAGCGGGCCTGGATCTGCTGGCGGGCACTTTCGCCCACCTCATTCAGTTTGGCGGCCAGTTTGGCCAAGGGTTTGGGGATGGGGCGGGGCGGGGTTTCGGCGTCTGCCGTGCCCTCGATCGGGTGTTCGGGCAGGGAGACATTGACGGGACCCAGCTGTGCCTTGGACAGGCGCGGCATCTGGGACAGGTCGCCATTCAGGTTGATGGCAATCACCACCTCCGCCCCCAGGGCGCGGCAGAGCGAGACGGGCACCGGGTTCACCAGGGCGCCATCGGCCAGCCACATGTTCTGATAGGGGACCGCCGGGAACATGCCGGGAATGGCGGCCGAGGCGCGCACCACATCCAGCAGGTGCCCTTCACGCAGCCAGACCTCCTTGCCGGTCGACAGGTCGGTGGCGACGGCGGCAAAGGGGATGGGCAGCGATTCGATGGGAATATCGGTATGTTCATTGCGGAACCGCTCATAGGCCTTTTCCACGCTGACCAGACCGCCGCGCGAGAAGGTGAGGTCCAGCAGCTTGATCGTATCCAGCATGCCGAATCCCAGCGCGAATTCCTTCAGCTCTTCCAACTGGTTGGTCAGATAGGCGGCCCCCACCAGGGCGCCGACCGAGGT
>JAIXTS010000413.1 GCA_027483805.1 Azospirillum sp. | reverse complement strand
TGCTCACAGCCGTACCCGCAGGCCCAGCAGCCATTGCTGTTCCGGGCCGATATTGGTCAGCCCGTCGCTGCGCCGGCCGGTTTCCACCCGCGCCCCGGTGACATTTTCTGCCGTGGCATAGGCTTCCAGGTTGCTGTCCAGCTTCCAGGCGGCATAAAGGTCGCCGACGACATAGCCATCCAGCGTGCCCAGATTGCGGCTGTCTTCAAACTGCCGGCCCGCCGCGCGGATCTGTACGCGCAGGGTCAGCGGGTCCAGCGGGGCCCAGGTGGCGTCCAGCGTGCCCGAATGGCGCGGCGACTGGCCCAGTTGATTGCCCTTCAGGGCGCTGATGCTGCCGGGATCGGTGATCTCACTGTCGCTGTAAAGATAGGCCGCGCCCAGGCGCAGAACGTCATTCACCTGCCAGGACAGGTCAGCCTCCAGGCCCTGAACGGTCACCCGGTTCAGCCCACGCCGCTGCGCCAGGCTGCCGCCCGCCGGCACAAACACGCCCAGGGCCGCGTTATTGCCTTGCGTGGTCTGGATCACGACATTGTCCACGGCGTTTTTCAGCCGCACATGGAACAGGCTGGCGCTGGCACTGATACCGCCGCCGGGGGTCAGGCGCAGGGCGCCTTCGATGCCGCGCATCCGTTCCGGTTCCAAACCGGGGTTGGCCTCGGTTATGTCATTGCCGACCCGGAACGGACGATAAAGCTCGTTCAGGGTGGGCAGGCGGAAGCCGGTATAGGCGGCGGCGCGCAGGGCGACGGCCGGGTCCGCCTGCCAGTCGATGCCGGCGCGGCCATTGGCGACGGTGCCGTCGCGCGTGGCATAGCGGTCATTGCGCAGCACCGTCCCCGTGGCGCTGTCGCTTTCCAGCCGCTGGCCATCCTGGTTGCGCCAGCCATCCAGCCGCCCGCCGGCCGATAGGGTCAGGCCCGGCAGCCCGGTCCAGGCATGTTCGATGAACAGGCCGCCCACCTGCTGTTCGCCGCCCGCCGCGCGCAGGCGGGTATAGCGGCCGGCGGTGAAGGTGAAGCGTTCCCGGGTCTGCCCGTCGGTCACCCGCAGATCGGCGCCGATATCGGTTTCATGGCCCGCGGCGGGGGAAAAGCCGATCTGCAGGATGCCGCCCTTGGCCGTGGCGGGCACATCATACTGGTCCAGCGACGGGGTTTCGGCGGTGCGGGTGGCGTTCACCCCGGAAAAGGTGCTGGCAAAGGACCAGTCGCGCCAATAGGCCACGGCCTGCCAGTCGACCGCGTCGCCATCGCCGACCAGACGCAGGCTGGCCTCCGTCGCGTCGGTGGAATTGTTGGTATAGGGCGTGCCATTGCCCCGGCTTTCCTTGAAACCGGCGATTTTGGCGGTGGCGGAAACAGTGCCGAACCGGCGCGAGAGGCTGCCCTCCACGGCATAGGCATCGCTGTCGGCCCGGATATCGATGGGCCCGCGCCGCGATGGGTCGACCAGCAGGACGCCATCGGTCTGAAAGGCGCTGCCCGACAGGCCGACATTCCAGCCATCGGCACGGCCCCCCACCGAGGCCTGGCCCAGCAGGGTGCCGTCGCTGCCGCCGGCCAGTTCCATATCGACGCCGTCGCGCTGTTTGGTGTCGATGCGGATGGTGCCGGCCAGGGCGGCATTGCCCCAGGGACCGGCGCCGCCGCCGCGCGTGATCACCACCCTGTCCACCGATGATGTGGGCAGGCGCGACCAGTAGACCCAGCCGCCGAACGGATCATTCACCGGCACCCCGTCCACCAGCACCAGCGTGCGCCCCGCGCCGTTAGGGCCGATGCCGCGCAAGCTGACCCCCTGCGTGGTCGGGTTGGCGGTGCGCGAACCGGACCGGCGGAACAGGCCGAATCCCGGCACGGCGCGCAACGCCTCGTCCAGGCGGCGCTGCGGCGCGGTGGAAAGGGTGGCGGCATCGATGATGGTAGGGCCATAGGCGCGTTCAAATGCCGGTACGCCGTCGCGCCGGCCCGTCACGATGATTTCCGCCACCTGCGCCTCCTGCGCCGGCGCAGTGCCGGCCAGCAGCAGCGCCACAAGGGCAGCAGCGGTCAGCGGGCGGGCAGGGCGGCACATCAGGGGGCGGGACATCAAACCATCTCCGACAGGGAATTCAGGGACATATAGATAAAAGCGGTCCCGATGAAATGGGGAACCGTTGCAAACCGGCAAGGCGCGACAGAATATCGGCCAGGGCGCCGGCCCTTGCCGCGCAACGGGGCGGGGTCGCCGGATGGGACCATGGGACGGCGCAGCACACGCGCACATTGACTAACATACTGTCGTCATACGGAAATTTAGTTTCCTTCGCGTGAAGACGCTTCTGCTTTAACGCGCAGCGCTGTACAGTTTGTTTCAGGTTTGGGTTGCAGCCCGGGCGGGGGCCCGGGCAGGGGCCAAGGCTGGGGAAGGAACAGACCATGGAACGGCAGGCCCGCACCGGTTACATCGTCGCCGCCTTGCTGATCCTGTCCGGTGGCGTGCTGTTTGCGGCGGGGGCAAAGCATGTCGTGCCGGCCCCGGCCCGGCCGCTGGCCATCGGCACCAATCTGTGGATCGGGTATGAACCGTTCCATCTGGCCCGCGCCGCCGGTACCCTGCCGGCCGATGTGACGCTGGTGGAGGCACGGTCATCGCCCTCCCTGATGGAGGCGGTGGCATCGGGCAGCCTGGATGGCGCGGCCCTGACCCTGGACGAGGTGATGCGCCTGGAGGCGGCGGGCCTGCCCATGGTCATTCTGGCCGTGCTGGACGTGTCCAACGGCGCCGATGTGGTCCTGGCACGGGATGCGGCGGCGAAGGCGCGTGGTCCCGCCGGGGCCCGTATCGGGGTGGAGGCGGAGGGGGTGGGCGCCCTTGTCCTGTATCGCTTCCTGGAAAAGCAGGGTCTGACACTGGGTCAGGTGCGGGTATATTCTGTACCGGTGGGCGACCATGCCGATGCGCTGCACAGGCTGGATCTGGATTATATCGTCTGTTACGAACCGCTGGTCAGCCATCTGGAACAGGCGGGCGCCGTCCGCGTCTTTGACAGCGCCGACATGCCGGGAGAGGTGGTGGATGTCCTGGCCGTGCGCCGTGACCGTATGGCGGGCCGGGACGCAACCCTGCGCCGGCTGCTGGCCGCCTGGTATGGCGGGGTGGACCAGATGATGCGCGGGGACAGGGCGGCCCTGTACCGGGTCAGCCAGCGTCAGGACCTGACAGAGGCGCGTGTGCGGCAGGTGCTGGCCCGCCTGGAGTTCCCCAACCCGGCCGCCGGCCGCAGCATGCTGTCCCCGCGCAGCCATGCGATGATGCAGGCGCAGCGCTGGCTGGTCGCCTCCGGTGAAGTGGGGCGGGCGCCGGAACCCACCCTCGACCCCTCCTACCTGCCGGAATAGGGGGCCCGCATGCGCAATCCCACCCTGCTGACCGTGCTGCTGCTGCCGCCCTTTCTGGGCGTGGCTGTCATGGCGCTTTTCGCCTGGCTGGTGCTCTATCCCGACCTGATGGCAGAGGTGCTGGAGCAGGAACGGCTGGAATTCGCCCAGATCGGCGCCAATACCGCGTCGGAGATGGCGGAACGCCTCTCCCATCATGGCGGGCCGGAGAGGGATGCCATCGACCGCGCCGCCCTGCGTTCGCGGGCCGATCTGGTGCTGCTGGTCGGCAATGACGGTATTCCTGTCTTCGCCAATGATGTGATGCTGGAAGGCGGCAATCTGGGGGCTGTCGCCGCCGTGCCGGCCGTGTTGCGCCGGGCAGCGGCGGACCGGGCCTGCGGCCGCGGGCTGCTGGTGACGGAAGGCGACCGGGTGCTGGCCGGCTGCTGGACCATCAACAGCGACAACCGCCTGCTGGGGGGGGCGGACGCGGTGGCGGGACACCTGCTGCTGGTGCATCGTATCGACTGGGCCCTGGCCCAGGCCCGCGCCACCCTGCTGAATGACAGTCTGCGCCTGGGGGGCGGACTGCTGGCCCTGCTGGGCCTGCTGGTCTTCCTGTCGGTGCGTCTGATCGTGGCGCCGGTATCGGCGCTGGCGGGGCGGCTGCAACAGGTGGAATTCAACAATGAACCCGTGCGGCTGCCCCGCAGCGGCATCCGCGAATTGCGGGATTTTGCCCGCGTGCTGAACCATGCGCTGACATCGCTGCGCCGCCGGGAACGCGAACTGCAATCCATCCTGGACACGGCCGTGGACGGGATCGTCACCATCGATGCCGACGGCAACATCCTGCAGGCCAACCGCGCGGTGTCCAACCTGTTCGGCCATCCGGTGGGGGCGATGGTGGGACAGTCCGTCAGCATCTTGATGACCGATATCGATGCCGGCCGCCATCTTGGCTATGTGAATGCCTATATGGACACCGGACAGGCCCGCGTCATCGGCAAGGGGCGGGAGGTGGTGGCCCGGCGGGCCGACGGGTCCACCTTCCTGGCCTGGCTGTCGGTGGGGCGGCTTGAACTGCCGACCGGCCTGCATTTCACCGCCCTGATCCGCGACGTGACGGCCGAACGCCAGGCGAAGATCGAGCTGCACCGTCTGGCCCACCGCGACCCGGACCTGGACCTGCTGAACCGCCGGTCATGGGAACGCGAACTGGAAGGCATGCTGGCCGCCGCCCAGGACGGGGCGGGTTTCTGGGTGCTGCTGGCCTATGTCCGCAATCTGGATGATCTGGCCGTGACCTTTGGCCCGCAGATCGAAACCGATATCATGGGCGCCGTGCATCGCCGCATCCATGGCATGCTGACGGGGTGCGAACTGACGGCGCGGCTGGCGCGGCGGCAACTGGCCTATGCCATCCTGTCGCCCGGCGGGGAGGCGCCGCCCTACCTGACGACGGCCCTGTCGGCTTCCTTCCGCGACGGGGTCGATCTGGGCGGCCTGTCCACGCTGCCCGATGTGCATTTTGTGGTGATGCCGCAGGCCCATCTGTTCGCCAACCGCGAGGCGCTGATCCTGGCCCAGGATGCCGGCGGCAGCTGGGCCGCACAGACCGCCGATCAACGGGCCAGCCCCATCTTCACCTATGACGACCATGTGTCCCGCGCCATCAAGGAACGCACGGAAGTGGCCGGCGATCTGCCGGCCGCCATGGCCGCCGGCCTGCTGCACCCCGTGTTCCAGCCGCAGATCCGCCTGAAGGATGGCAGCGTGCGGGGCGTGGAAACCCTGGTCCGCTGGCGCCGGCCCGACGGCAAGCAGGGGCCGGGCCCCGGCTTGTTCATTCCGGTAGCGGAACGGATCGGGCTGGTGGGCGATATCGACCGGCTGGTGACGCGCCGCACGCTGGACCATCTGTCAGCCGGACGCCTGAACCTGCCGCGTGATGCCGTCATTTCCATCAATGCCTCGGTCAAGGAACTGGCCGATCCCGTCTGGCTGGACGGGTTGCTGGACATGGTGCGCGCCGCCGGCGTGCCGCCGGGCCAGTTGGAGATCGAGGTCACGGAAACGGCGGTGATGGAAAATCTGGACCGCACGGCGGGCGTGCTGGCCCATCTGCGGGCCAGCGGGGTGAAGGTGGCGATCGATGATTTCGGCGCCGGCTATGCCTCACTCTCTTATCTGAAGCATCTGCCCGCCGACCTGATCAAGATCGACCAGGGCTTTATCCGCGATCTGGCCGACAGCCGCCGGTCGCGCCACATCGTGGCTGCCGTCATCAATCTGGCCCATGATCTGGAGATGGAAGTGGTGGCCGAAGGGGTGGAAAACGCCACCACGGCCGACATCCTGGTGGAAATCGGCTGCGATATCGGTCAGGGCTGGCATTTCGGCCGCCCCATGGACGCCGACGCCCTGGCCCGCTTCATCCAGGAACGGGCGGGTGCCGCGTAGGTCAGGTCGAGCACGACCGCGCGAGCCCTGACGAGCGAGGGTGCCGATAAGATGTCAGGGCTCGCTTCGCTCGACCTGACCTAAGGTACCCCCCGTCAATCCCCGCGCACTTCCTCCACCATCTCCTCCAGCCGTTCAAAATCGGGGACCAGCAGGCTGTTGCCCTGGCGGATCACGACATTGTCGCGCGACAGGTCGCTCATCACGCGGGCCACGGTTTCGCGGGTGGTGGATACGCGCGACGCGATGTCGGAATGGATGGGGATGGGGGTGATTTCCGCCTTGCCGTCGGGGCGCAGGCCGGCCTTGGCCAGACGCAGCAGTTCGGCATGGACGCGGTTATTGGCGCCAAGCGTGGACAGATCCATGATGCGGCCGGTGGAGGTGCGCACAATCTGGGTCAGCCGGTGCATGACCTTGGTCGCGACACCGGGATGGCGCGTCGCCGTTTCCAGGAACAGGCGCGGCGACATGAAGGCCACCAGCGTTTCGGTCAGGGCCACGATGCTGGCCGAACGCGGGCCGCCATCAATGGCCGACAATTCACCCAGATAGCCACCGGCATCGATATCATCGAAGGTGATTTCCCGGCCCGAGAGGGAATAATTCACCACCCGCACCCGGCCCTCCACGATCAGGCAGACATCACGGCTGTCCGATGACCGGTCCACGATCTGCTCCTGTGGGTGGAAATGTCGCCAACTGCAATTGCGCGCGATGGCGGCGCGTTCCTCCGGCGTCAGGCTCTGCAGCAGTTCGATCCGGTCGAGATTGGCGGAATGGGCGTCGCTCACGTCGGGCATCCAAGGTGGGGTCGTGTCAATGGAATGTATATCTAGGCTGGCCATCTGCAAACCGCTACGGTCAGGCCATTGTTTTTCCAGCACCGATGATGGGGTTGCCTGATGGCTGACGGCGATGAGGGGCGCAAACCGCGCGGTCTGGCCCTGTTTTCGGGCCTGCATCTGACGCTGGCGGCCCGGTTGAAGGCCTATCTGTTCACCGGCATCCTGGTGACGGCGCCCATTTCCATCACGCTCTATCTGGCCTGGCTGGTGGTGGATGGGGTGGACCGGCTGGTCGACAATCTGCTGCCGGCGGCGTTCCGTCCCGATCAATTGCTGCCCTTCACCCTGCCGGGGCTGGGCCTGGTGCTGCTGCTGATTTTCCTGATCCTGGTCGGGATGGTGTCGGCCGGCATGGTGGGCAGCCTGCTTTTACGCCTGGGCGAGGCCCTGGTGGGCCGCATGCCGGTGCTGCGCGGCATCCATACCGCCGTGAAGCAGGTGTTTGAAACGGTGCTGGCCCAGAAGTCGGATGCGTTCCGCGAGGTGGTGCTGGTGGAATTCCCCCGCAAGGACGCCTGGTCCATCGGCTTTGTCAGCGGCACGACACGGGGCGAGGTGGCACAGCTTCTGGATGGCGCGGACGACATGATCAATGTCTTTGTCCCCACCACCCCCAACCCTACCTCCGGCTACCTGATCTTTGTGCCGCGTTCGGCGGTGAAACCCCTGCGCATGAGTGTGGAGGATGGGCTGAAGCTGGTGGTTTCCGGCGGTCTGGTCGCGCCGGGGGAGGGGGGATCAATCCCCTGATGCCGGTTGAGGCCCGGGTACATTTTACCGCCGTCAGCCTTTGATCCTGACCGATGCTCAGTGCCAGGGCGACCCTCACGCGCCAAGCCGCCAATGTTACAGGTCGTCAAATTCCTCCAGCACCAGCGGCGCGGACAGGCAGTCCAGCACACCCGGCACCCGTTCACGGAACCAGGGCGTGGTGCAATGGACTGCGCGGAAATAATCCTGCGACGGGTGCTGTTCGATGGCGGCATAGGCGTGGTCCTGACCGCGGATTTTCTTGAACAGATAGACGGTCACGTCCGGCTGATGGGCCAGAACCTCGTTCGTCAGGGCTGACATGGCGGCGACAAAATCCGCCTCCCGTTCCGGCTTCACGAACAGCTTGGCGACGATGGTGTACATCGGGCATTCCTCTCGTCAGGCAGCGGCACCGGCCGCCAGTTCCGCTTCAAGCTGCTGACGCAGCTTATATTTCTGGATCTTGCTGGTCGACATGGGCCATTGCGTCACAAAACGCACATGGCGCGGGACCTTGAAGCTGGAGATTTTGCCCCGGCAATGATCCAGCACTTCCTGCACGCTCAGCGACGTGCCGGGATGCAGTTCGATAAAGGCGGCCGGCACCTCTACCAGGCGCGGATCGGGGGCGCCCACCACCTGGCACATTTTCACCGCCGGGTGGGTGCCGATATAGGCCTCGATCTCGGCCGCGGCGACATTCTCCCCGCCGACCTTCAGCATGTCCTTGGTGCGGCCATGGAACATGATGTTGCCATCCGCGTCCAGCGACCCGACATCGCCCGTATGCAGCCAGCCGCCCTGCAGCGCCTCTGCCGTCTTCACCGGGTCCTTGTAATAGCCATCCAGCAGGCCGGGGCTGCGCACCAGGATCTCGCCCTTTTCACCTGCCGGCAGCGGGTCGCCAAAGGCGTTGACGATCTTCACCTCGATCCCCGGCAGGGGGCGGCCCAGGCGGGTGGTCCGCACCTCGTAACTGTCGTCAAGGCGACTGGTGCAGACCGTGCCCGCCGCCTCCGACAGGCCATAGGTGCCGACCTGGATGCAGTTGGGCATGGCTTTGGCCAGCATTTCCTTCATGGCGCCCGTCTGCACCGCCAGGGACGAGTTCATCAGCCGCATGGAGGAGAGGTCGGTGGTGGCAAAATCCGGATGGTGGATCAGGTCGACCATGATGGGCGCAAAGCAGGGGTAGGTGGCCGTCACCTTATGCGTTTCCAGCATTTTCAGCGCCACGCCGGCATCGAAATGCTGCATCGACAGATAGGTCCCGCCCTTGGCATAGATGGCGATCAGCGGCAGGATGGCCGCGATATGGAACAAAGGCAGCGGCGACCAGAACCGGTCACGGTCGGTCAGCGCATACCGTTCCGCCAAAGCCTGTGACGTGCGGACAATGGCTTCATGGCTGATCAAACAGCCCTTGGGGTTCGACGTGGTGCCCGACGTATAAAGGATGATGCCGGGGGCGCGCACCCGCGCAAAGGCCCGGCGTTCATGCACCGCTTCATCCGTCACGGTCGCTGCCAGCGCGTCGAACCGTTCCGCCGTAAGGGTGAAGGGCCGGCCGCCATCGCCCAGCAGGATGATGGAGCGCAGGCGCGGGCAGGCCCGCAGCGACAGAGCCATCGGGTCCGTCTGTTCGGCCAGCCCCTCCAGCCCCTCGCACAGCCGATCCACAAAATTCACCTGATCGGCGACCTGTTCGGTGGTGATGATGGCCACCAGATCGGCATTGTCGGTGACATAGGCCAGTTCATGCGCGCGGTAGCGGGCATTGATGGGCACCGTCACGCCGCCGGCCAGCGCCACGCCGAACAGGATATCGACAAACTCGATACAGGATGGCAGCAGCACACCGACATGGTCGCCCGGCTTGATGCCCATGGCCATCAGCCCCTTGGCATGGTGCATGGCGCGGGCGGCCAGATCGCGGTAGGTCAGGCTTTCATTGGGAAAGATCAGCGCGTCCGTGTCGGGCCAGGTGCGGGCGGCGGACAAAAGCAGGTCGCCGAGCGTGGTGGCATGGATGAACTGGTCGGCCTTGCTCATGCCGTCAACCCTTTCAGGATGCGTTCAGCGGCTGGAAATATTCACGCACATAGGGCCCGTCGAAACACGGGATCATCTGCGGCACAATCTCCGTAAACCAAGGGGTGGATTGATGCTCATGCTCCGCCGCCGCATCGGGGAAACTTTCCACCACGACAAAGCGGCCGGGACCATCGGCCCGGTAAAAGGCGTAATAAAGCGTCTTGGGCTCATGCGTGCGGACCTTCTCCGTCAGGGCCGTAGCCAGGCGGATAAATTCCGCCTCGCATTCCGGCTTGACCGTGAAGCGGCTGATGAAAAAGATCATCTCGGTTCCCCCGCCATATAGCGGTTCAGCTCGACATGGAAATGGCGCAGGCGCTGTTCCTGCTCGCCGAACAGCATGCCGTTGAACCCGCGTGAGCGCAGGCCCTTCTGCACGACCGGCAGCAGCTCGCTGTCCTGATCCAGCACCAAACCCAGATTGGCCGGTTCACCCAGCGGTACATGCACACAATCGGGGCGCACCCGGCCGGAAATGTCGGTGCCTTCGGGCAGGCCC
>JAIXTS010000124.1 GCA_027483805.1 Azospirillum sp. | reverse complement strand
TTCCGTGTCCTTGTGGAAGGCCATGTGGGGCTTCTTGCCGGAAGCCTGTTCCAAGGCAACCGCAATGTCGCGGTCGCAGTTGGAACCAGGAAAGACGATGACGGCGGACTTCATCCCGCAAACCCGTTCCGTTGGTGGAGGGAGGGCGGCGGACCGTCACCGGGACGGCCCCCCGATGCGGCGGGACCCTAATGCCGACAGGGCTTCAATGCAAGATCGGGGGTCCCCCGGCGGGGCCATGGCAGGGCGGCGTTATCGGCGGGTGCTGCCGTCCGCCAGCAGGTCTTCGTAGAATTCGCGCAAGCTCCGCAGGGCTTCGGCCAGTTCCAGCGGCCTTTCCAGGGCGTTGACACCGGCCAGACCGGTGGATAGCTGGGCATGGATTTCCCGTTCCGCCGCCGCCCGGCGACCCTGCCCCCCATCCAGCAGCCGTTGTGCCAGCCCCGCCAGCGACAGCGCCAGTTCCGGCCGCCCCAATCGCAGCGCCACCAGCGCACCACGCTCCAGCGCCCAGGGCTGCGCGTAGCTGTAATCGATCTTGATCATGATATTGAGGGCCAGCAGCGCCTGGGACACGGCGTCCATGACCCGCCCCTGCAGCAGCAGATAGGAGGCAAGGTTGGCCCGCAAAGTCTGCTGCAAGATCGGGGGCATGGTCTCTCCCGACGCCAGGGCCTCACGGGTCACCGCAATGGCACGGTCGACCTGACCATCATTGAATTCGGCATCGGCCAGCCGCATCAGCGTCAGATTGCGGGGGACCCCATGCCGCTCGGCAGCCGCCAGGGCGCGGGCGAATTCCACCCGCGCCTGTGCCATCTCCCCCAACTCCGCCCGCATCCAGCCCAGAAGGGAGCGATCCCGCACCATGTCGGCCGGCACCTGATGGCGGTCGGCAATCGCCACGGCCTCTTCCCACAGCGCCAGACATGCCCGCTGATCGCCAGTATAGCGGCGGATATACCCAGCGGCCCTTAAGCCGTCGATGGCCCAGACCGGCGGCACATCCGGTTCACGCAGGGTCGCAACGGCGGCTTCAAGCTCGTCTTGCGCGTAGCGGGCACGGTCGGCCTGCATGGGCAGCCGCACCGTCAGCCCCTCGCCATGCAGCAACAGCCCCAGCAGGGCACGGATCAGGGGCGGTGTCTCTGGTCCGCACAGGCTCCAGGCCCGCATCAGGAAATCGGCAATCTCCACAAACGGACCGGCCTGAGTCCAAAGGCGAAAGCTGTCCAGCGCCAACACCTGCCCCGCCAGGACATCGCCGCCGCCGAAAGCCCAGGTCATCATGGCCCGGATGTCGGCGACATCGGCCAGCAGGCCCGGCACCCGGAATCCGCTTTGCCCGCGCACAAGCATCTGGTGACGCAGATGCGCCGACAGCCACGCACACAGCCTGTGCCGCAGCCCGTCGCGTTCCACCAGGCCCGGATCCCCGGCGATGACATGATGGCGGATGGTTTCCAGCAGGCGCAGACCCTGTTGGCGCGTCTGGATGGGTCCCGCGACCAGCGATCGCGCGACCAGCCCCGCCACCAGCCCCGGCACCGCTGCCGGCTCCAGGGGTGGGGCCCCGCAGACCGCCACCGCCGCCTCCACCGGCCAGGTTCCGGCAAAGACAGCCAGACGGCCCAGCAGCAGCCGTTCATCCGGGCTCAACGCCTCAACGCTCCAGCGCAGCATATGGTGCAGGTTGCCGTGGCGTGACCCGGCCTCCGCCGGCAAGGGCAGGTCCTGGAACCGGCCCGACAGCACCCGCTCCACCTCCGCCACCGGGCAATCGCGCATCCAGGCGGCCAGCAGCAGCAGGGCCAGCGGCAGCCCGTCCAGATGCCGGCACAGCCGGGCCAGGGCGGGCATCTGGTCATCCGCCGGCTCCGGCCACCCGCCCCGCGCATGCTCGCGGAGGACCAGACGCACCGCCGGATAGGTCCGGATGGCCGCCGCCATTTCCTCCCCCTCCGGCGGGCAATCCAGGGGGCAGAGCGGCAGCAATTGTTCACCCGGCAGGCCCAGCGGTTCCCGGCTGGTCAGCAGGATATGCAGATTGGGGCACTGGCCCAGCAGTTCGTCGGCGAATCCCGCCACCGCATCCAGCAGATGTTCGGCATTGTCCAGCAGCAGCAGCGTCGGTCTTTCGGCCAGCGCCTGCAGCACCGCACCTTTCATATCCGCCCCGACCAGACGCAGCGCCATGGCCGCCGCCGTGACCACGGGCAACAGCGCGCCCTGCGCCACCGGGGCCAGTTCCACATGCACCCCGCGCAGGGCCGGCATCCGGGCGACCCCGGCCAGCGCCAGGCTGGTCTTGCCCACCCCGCCGGGGCCGATGATGGTGACCAGCCGTGACCGCGCCAGCATCATCCGCAGCCGGTCCAGCTCGCCCTCACGACCCAGCAAGGCGTCGACCGGCGGATGGCTCAGGCCCGTTCCCGGCCCCGACAAGGGCAGAAGCAGCCGGTATCCGACACCCGGCACATTCTCCACCGCGCCATCGCCCAGCGCGCGGCGCAGGGCGCGCACCTGGACCCGCAGATTGCCAGGACCGACCGTGACACTAGGCCAGACGCGGGCGGTCAAGGTCTCCGCCGTCACCGCCTCGCCCGCCGCCTCGGCCAGCACCGCCAGTAGGTCAAAGGCCCGGTCGCCCAGGGATACCGGCGCGCCATCCCGCAGCAGGCGGCGGTGAAGCAGGTCAAGCGTGAGGGAAACCGGAGGGGGCGCGGCCATGATCCAGTCGATTTGGTCACTATGTGGAAAACAGCGAGGGCGCCACTGGCCGTGGCCATAGCGGATTTTAGGTCTTTTAACACGCCAAAAGGGGTTTCCAGCGGAATACTTTGCCCGCCGACCCCACCCGCGACGGGCAAAGGGCCGGGACAGCAGCCAGCACAGATCCGGAGACATCCCATGGGCACAATCATCACCGATGACGGCACGCAGATCTATTACAAGGATTGGGGCGCGGGGCGGCCCGTTCTGTTCAGCCATGGCTGGCCCCTGAATGCCGACAGCTGGGAAAACCAGATGCTGCATCTGGCCAGCAATGGTTTGCGCGCCATCGCCCATGACCGGCGCGGTCATGGGCGGTCCAGCCAGCCCTGGCACGGGCATGACATGGACACCTATGCCGACGATCTGGCGCAGTTGATGGAGGCGCTGGATCTGAAGGACGCCATCCTGGTCGGCTTCTCCACCGGCGGGGGTGAGGTGGCACGCTATGTCGCGCGTCATGGCACGGCGCGGGTCGGGGGCATCGTTCTGGTGGGGGCGGTCCCGCCGCTGATGCTGAAGACCGATGCCAATCCCGGCGGCCTGCCGATGGAAGTGTTCGACGGCATCCGCGCCGGCAGCCTGGCCGACCGGTCACAGCTGTACCGGGACATCGCGTCCGGACCGTTCTTCGGTTTTAATCTGCCCGGTGCCAAGCCGTCGCAGGGCATGATCGACAGTTTCTGGATGCAGGGCATGATGGCCAGCCACAAGGCCACCTATGACTGTATCAAGGCCTTCTCTGAGACCGACTTTACCGAGGATCTGAAAAGATTCGATGGGCTGCGCACCCTGGTCATCCATGGCGATGCCGATCAGGTGGTGCCCATCGATGCCGCCGGCCGCGCCGTGGCCCGGCTGGTGCCGCACGCGGAACTGAAAGTGTATGAAGGCGGGCCGCATGGCGTGACCGACACGCACAAGGACCGGCTGAACGCCGACCTTCTGGCCTTCGCACGCGGTTGACCAACCGGCGGACGGGCGGCAGCATCATTGTGCGCCACCCGTCCTACCGGGCCCTTGTCTTCACCGTGGAATTTGCGGCTAATACTGAAGTGGAAGACGTAATGTCATCGGCCCCGCCCTCTGCTGGCACTGGATCGGCTCCGCTGGAACTGGCGGTGGGCGCCTATCGCTTTGACCGCAGTCAGGGACGGCTGATGAGCCGCAGCGGCGCTCCGGTTCCCCTGGGCCGGCGGGCCCTGGCCCTGCTGACCGCGCTGGCGGAACAGGCAGGGCAGGAAGTGACGGCCGCACAGTTGCTGGACAGGGTTTGGCCGGGGCAGATCGTCGATCCGGCCAATGTCGGGGTACAGATCTCCGGCCTGCGCGCCGCCATCGGCGATACGGACGGGTCCGTCATCCTGACGGTCCATGGGCGTGGTTACCGGCTGGCGGTCCCGATGCCGGCGATGACCGGCAATATCCCGCATGCGCTGCTGCCCCTGTCGGGGCGCGCGGTGGAACTGGCCAATGTTATCAAGCGCCTGCGCCGTGATCGGCTGCTGGTGATCACCGGCCTGTCGGGCACGGGCAAGTCGCGGCTGGCCTGCGCGGCGGCGCAGGCACTGGCCGGGGACTTCCAGGATGGGCAATGGCAGGTTCCCCTGACGGGCGTGATGCTGGCCGATGCCGAGGGGTTGGCAGCCCATATCACGGTGGCAATGGGTCTGGATGGCGGCATCGCTGCACTTTGCGGGCGGCAATGTCTGCTGCTGCTGGACGGCGCGGAGCTGCTGTCGGGGGCGGCCCTGGACCTGATCCGCCGGCTGGTGGAGGAGAATGAGGGGCTGACCATTCTGGTCACCTCCCATATCGGCCATCGCCGCTTGCGGCCCTGGTGCGTGCGCCTGTCCCCCCTG
This sequence comes from Azospirillum sp., assembly GCA_027483805.1. Classification (GTDB taxonomy): domain Bacteria; phylum Pseudomonadota; class Alphaproteobacteria; order Azospirillales; family Azospirillaceae; genus Niveispirillum. The sequence goes on along the minus strand of JAIXTS010000124.1, from coordinate 3,163 downwards.
GCACTGCCCGGCGATGCCAAAGCCAGCCCCGCGACCAGCCTGTTCCTGGCCGCCGCCAATGCCGCCGGGATGGAGATCTCGCCGGACGAGGAGACGGCCCCGGCCATTGCCAGCATCTGCCGCCATCTGGGTGGCGTGCCGCTGGGCGTGGAAATTGGCGCGCGCGCGGCCAGCTTTCTGGGCCTGCGCGCCACGGCGGAGGCCAGCCGCGACCCGATGCACGCCCTGCCCTTCATGCGCCGCCAGGGACCGGCCCGCCACCGCAGCCTGGGTGCCGCCATGGGCTGGGCCCTGGGCCTGCTGACCCGGGCCGAACGGGAGGCGCTGACCGTTCTGTCGGCCCTGCCGGGCGGCTTCACGGTGGCAGAAGCGTCCTGCGCGCTGGCAAAGGCAGAGACGGGGGAGCCGGAAAGCGGGCTGGCCCGGCTTTATGATAAGTCCATGCTGGACCGGGTGGGCGATGGTTTTGTGCTCAATCCGCTGGTCCGCGCCGGCGCGCGGCAGACGGGCTGACCCATGCGTCTGACCGCCGCCCTCTGTACCGGATTGCTGCTGGCGGCGACAGGTGCCGCACCCGCTGCCGATCGGCTGCGCATCGGTATCGGGCCGGAACCGGAAACGCTGGACCCGCATCGCGGTGTTTCCATCGGCACGGCCCGCCTGCTTCTGGATCTGTGCGAAGGATTGCTGACCCGCGACGGGGCCGGGCGGACGGTGCCGGGCGTTGCGGTGCGCACCGACCGGTCGGCCGACGGGCTGACCCTGGTATTCCATCTGCGTGCCGATGCGCGCTGGTGGAACGGCGATCCTGTCACGGCGGCTGATTTTGTGCGCGGCTGGCGCCGGGCGGTTGACCCCGCCACGGCGTCGGGCATCGCCGATCTGCTGGATGGGGTCGAACATGCCGCCGACATCCGGCGCGGCCGCCTGCCACCGGACCGGCTGGGCATTCAGGCGGCGGATGCCCGCACCCTGGTGGTGCGGCTGGCCAGGCCCGTTGCTGATGTCGACACGATTCTGGCCCATCGCATCACCCTGCCCGTCCATGGCCCGACGCTGGATGCCAAGGGCATGGATTTTGCCAATGCCAGCAACCTGATGTGCAACGGCCCCTACCGGTTGATTGAACATCGGCTGCAGCAGCATTACCTGCTGGAACGCGCCGATCATTGGCACGGAAGGGCCGATGTGGCGCTGGCGCAGGTGGAGATGCGGGTGGCGGAACGGCCGGAACTGGAACTGAACCTGTTCCGCAGCGGCGACCTGCACATCACCAGTGCCGTGCCCGCCGCCATGCTGGACTGGGCGCGGGCGGAGCGGGCCGAGGCCCTGCATGTCCATCCCTGGACCATCCTGTCCGCCCTGGCCGCCAATCCCGACGGGCCGGCCTGGCGCGGCAATGCCGCTTTTCTGGAAGCCCTTGATCTGGCGCTGGACCGTGAACAGCTGACGGCCACCAGCCAGGGGCGCAGCATTCCCGCCTATGGGCTGGTCCCCACCACCCTCTGGCCAGCAGCGGTCAATGCCGATCCGGGACCAAAAGGGCAGGCCCGGCGCGATGCCGCACAGGGGGCGCTGCGCCGGGCCGGGTTCGGTCCCGACCGCCCGCCCCCGCGGGTAGAGATCGTCTTTGCCGCGACCGACGCCATCCGGCAGCGCGTGGTGGCCATTGCCGCGCAATGGAAACAGGTCCTGGGGGTGGAGACCGATCTGATCGGTATGGAGTCCCGCATGATCAGCACCCGCTTGGCCCAACGCGATTTTCAGGGCTTCATCTATAATAACTGGATCGGATATTCCCCCTCGCAGATGCTGGCCCCCTTCCTGCCGCCGGCCTTCACCCTGACGGCCACCGACCCGGCGGGCCAGCAGGCGGAACTGCGCCGGGCAGAACGCGCGGTGCTGGACAGCCGTCACTTCATCCCGCTGGCCCAGGGCAGTTCCCTGCACATGGTCGCGCCGCCCGTGCGCGGATGGCAGGATAATCTCTATGATATCCACCCGGTGCGGCTGCTATCTCTGGCCCCTGCCACACCGCCCTGATAAGATGGGGATCGCCGGGGGCGGAATTGTGACCAATTGACGTTCAGCGGTGGTGCGGACCGCCCGCCGCATGAAACGCGACATGATGTTCTGTTTCACATTGTTGCACAGGGCCGGAGTTGGTGGTTTGCCAGCTCCGAATGTCAGGGCGCGATCAGGTGCCGGACCAGGGGTGGTTCGGTGCCCAGATGGAAACCGCGTACCACCTCCTGATCCTCACGGTCGGCATGGGTGACGCGTTCATGCTGGCGCAGATGTTCCAGCCAGCTTTCCAGGACAAAACTTTCCACCATGCGGCCCGGTTCGGCCGCATCCTCATAGAGCGCCCAGCTGATGGCCCCGTCGCGGTGACGGATACGGCGCAGGGTGCGCATGGCCTTGACGAAATCCGTCTTGCGGGCGGGATCAATCAGATAGTCGATCGTGATCATCACCGGCCCCCGGTCGGTGGGGCTGTCCACCGCCACGATGGGCGCGGGCCAGTGCGATGACGGCGCAATATTGCCCGCCATGTCCCCGTTGATGGGCCAGCGCAGCGCCAACCCCAGGGCCAGCACCATGCCGGCAGCGGCGATCAGCAGCGTACCGGGGATGCCCAGATGCCCGGCGGCCAAGCCCCAGCCCGCGCTGCCCGCCGCCATCGAACCCTGGAAAACCAGCAGGTTGATGGCCAGCGCCCTTGCCTTGACCCAGCTGGGCGCCGCCGTCTGGGCCGCCACATTAAAGCTGGACAGCATGGTGATCCAGGCCATGCCGGCCACGGCCATGCAGGATGCGGCCTGCGCGAAACTATGGGCAAAGGCCAGGGCCGCGCTGACCCCGGCGAACAGCAGGGTGGCGGCGATGGTCAGGCCATTGGCCGACAGGTGCTTGCGCACCTGCGGCAGCAGGATGGCGCCGATAATGGCGCCGGCCCCCATGCTGCCCAGCAGCGCCCCATATTCGGCCGCCCCCAGGCCCAGTTCGCGGCGCGCAATGATGGGCACAAAAGCCCAGAGCGCGCTGGCAAACAGGAAGAACCCGCCCGACCGGACCAGGACGGCCCGCAGGGCCGGGGAATGGCGCACATAGCGGGCCCCGGCCCTGAGCGCACCGGCAAAATTCTCGGCCGGCAGCGAGG
>JAIXTS010000083.1 GCA_027483805.1 Azospirillum sp. | reverse complement strand
GCGGGGCGCCGCAGGGGCAGGCCGAAGGCCGTGCCCGTGGCCTGGCTGTCCAGCAGGGCCGTCACCGACAGATGCGCATGTTTGGACAGTTCGCCCAGGATGATGCGGCCGCCGCGCCCACTGCCATAGACATAAAGCGGGCGGTTGGCCGGCAGGGCGTTGAAATCGCCGGGATGGGTCAGGCTGGGCAGGTCCGGGCGTTCGGCCCGCTGTCCCCAGGCGGGCGCCAGGGGCAGGTCGCGGCCCCCGGCGGCGCGCAGGGCCGTGATGACCGGGTCCAGCCGTTCGCGGTCATCGATGCGGGTCCGCGTTTCGGCCCGGAAGTCACCCCGGAAGGCGGTATTGTCGCCCTCTCCCTGGCGCCAGTGGAAATCCGTGGTGACCCGCCAGGAGGCGGCAAACGGCGCCATGCGCACCAGCCGGCGCAGCAGATAGGTATCCTCGGTGATATCCAGCGCCGGATCAGGGCCGATGAAGGGCAGCAGGCTGGACGGGGCCAGGAAGGCGCTGGAATGGATGGCCAGGTTCCAGTCGAGCAGGGCCGCCCGGTCGGGCGCCGGCAGCACATGGAAGGCGCGATGTTCAAGGCCGGGATCGGCGGGCGGGTAGGGGCCGCCGGCATCGTCCCAGACCTGCACCGATCCGGAAATGGCCACGGAACCGGCCCCACCCCTGGGCAGCGCCAGGCCCGACAGGCTGGCCACATGGTTGGGATGCAGGGCGTCATCATCATCCAGCATGCCGAACAGGTCGGCATCGACAAGCCGCAGCCCGGCCCACAGGCAGGTGCTGCGCGTGGTGGGCCGGGGCATGTCGATCAGGTCCAGGCGGCGCAGGCGGGGACGCTGACGCTCCATCTCCGCCTCCAGCCCCGGCACGGGCGCGTAGCGGACCAGGATGACGCCGATGCCGGGGGCCGTCTGGGCCGCCAGACTGTCCAGGCAGCGGCGGATGAAGCTGATATCCCGGCCCCCGACACGGACAATATAATCAACAGAGGGGCCGGCGGCGGCGGGCAGGAAACCCGATGTGGCGCGGATATCGGCCAGCAGGGCCGACAGGGCCGCCGCTGTCAGGTCAGCGCGGAACAGGATATGCGGGGTGCGGTCGGTGGCGGCCAGGATGTCGGTCAGGAACCGGGCCTGGGCCGCATCTTCCACGATGAACCCGTCATGCGACAGGATGCAGTCCAGGCGGCGGCGGTCACGGCGCAGCCGGTCGGGATCATCGCGCAGCCAGCCCAGCCAGGGATGGCCCGTGCGCTTGCCCAGGGCGGCATCGGCGGCGATCACCAGATCAGGCGCCAGATCCGTCAGCTGCCGCGACAGGGTACAGACGGGGGTATCCCAGCCGGCAGGAACCGGCAGGCCGGCGGGATTGAACAGGGCAAAGCGGGGGTCGCTCACAGCCCGTTGCCGGCCACGGTGCCGTCCTTGCGCCGCGACAGCTGCACCTGCCCTTCCACACATTTCACATAGGTGGTCTTGCCCAGGGCCAGATTGTCGCAAATGGTGATCAGGGCGCGGGGCAGGGAAACAAACTCCTTCGACCCGCGCACCCCGGCATTATAGGTGGCCAGATAGGTCTTCAGGGCCGGCTTGGTCACGGGCTTGCCGTTCTGGTCGATCATCGCGCGAAAGGCTCCGGATGGATGGGCCCCCGATCATGGAACAGGGCGGGGGTGGGGTGCCAGTCCTGAATGGGGGTGCCCTGAATGGGGGTACATTGACGTGTGTATGGATCTGCACATAGTTGATGCATATCGACCAGGAAGGCTTGCATGACCCGAGAGACGGCCGGTTTGCGTCAGCGCACCCTGGGTCTGCTGCTGACAGGTTACTGATAGCAGACAGCTATCTGATATCAGTCTGCTTGCCGGCGCCGCATCCAGGCGGCGGCGTGGTTGATATGGTCGCTGATGTCGGGGAAGCGGGGCTGCCAGCCCAGGTCGGCCAGGGCCCGGCGATTATCGGCCACCAGGATGGCGGGATCACCCGGTCGGCGGCCGGTACGGCGCACCGGCACCGGCAGGCCGGTGACGCTTTCCACCGCCGCCACCACCTGGGCCACGGAAAAGCCGGTGCCGGTGCCCAGATTGGCGGTCAGATTGTCGCCATCCGCCAGCAGGCGGCGCAGGGCCAGGACATGGGCATCGGCCAGATCGGCCACATGCACATAATCGCGGATGCAGGTGCCGTCGGGCGTGTCGTAATCGCTGCCGAAAATCGCGATCTCCGGCCGCCGCCCCAGGGCTGCCTGCAGCACCAGCGGGATCAGATGGGTTTCGGGCTGGTGGTTCTCGCCCAGCTCCCCCTCCGGATCAGCACCCGAGGCGTTGAAATAGCGCAAGACCGCCACCCGCAGCCCCTTTGCCGCCGCCAGATCGGCCAGGATATTCTCCACCATCAGCTTGCTGCGCCCATAGGGATTGACCGGGTGCAGGGGATGATCCTCGCGGATCGGTGTCTGCAGCGGATCGCCATAGATGGCGGCGGTGGAGGAAAAGACGATGCGGTC
>JAIXTS010000204.1 GCA_027483805.1 Azospirillum sp. | reverse complement strand
GAAGATGCGCGCTGATCACCATCGCATCGACTCTTAATCGAAACACGTAAGTCTGAAAGCAGAGCTACGATGAACAAGCTGTTCACCCTGGCGGGCATCAGCCGCCTCGCCGCCGCCGCTGCCGTTGCCGTCACCATGTCGGCCCCGGTTTTCGCCCAGTCCACAACGCCGGCTGAGCCGGCCCCGGCCGCCGCGGCTCCTGCCGACGCCGCTGCCGCTGCCCCGGCCGACGCCGCGGCAGCCCCCGCTGACGCCGCCCCGGTTGATGCCGCTGCCGCTGCTCCGGCGGAAGAGCCGATCAACCCGTATGGTCTGGAGGCCATCCTCGCCCATGGCGACTTTGTCGCCAAGAGCACGCTGGTGCTGATGGTCATCATGTCGGCCGGCACCTGGTATATTCTGATCGTCAAGCTGATTGAGCAGTCTCGTCTGATGGCGCAGGCCACTGCCGCCGAGAAGAACTTCTGGACTGCCGCCTCGGTCGCCGAGGGCGCCACCCGCCTGAAGGAGAATTCGACCTTCCGCGGCATTGTCGAGGACGGCCTGCGTGCCACCGAGCACCATGACGGTTCGCTGACCGACCATATCGACCTGCATGAATGGGTCACCATGTCGCTGCAGCGTTCGGTTGATGCCGTGAATGCCCGTCTGCAGGGCGGCTTGGCCTTCCTGGCCTCGGTCGGCTCCACCTCTCCCTTCATCGGTCTGTTCGGTACGGTGTGGGGCATTCTGAACGCGCTGGTGAATATCGGTCTGTCCGGTCAGGCCTCGATCGACAAGGTCGCCGGCCCCGTCGGTGAAGCGCTGATCATGACCGCCATCGGTCTGATGGTCGCCGTTCCTGCCGTGCTGGCCTATAACTGGCTGACCCGCCGCAACAAGCTGGTCATGGACCGTCTGCGTAACTTCTCCGCCGATCTGCATGCCCTGCTGATCGCTGGTCAGAAGGCTAAGTCCGTCGGCCGGAGCGCCTAACCATGGGGATGAGCGTCGGCCCCGCCAATAGTGGCGAAGACTCAGTGGTGTCGGAAATCAATACGACGCCGCTGGTGGACGTGATGCTCGTTCTGCTGATCATCTTCCTCCTGACCATTCCGGTTGCTATTCAGACCATTCCCGTGAAGCTCCCTGAAGAGTCGAACGTGGTGACTGTGAGCAAGCCGGAAAACGTGACGATCGGTGTCGATCCGGACGGCAACATCTATTGGAATGCCGCACAGTTGCCGGATTACAACGCACTGTTCGAGCGGATGAAGGAAGTGGCGGTGCTGGTTCCGCAGCCTGAGATCCACATTCGTGGTGACAAGGAAGGACGGTACGAGTTCGTTGGCAAGGTCGTCGTGACCTGCCAGCGGGCTGGCATCCTCAAGATCGGCTTTATCACCGAGCCTCCTGCCGGGGCGCTGAGCGTCAAACGTTGACGATCAGCCTTCCCCCCGACGGGATTGAAGGATAGGAGGCCCCCATGGGTATGAGTGTTGGACCGGCAAACGCCGAAGAGGGTAATGTCACGCCGGAAATGAACACCACGCCGTTGATCGACGTGATGCTGGTGTTGCTGGTGATGCTCATCATCACCATTCCCGTGCAGACCCACGCGGTGAAGCTTGATATGCCGGCCGGTCCGCCGCCGCCGCAGACGAATGTGGTCGAACCTGAGGTCATCACCATCGAAGTCGATTTCGATGGCACCGTGATCTGGAACGGCACCGTTCTCAGCAGCCGCGAGGAGATGGAACAGCAGATGACCCTGAAGGCCGCGCAGCAGCCGCAGCCCGAAGTGCACCTGCGTCCCAACAAGCTGGTGAAGTACAAGTATGTGGCGGCTGTTCTGGCGTCCGCACAGCGGCTCGGCCTGAACAAGATCGGCATGGTCGGTAACGAACAGTTCATGGACTGATCGGCACCAGACGACAGGGGCGAGGCGGACCTTCACGGGTCCGCCTTAAACCTGCCCATATAAGCTGATTGCATTCGGATGGCGGTCAGATGGCTGACCGTAAGACAACCCGTCGGATGGGACCCATCGCCAAGAGACAAGCGACCTGTTCGACCGATACCGAGATAGAGACAATGACCCGCACCCGTCTTTTTACCGCCGCCCTGTTGGGAACGGCTTTGGCCTTTGGCTCCTTCGCCGCCGTCATGGCACCGTCTGAGGCCTTTGCGCAGAAGGCCGGCGGAGAGAAGAAGGCTTCGGGCGATACCGTCCGCCCGGAAGTGGGCACGCCGCTGCAGGCCGCCCAGGAACTGGTCAAGCAGAAGAAGTATAAGGAAGCCCTGGCCAAGGTTAAGGAAGCCGACGCGGTCCCCAACAAGACCCCGTTCGAGGCCTCCACTGTTTTGCAGTTCAAGGTCGCCGTAGCGCAGGCTGCCGGTGATTCCGAAGAGCTGGAAAAAGGCATGGAAGGCCTAGTCGCTGCCGGCGCGTTGCAGCCGGCCCAGCAGGCGCAATATGCGCTGGTGCTGGCGCAGAGCTACCTGACCGACAAGAATTACGCCAAGACCATCGCTTGGGCGCAGAAAGCCCTCAGCCTGGGTGCGAACGAAGCGCAGGCCCGCAACATGCTGCTGGCCGCGTATTTCGAGAGCAAGGATTACGCGAACGCTGTCAAGGAGATGAGCAGCAAGATCTCCGCTGCCGAAAGGGCCGGCCAGCGGCCGACCCAGCGCGAATTGGAGATCCTGGCCAGCCTGCAGATCTCCAACAACAACGAAGCCGGTTACGTTTCCGTTCTGGAGCGTCTGGTCGCCCTCTATCCGGAAAAGAAGTACTGGGAAGACCTGCTGAACCGCGTGCAGCGCAAGCCCGGCTTCAACCGTGACCGTCTGGCTTTGGACATCTATCGTCTGAAATACACGATCGGCCTGCTGGAAAGTGGCGGCGAACTGATGGAAATGGCGCAGCTGTCGCTGCAGGCAGGCAATCCCGGTGAGGCGCAGGCCATCATCGACAAGGGTTACGCTTCCGGCGTTATGGGCAACGGCCCGGAAGCCGAGCGCCAGAAGCGCCTGAAGGACATGGCGTCCAAGCAGGTGGGCGATGACAAGAAGGCCCTGGCCCAGACCGAAAGCGAGGCCCTGTCCGGCGCCAATGCCGGCCCGATCCTGCGCGTGGCAGAGGCCTATGCCGGTTACGGCCAGTTTGATAAGGCTGTGACGCTGGCTGAGGCCGCGATCGCCAAGGGCAATCTGAAGAACCCCGATGATGCCCGTCTGCGCCTGGTGACTTACTATCTGGCCCTGGGCCAGAAGGCGAAGGCCGAAGCCACCGCCAAGGCGATCAAGGCCACTGACGGTCCCGCCGATCTGGCGCGTTTGAGCTTGCTTGCCGCCAAGGCCAAGTGATGTGAAGGGGGAGTGGGCCTGTTCGCCGGCCCGCCCCCCCTTGATACCGTCCTGCCATCCGCACGCGGGGAAGCAGCCTGTTTCCCCCGTTGCCCCGGTCGCGCCCGCCGGGTCCCGTCGGACATACCATGTCGGATTTGGAACCGCTTTTCCGCCCCCGACTGCAATATCCCGAACGCGCCTTGCGTCTGAGGCGCGAAGGCCGCGTCATTGTCGAGTTCCGTATCGGCAATGATGGTGCGCCCCAGGATGTGCGGGTCGTCGAGGCCATTCCCCCCGGTCTGTTTGAACAGTCGGCCCTGCGCTATGCGGCCGGACTTCGTTACCATCCGGGTGAAAAACCGCCGCATCCGGCGGAAACCATGGGCAAGGAACGGGACCGTCAACGCCTGGAGGTCCGGTTTGAAATGCGCGGGCAGGCCTGATCCGCGCGGATCGGTGCGGATACATCTTTTAAACTGTCAGTAGATTTCCTATCTCTATGGCGACGCGTTGACGTTGGCCATGAAACTGGAGAATTTCCATGGGCGCCATGAGCCTCTGGCACTGGATCATTGTTCTTGTCGTTGTGCTGCTGGTCTTTGGCGCCGGTAAGCTGCCCAATGTGATGGGCGACATGGCCAAGGGTGTGAAGGCCTTCAAGAAGGGCATGAAGGAAGGCGAGGAGGAGGCAGCGGCCGATCCCAAGCTGACAGAAAACAAGCCGGGCGAGAACGCCCCGCGCTGATCTGCCCGCCAGCTGATCGTCGCCGATTGGTTGTGGGCAATGGTGTTACAGGGCCGGCTGCTTCGTGCGGTCGGCCTTTGCTTTTTCCGTCCGGCTTGGTACCGGCCTGGGCCGATATCATCTGTGTGGCGCCTGTCGGTATGGTAGGGTCAGGGCACGAATGCCGGGCAATGTGATCGGGCTACAGATGAGCGACAGCCGGAACGCCCTGACGGAGGCGGATGTCCAGCAACTGGCGAGCGACCGGACACCGGAGGCGCGTATCAAGCTTCTGACAAAACTGATGCGTACCGCCGAACAGGCGTTGCTGGCCGAGGCTGAGCGGACGCTGGTGCATGATCTGCTGCTTCGTCTGGCCCATGATACGGCGCGGCAGGTCCGGGAAGCCGTCGCCTGGCAGATCTATAACAGCCCGCTCCTGTCCGATGATCTGGCCCGTGATCTTGCCCTTGACGTTACCTCCGTGGCTTTTCCCGTGCTGCGCCACAGTACCGGCCTGGATGACGGCCTGCTGCTGGAGGTGATCGGCCACGGCGAGGCCGACAAACAGCTTGCCATCGCTGCCCGGCGACACCTGTCGCGGGCCGTATCCGGGGCCCTGGCCACGGTCGGCAATATGGCGGTCGTCGCCACCTTGATGGGCAATGACGGTGCCGATCTGTCGGATGCCACGCTGCGGTCGGTTGCCGACCGTTACGCCCATGTGCCGTTGGTGGCCGCGCCGCTGGCGGGGCGCGCTACACTGCCGGCCAGTGTGGTGGAGCGGCTGGTGGCGCATGTTTCCGATAAGATCCGGGACCTGCTGATCGAGCGGCATCGCCTGTCCCCGGTGATCGCGGCGGAGTTGGCAGGCCATGGCCGGGATTCGACGACGCTGACCCTGCTGCGGCCGGTCAACCGGGAGGGCATGGATGCCGACGCGTTGGCCATTCACCTGCATGATCAGGGACGTCTGGGCGTGTCATTGCTGCTGCGCAGCCTGTGCGGCGGCGATTTCGATTTCTTCGCTGCCGCCATTGCCGCGAAGTCACGTGTACGCAAGGCCAATGCCCTGTCCGTGCTGCTGGATGGCAAATGGGAAGGGATGAGGGCCTTGCTTGACCATGCACATCTGCCCAAACACCTGTTCGCGCCGTTTCAGGTGGCGATGCGGGTGACCAGGGACCTGGGCTATCGCGGCGGGATTGAGGGCAGGGGCGCGTTCCAGACGGAGGCGTTGGGCCGCATCTTTGCCGAATGCGGCCAGTCGGAGGAGCGGGCGATGGACAATCTGCTGCTGCAACTGTTCGATCAGAAGGACGATGCCCAGGTGGATGCCGCAATGGATGTTGCGGGCATGCCGTTCATGCCGCTGCGCGGTGCCGTGCCCCGGCCATAGGGGCCGCCTGACGGTCAGAACGCCCGGATCTGCATTTGGATGGGGCCATCGGCGCGGCCATGGATGAACTGGTCGACATATTCATTGCCAGAATTGTCGATCTCCGACACCGGGCCCACCCAGATCAGCTTGCCCTTGTACAGCATGGCAATACGGTCGGCGATCTTGCGCGCGCTGGCCATGTCATGGGTGATGGATAGTGCCGTCGCGCCCAGATCCTTCACGCATTTCACGATCAGGTCGTTGATCACGTCCGCCATGATCGGGTCCAGGCCGGTCGTCGGTTCATCGAAAAAGATAATTTCCGGCCGGGTGCAGATGGCCCGCGCCAGACCCACCCGCTTCTGCATGCCACCCGACAGTTCCGATGGTGACAGGTCAGCGACGTCGGGCGCCAGCCCCACGGCACCCAGGGTGGCTATGGCGCGCTCCTTAGCCTCCTTGCGGCCCAGGCGCTGTGCGCCCTGGATCAGGCCGAAGGCGACATTCTCCCAGACGGGCAGGCTGTCAAACAGGGCCGCCCCCTGGAACAGCATGCCGAACTTGGCCATGGCCCGTTCACGGTCACGACCGCCGATATGGGTCGTATCCTCCCCGTCGATCCGGATGGTGCCGGCATCAGGCTGAAGAATGCCCAGAATGCTTTTCAGCAGCACCGACTTGCCCGTGCCCGACCCGCCGATGATCACCACGCTTTCACCGCGCTGGATATCCAGGTCGATGCCGTCCAGCACCACCTTGGGGCCGAAAGCCTTCTTCACACCCCTCAACGAGATTTTGGGGACATCCATGTCCTGCGTGAGTTCCAAGGGCGCCATGGTCATGAGAAGAAGATCCCCGTCAGCAGATAGTTCAGGACCAGGATCAGGATGGAGGCCGACACCACGGCATTGGTGGTGGCGGCACCCACACCCTGTGCGCCGCCGCGCGAATTATAGCCGTGGTAGCAGCCCATCAGCGAGATGACGAAGCCGAAACAGGCGGCCTTCACCAGACCGGACACCACATCCATGAATTCCAGATACTGCCAAGTATTGTTGATATAGCTGGAGGCGTTGAAGCCCAGCCGATAGACGGCCACCAGATAGCCGCCGAAAACCCCGATTATATCAGCCACCAGCACCAGGATGGGCAGCATGGTGGTCCCGGCGATCAGCCGCGGCACCACCAGATATTTATAGGGATTGGTCGACAGGGTGGTCAGCGCATCCACCTGTTCGGTCACCCGCATGGTGCCCAGTTCCGCCGCCATGGCAGCACCAATGCGACCCGCCACCATCAGGCCGGCCAGCACGGGCCCCAGTTCCCGTGTGATCGACAGGACCACAACGGTGGCAATCGCACTTTCGGCGGAGAAGCGGGAAAAGCCGGAATAACTTTGCAGGGCCAGCACCATGCCCGTGAACACGGCGGTCAGGCCGACGACGGGCAGGCTGTAAAAGCCGATTTCCACCATCTGCCTTCCGATATGCCGGAAGTAGAAGGGCGGACGCAGACAATGGGCCAGCGCGGTGAAGGTGAACAGGGCCAGACGCCCCGCCGCCTCCAGGAAGGTCAGTGTGGCACGGCCGATCGCACTGAGGAAATTCATGAACCTGGCCTTCTCCTTGCCGGAACCCAATCCATCGCTAGACAATGGGGTGTCTTCTGTCAATGTCGAGCGGGAACGCTGCGGGGGTGCCATGAATGGCATGCCGCAGCGCACCCAAGAAGGCGCCGCATGGAGCCTTTGCATTTCTTTCCATGTGAAGGTTCTTGCCGCGCCGGTGATTTCGCCTTAAAACCGAAACATGAAATGAGATGTCGGTGTTCCCGACAGACCACAACCTTTCAGGATGGACGGTCCCCCGTGATGGCGGCAGACCAGATGACGGCACAGCAGGACAGCACGGGCGCCTCCGCCCGGGCCGTTGTTGCGTCCGTTCGGTCCATCCGTCGCGGCCACATCGCTCTGGCTGCCACCCTACGACTAATTTCCCCCTGAGCGCCCAATGTCGTGCCGCCATTGCCGCGGTGCGATCCGCGATCAGGGGCAGAGGTGCCGACAGGGCGCCGCCAGCAGCGATATAAATCCATATTCAGATCGGCGTGACGTTCCGCCATGGACCGCGCCCGACGTGCCGCAAGGGACCAGGACATGACCATCACCCGCGACAGCAACCGCGTCATCATTTTCGACACGACCCTCCGCGATGGCGAGCAGGCGCCCGGCTGCTCGATGAACCTGGATGAAAAGCTGCGCATTGCCACCGTGCTGGAGGAAATGGGCGTCGATGTAATCGAAGCCGGCTTCCCCATCGCGTCCAACGGCGATTTCGAGGCTGTGCGCGAAGTGGCGCGCACCGTGAAGAATGCCACCATCGCAGCATTGGCCCGCACCGCCCGTGCCGATATCGACCGCGCCGCCGAGGCGTTGCAGTTGGCCCAGCGCAAGCGCATCCACACCTTCATCTCCACCAGCCCCGTCCACATGAATTACATGTTGAAGATGACGGAAGAGGAAGTGCTTCAGCGCACCATCGATTACGTCACCTATGCCCGCAATCTGGTGGATGATGTGGAATGGTCGGCCCAGGATGGGTCCCGCTCGGACCGTGACTTCCTGTGCCGCTGCGTTGAAGCCGCCATCAAGGCCGGCGCCACGACCATCAATATTCCCGACACGGTGGGCTATGCCCTGCCCGAAGAATATGCCGCCATGTTCAAGGACGTGATGACCCGTGTCCCAAATTCGGACAAGGCCATCTTCTCCGTTCATTGCCATAATGATCTGGGCCTCGCCGTCGCCAACTCGCTGGCCGGTATCGGCGTCGGCGTGCGGCAGGTGGAATGCACCATCAATGGCCTGGGCGAGCGCGCGGGGAATGCGTCGCTGGAGGAGATCGTCATGGCGCTGCGCACGCGCCATGACCTGATCGGCTGCACCACGGGTATCAAGACGGAGCAGATCACCCGCATCTCGCGTCTGGTGTCCACGATCACCGGGTTCCAGGTGCAGCCCAACAAGGCCATTGTGGGGGCGAACGCGTTCGCCCATGAAAGCGGCATCCATCAGGATGGGATGCTGAAGCATGCCGAGACCTACGAGATCATGACCCCAGAATCGGTGGGTTTGAACCGGTCGTCGCTGGTCATGGGCAAGCATTCGGGCCGCGCCGCCTTCCGCGCCAAGCTGAAGGAACTGGGCTATGACGATCTGGGCGAGAACGCGATCAACGACGCGTTCGGTCGGTTCAAGGATCTGGCCGACCGCAAGAAGGACATCTATGACGAAGACATCGTCGCCATCATGGATGACGAGGTCGGACGCCAGCATGACCGGGTCCGGTTCCAAGCCCTGCATGTGGTTGCCGGTTCACGCGGGCCGCAGCATGCGGTTCTGGAACTGGAGATCGATGGTCGGACCATCCCGCCCGTAGTTGCCTTCGGCAATGGCCCGGTGGATGCCGTGTTCAATGCGCTGAAGCTGGCCTTCCCGCATGAAGCGAAGTTGCAGCTCTATCAGGTGCATGCCGTCACCCAGGGCACCGATGCCCAGGCGGAGGTGACCGTGCGCCTGGAAGAGGAAGGCAAGACGGTCAACGGCCAGGGGGCCGATGCCGATACGCTGGTGGCCAGCGCGCGCGCTTATGTGCATGCGCTGAACAAACTGATCACCAAGCGTCTGAAGACCGCACCGGTGGCGCTGTCCGCCTGACGCGACTCCGATTCCCGGCCTCTGTCCGGTTTGACTTGGAAACCCCTGTCGGCGCCCGTCCGGCAGGGGTTTTTGCCATCTTCTCG
>JAIXTS010000388.1 GCA_027483805.1 Azospirillum sp. | reverse complement strand
TTCTGTGCGACGGCCTTTTCCAGATAGGCCTTGGCCTGCTTGTCGCTGCCGAAACCGATGGGCCAGCCGGGCACCTGATAATAGAGGCTGCCCAGCGACGTATTGACGGAGCCGTCCAGCGCCGTGGGGTCGATCTTCTCCGCCGTTTCCAGCTTGGCCTTGGCTTCCTTCACCAGCGACAGGGCGCCCATGCCGCCCTTGATACCGGCTTCCGATGACAGGATGATGGCTTCCCAGATCAGCGGTTCGGCCTTGCCGGGATAGGCGGCGGTGACCGCCTTGGCGTCGCTGGCCAGCGCCTCCATGGCGGGAAGCTGTGCATCGCTGCCCTTGATCTCGTACTTCACATGGGCCCAGCCGGCCTGCAGGTCGCTGATCTTCGCATCCATGGCCGGGTCGGCCGATGCCAGGGCGCTGCCGGTCAGCAGCAGCGAAAGGGCACCGAGCAGCAGTTTCTTGTCAACGCGCATGGGTTTTCTCCTGAATTTGCGGATGGATGGTGGCGCCCTGGTCCGCGCCGATGCTGAACAGGCTGGCGGCCTTGGCGTTGTTGCCTGCCAGGGCCCGGTCGACCAGACCGGGGAACAGGGCGTTCAGCCGGGTGAAAAGGGCTTCGGGCCAACCGATGATTGTGTCGGGCTTGCCCGCCATGGCCGCGCGCAGGATGCGGTTGGCCACATGGATCGGATCGTCCAGCTTCATGCCGGTCAGCGTGGCCAGACGTTGCACCATGGGGCCGTTGAATCCGGTATTCACACCGCGCGGGGCGACATGACAGACGGTCACGCCGGACCGCCGCACCTCCCGCCGCAGCGCCTGGCTAAACCCTTTCAGGCCCGCCTTGGCGCTGGAATATCCCGCGAAATGGGCGAAGTTGATCGACCCGAAGACAGAGCCGACATTGACGATATGGCCACGCCCGCGCTGTTTCATGAGGGGCAGGACCGCCTGGGCCAGGGTGGCCGGTGCGATCAGGTTCACCATATAGTCGGCGGCCAGATCGGCCGGGCGCTGGCCCTCCACCGGCCCGAAATATTGCCGACCCGCGATATTGAACAGCATGTGCGGCGCCAGCAGCCGGGCCTGTTCGGCGGCCTGGGCGATGCCGGCCTGTGTCGACAGATCGGCGCGGATATGGCGTCCCGGCATCTCGCCGCGTCCCAGCGTGGTGACCTGTGCGCCCCGGCTGCGCAGGATGCTGACCAGCGGGGCGCCGATGCCGCCCGCCCCGCCGGTGACCAGGATGATGCGGCCTTCCAGGCTGTCTTCAGGCAACATCACGCACCTCCGGCTGACGGGTATGGGGAATGGCGCGGAACAGGTCAGCGAACAGGCGGAAGACACAGTTCGCCATGGTGACGATGGCCTGCTGGTCACGGCTGTCGGTGACGCGGTTCATCAGGTCGCGGAAGAATGCCATATGCTGGATATCCAGCGCCCCGTGGCTGGTCAGGTAGGTGAAGCAGCTTTTCGGCAGGTTCAGCGATAGGCGCACCGCCTCGGCCCCATGGGTGGCGATGGCCGTGCTGGTCCCTTCCAGCACATAGACCATGCCGAAGAAGCCGGCGGCGTTCTCTTCCCGGATGAAACGATAGGCCTCATCGACCATGGCCTGCGTTGCGGCACGCGGGGTGCCGTGACGCACCACCTCCGCCGGGCCACCCGCATGGCGGATATCGTTCAGGATCCATTCCTCATGGCCTTCCTCCTCGTCGATATACTCATCAAGGGCGGGGATCAGCCATTGCTGGTCGGGGCGCAGATGGGTCCGCGCGGTCCGCATCAAGGGCACCGTATGCTTCACATGGTGATAGGCCTCGGTCAAATAGGCGATATAGGTTTCCAGGCTGATACGGCCGGTGAGGCCGTCCTGGATCTGCGGCACCGACAACAGGGCCTGGCGCGACCCTTCGGTCTCCATCACCAAACGGTCGAAAAAGCTTTGGGGCATGGGGTTCACATCCTCTGGGGAAGGAGAAGGGCGGCATGCGCGCTGGCGATCGCCTCGCGGCGCGGCCGTCCGTTCGGGGTCAGTTGGCCGTTCATCGGCGTGAAGGGGGGCACGGCATGCCAGCGGGCAATGCGGGCATAGGGGGGAAGCGCGCCATTGGCCCGGGCGATGGCCAACGAAAGGGCGGCCGGGCTCTGTCCGAACCGGCTGGGCACCACAAGCGCGGTCAGCGCCACCTGCCCTTCGCCGAACAGCACGGCCTGCTGCACCTCCGGCTGGGCGGTCAGTTCGGCTTCCACCCATTCCGGCGCGATGTTGCGGCCAAAGGCATTGATGATGACATGGCGCGACCGGCCCTGGATGGACAGGAAACCGTCCTCATCCAGGCTGCCCAGGTCGGCGGTGGCGATGCGTGCCGGAGCGGGACCGCCGCCGACATAGCCCAGGAAGGCATGGTTGTTGACGCTGACCTCCCCGGTGTTCCTATCCACTTCCAGCGTCAGGTGGGGCAGGGCGCGGCCCACACTGCCCACCCGGTTGGCGGCCGGGGTGTTCAGCGCCACCACCGACCCGCATTCCGACAGACCGTATCCCTGATAAACGGGCAGTCCCAGCATGCCGGCCTGGGCCAGCAGGGCCGGTGCCACCCGCGCCCCGCCCACGGCCACCAGCCGCAGATCGGGCAGGGTCCGGCCCGCCTGGGCCAGGGCCGCCATCAGGCCACGCAGCAGTTCCGGCACAAGGATCACACTGTTGGCCCCCGTGGCGGAAAGGGTGCCCAGCAGCCGGCCGAAATCGGGTTGGAACGGCTGATCCAGACCCAGGCTGGCCGGTGCCTCCGCCAGATAATGCCCGCCGGCCAGCAGGGTGCAGTAGAGCCCCGCGACATTTTCAAGCAGGACCGGCAGCGGCAGGATGGCGACGTGGCGGCCGGCATAATCGGTCCCGATCACCTGCACCAGCGAGACTGCCACCTGTTCCAGCCCGGCCGCTGAGAGGCACACACCCTTCGGCGTGCCCGTGGTGCCGGACGTGTAGGTGATCTTGGCCGTACCGGCGGGCAGGGTGGCGGCCGGATTGTCCAGCCGTACAAGATAGAGAAGCATTGTCCCGATCCGCAGGACGTCCTCCCGGGCCTCTGCCCGGTCTGTGATCAGCCAGCCGGCGCCGGCATCGGCCAGGGCGTGACGCCGCTGATCGGGGGTGAAGAAGCCGGGCAGGGGTAGGCTGGGCACATGCAGCGACAGCAAGGCCAGATCCAGCAGAACCCAGGCCGGCCCGTTGGCCATCTCCACCGCGACAGGGCGGGCATCGGTACCGAATCGTTCACACAGATCGGCGGCCAGCCTGTCGACAGCGCCCGCCAGGGCGCCGTAGGTCAGGTCGTTCACTGCCGGGCGGGCCGGGTCATGGCTACGAATTACGGAAAGAACGCGGCTCATGCGGTCACCTCGGTCGCCGGAATGGCGGGATGCAGACGGGGAAAGGTAGGGTGGGCGGGCAGCACCTCCCGCGCGTCCCCGGTCAGGAATCGGTCCAGGCAATCGGCCCCGAAGGCCACATTGCCGCAGATGACGCGGGGGTCGTTGGCGTAATAGCTGCCCCAGGCGCTGGCGGCCGGTCCCACCCGGTCCGGTGTGGCCCGGCCCAATTCCAGCGCGTCGAACCCGATATGGCGGAACAGACGGCGCAGCGGGCGGGTGGCGGTCACCACCGCCTTTTCAAAGCCCCGGCCATGCAGATAGGCGGCCAGCGCCATGAACAGAAGGTAGGAGGCACCAGCCTCCGCTGCCGCCAGATTGCCGATCTCCACGATCCGGGATCGCCCGGTATGGTCCGGGATCAGGGATTCCACCGGCTGGTCCAGATAGGTTTCCAGAAACAGGGGCGCCGTGCCGGCCGGGCGGAACCCGACACCCGCCAGGATACGGTCATCGGCGTCGCGCAGGCTCATCAGCATCGGATGGGTGATGGCGATATCCCCACCATAGGTGCGGGCATAGGTATCGCGGATCATCGCTTCCACCCGCCGCCGCTCTGGGGCGAAATGGTGGGTGATGGCCACGACGGCCGGGCGGCAGCGCGTCAGTCCGCCCAGGCGTTCGGCATCAAACCGAAACCGGCCCCGGACTCCATCCTCGTCGCGCATCAGCATTTCAATCACAGGCGTCACTCCGCCGGTTGGATCGGCCGGATCAAGCGGCCTTCAATGCGATGACGGCACCGCCCGCAGCCGACCGCAGGTGCGGCGTGAAAATTTTCTGGACCTGTGGCAGCGCGACCTCCCGCATTGATCGCGGCGCGGGACCGGACTATATCGGACTGGCCCTTCCCGTTACCGCCGGGTCCCGCCATCGCTTTGCCCCCGCCCCTGGTTGCCGCCTATCTGGACCACCGCGCCTTTCTGCTGCGGCTTCTGACGGCGCGCACGGGCAGTGCCGCAGAGGCAGAGGATGTGGTGCAGGAGATGTATGAGCGGCTGGCGTCGCTGCCCGATGGGGGGGCGGCGGTGAAGAATGTTCCGGCCTTCCTGAACCGCATGGCCCTTAATCTGGCCTTTGACCGGCAACGCAGCGGTAGCCGCGCTGCGGCGCGCGACGGGCAATGGCTGTCGGCCCATGCCCTGGTCGAGGGGGAGGAGCCCATTGCCGAAACCCCGACGGCCGAGGATGTGGTGTCGGGCCGTCAGGAACTGCGCCTGCTGCGTGATGCCATCGAGGCGTTGCCGCCACAGGGCAAGCGGGTGTTCCAGATGCATAAGCTTCAGGGGCAGCCCCATGCCCAGGTCGCGGCCACGCTGGGCATTTCACGCAGCGCCGTGGAGAAGCATATGGCGGCCGCCATGAAGAACCTGTTGAAACGGCTGGGCCGCCGCCTTGAATGAAAAATAATTCATGGAAAGGGGTGGGGTGACCGCCCCCATCACGACGTCAACAGGTCAAAGCCCGAACCAGAAGCAAAACGCATGGTGAACCGCCCGCCCGATCTGCCCCTTGATCCCCGTCTTGAACAGGCGGCGGACTGGCACGCCCGGTTGCAGGGTGATGCCGATCAGGCGGTGTGGCTTGCCTTCACCGAATGGCTGGAAGCGGATCCGCGCCACCGCGACGCCTATGACGTGGTGGAGCGGACGTGGCGGCAGCTCGACAGGGTTCCGGCGGAGACCACAACCGCCACGGTCATCGATCTGACGACCCGACGCCGGCCCGCGCCGCAGCCCGCGCCGCAGCCTGCTTCGCCCTCCCGGCGCTGGTTCCTGGGCGGTGCTGCCGCGGCGGCGGCGGCGATGCTGGCCCTGACCCTGACCGGCCGCCAGGGCAGCGGTCCGACGCCGGAGATTTTCGAAACCCCGAAAGGACAGCGCCGCACCATACAGCTGGCCGACGGGTCCAATGTCACGCTGAACAGCGGCACGCGGCTGACGGTGGCGATAACGGAGGATCGGCGCGCGGTCGTTCTGGAACAGGGGGAGGCCCTGTTCGATGTGACCAAGGACCCGTCGCGCCCCTTCACGGTTGCCGCTGGTGAACAGCTGGTCACCGTGGTCGGGACGGCGTTCAATGTCCGCCACCTGGACCAGGCCGTAACGGTGACGGTGACGCGCGGACGGGTGGAGGTTGGCGGCCGGGATGGACGCGGCAAAGTCGGTCTGACCCCGGGCCAGCAGATCAGCGCGCGGCCGGGCCAGGGCGCCGGACCCGTCAAGACGGTGGATGCCCAGGCGGTGACTGCCTGGACCGATGGACGATTGTCATTCGACAATGCCCCCCTGCCGCAGGTGCTGGCCGAACTGTCGCACCATTACCCTGTTTCCATGCGGGCGGACGGTGCGGCGGCGGCCCTGCATTTTTCCGGCGTTCTGCGCCTGGAGGCCGATCAGGGACAGACCCTGGCCGCGCTGCGGGGGCTGCTTCCCATTGCCGTGGCGCGCCAGGGTGATAGCTTCGTCCTGTCGAAGCTTCCCTGACGGTTTCCACCTTGCGGTTAATCCCGGTTTCCGCCCTGGTCCTGCTGCTTTCGGCCCCGCCTGCGCTGGCGGCTGAGAATGTGATCGCCATCCCCGCCGGGCCCCTGCCCGCCGCCCTGTCGGAACTGTCGCGGCAGGCGGGGGTCAGCATTGGTGGCGACCTGTCCCTGGCCGGGCGGCACAGTCCAGGCACCGCCGGCACCCTGTCGCCTGAACAGGCCTTGTCCAATCTGCTGGTGGGGACGGGGTTGGGATATCGCCGGGTGAGTCCCGGTGCCTACCGGCTTGAGGCGTTGCCCGCGCCGCGCCCGCGCTCCGTCAATGATCGCGGCGCGCCCGACATGATCGCCCCGATCATCGTGACGGCGACAAAGCGCGGGGCCGATCCGGCCGATCTTCCCGTGTCGGTCGGGGTTCTGTCCGGGGCCACCCTGTCGCGTTTCGGGGCCACCAGCGTCGACGCGGCCGTTCCCCTGCTGGGGGCGGTCAGCAGCACACATCTGGGGCCGGGGCGCAACAAACTGTCGATCCGCGGCCTGTCGGACAGCGCCTTTACCGGCCAGACCCAAGCAACGGTCGGGCTCTATCTTGACAATGCCAAGGTGAACTACAACGCCCCCGACCCGCACCTGCGCCTGATCGATCTGGACAGGGTAGAGGTGCTGCGGGGGCCGCAGGGCACATTGTATGGCGGCGGCTCCATCGGCGGCATCCTGCGCATCGTACCGGCCGGCCCCGATCTGGCGGAACGGTCGGCCCAGGCCCGCCTGTCCGGCAGCCTGACACGCAGCGGCGCGCCCGGCGGCGGCGGGGAAGCGGTGCTGAACCAGCCGCTCCTGACCGATCGGCTGGGACTGCGCCTGGCCGTTTATGCCGACCGAGAGGGCGGGGTGATCGACACCGATGCCGGCCGGTACAATATTGACCGCACCGACACCCAGGGCGGCCGTGCGCTGCTGGCGCTGGTGCCGGCCGGGGATTGGCGTCTGGAACTGGGCGGCACCTATCAACTGATTGATACCGATGACAGCCATTATCGCCAGGGACGGCGCGGGTGCTGCACCCGGGCGGAGCAATTGGCCGAACCACATGACAATGATTTCGACGAAGCGCACGCTACGCTGACCGGCAGCCTGCCCTTCGCCCGCCTGCACAGCACCACCGCCTTTGTCCGCCATGAGATCGACACGGTCTATGATGCCGGCCGCGCGGTGACGGGCCTGACGGGCCTGGCGGTCCAGCCCGCCCGGTTCCATGAACGGCAGCTGTCCCGCCTGTGGACACATGAAACCCGGTTAAGCAGTGTCGAACGGGAAGAGCGTCCCGCCCTGGATTGGGTGGCCGGCCTGTACCTTTCCAACCAGCAGGCGGATGGCGGCCGCGGCTTGTCCGCCATGGCCGATCCGCAAGGCAGTCTCTGGCGTCGGGATCGGCAGGATGATGTCAAGGAGGCCGCCCTGTTCGGGGAGGTCGCGTGGCGGTTTCAGCCCGACTGGACCCTGACCGCCGGTGGCCGTCTGTTTCATGTCGCGCAGGAAGTGACGGCCACCGCCCTTGCCCCTTCCCTCGCCACGACCGAGGGCTATGCGACGGAAACCGACTATACGCCGAAACTGGCCCTGGCCTGGAATGCCTGGGATGGGGCCCGCTTTTACGCCCAGATGGCGGAAGGGTATCGTCCGGGCGGCATCAATATCGAAGAAGGGGCCACGGGAAGCGGCGATGATTACCGCGCGGCGCGGTTCCGCACGGATGAATTGTGGAATTATGAGCTGGGGGCCAAGCTGGCCTTCTGGGATGAGCGGCTGTTCGTCGATGCGGCGCTGTTCCATGCCCGCTGGCGCAATATCCAGACAGATCAGCTTCGCTCCACCGGCCTGATCTACACCACCAATGCCGGTGACGGCACCAATACCGGTCTGGAGGTGGGGTCCCGGCTGCACCTTGGCGGCTGGCGGCTGGAAGCGACGCTGACGCTGAATGATCCGGAGCTGAACCGGGTTGCACCCGGTTTCGCGGCCAGTCCAGACGGCGGGTTGCCGGGGGCAGCCCGGTTGTCGGGCGCCATCGCCCTGTCCTGGCGCACCTCAATCGCCGGCCAGATCGGCATGGTCACGGCCCTTGACCTGTCGCGCACCGGTCGCACCCGCCTGACCTTTACCGACGAGGTCCGGCAGGGGCCGGTAACCGTGCTGAACGGCCGGGTCGGGTTTGACCTGGCCGGCGGCTGGACGGTCGGGCTGTCGCTGGAGAACATCCTGGATACAAGGGCCAACCAGTTCGCCTTCGGCAACCCGTTCACCTTGCCCGCGGGCCCGCAGACCACACCGCCCCGGCCCCGGACCATCGGTTTCAGCATCGGTTGGTCTGGATAGGGGCGGGGCTTGGCGTGGACAAACAAAAAGGCCGGTTCCGACATTGTCGAAACCGGCCTTTTACTGGTCGGAGTGAGAGGATTCGAACCTCCGGCCTCTGCCTCCCGAAAGCAGCGCTCTACCAGGCTGAGCTACACTCCGTCACGTGTCACGCACCGTATCGCCAGGGGCGTCGTTTGCGTGGGCGGCTGTATAGCGCCATCGAATGGCCCATGCAAGCCCTAGATGAGGTTTTATGAGGCCGGGCCCCTCGCATGGCAGCCGCGCGCCTGTTGACCGATCCGGGCGATATGAAAACGGCCGGGGCGGAAAAGCCGCCCCGGCCGTGCAAACACCCTGGAAACGCCCGTAGGATCAGTAGTCCCGGTCCACCACGAATTCCAGAACGTCCAGAAGCGCCCGCTTCACCGGGCCGGCCGGGAACAGGCCCAGCGCATCGCGGGCCACCGACACGTAATGCCGGGCACGTTCGACGCTGTCATGCAGGGCGTTATGCCGGTTCATCAGGTCGATGGCGTGTTCCAGGTCGCCGTCACCCTGGTCCAGATCCTCCATGGTCCGGCGCCAGAAGGCCCGTTCCTCATCATCGCCCCGGCGGAAAGCCAGAACGATGGGCAGGGTGATCTTGCCCTCGCGGAAATCGTCACCGATGGTCTTGCCCAGCCGGGCCTGAGCCGCCGAATAATCCAGCACGTCATCGACCAACTGAAAGGCGATGCCCAGATTCATGCCATAGGAGCGCAGGGCGTCCTCTTCCGCCGCAGGGCGTTCGGCCACGACCGCGCCGATGCGGCAGGCGGCCGCAAACAGTTCGGCCGTCTTGGCCTTGATGACCTCCAGATAGGCTTCCTCGCTGGTCTCCGTGTCGTTCGACGTGATCAGCTGCAAAACCTCCCCTTCGGAGATGACAGCCGACGCGTTCGACAGGATACGCAGCACTTCCAGCGACCCGGCCTCCACCATCACCTGGAAGGCGCGGGAGAACAGGAAATCGCCAACCAGCACCGAGGATTTGTTGCCATAGACGGCGTTGGCGCTGGCCTGACCACGCCGCAGGTCGCTTTCATCCACGACATCGTCATGCAGCAGCGTGGCCGTATGGATGAACTCCACGCAGGCGGCCAGCGGCTTGTGTGTATCGCCTTGGTAGCCGCACAGCTTGGCGGCGGCCAGCGTCAGTACGGGGCGCAGGCGCTTGCCGCCACTGGCGATCAGATAACCGGCCAGTTGCGGGATGAGCGCCACGGGCGATTGCATCCGGTTGACGATGATCTCGTTCACGTCGTCAAGATCCGGGGCCACCAGGGCGACCAGATTGTCGAGCGCGTTCGTGTCCGGCTTCCGGCGCTTGGGATCAAGGGTGGTCACGGTGGCCACGGGTCAAGGCTCCATCGCGAGAAGACGGCATGGTGACAAGCCCGGTTGACGGGCCAGGGGAACGCGGGGGAGCATAGCGGGGAAGGCAGCCGGGTCAAGGCCCAGGCGCGTCCGTGCCGGGCATGTCCGCCTTGAAACTCCAGGAGATGAGCGTAGCGATGCAGCCCGTGATCCGCAGCAACGACCCGGTGGAACTGAGTTTTGCCCAATCTGTGCTGGTCGATGCCGGCATCGATTGTATCCTTCTGGACCAGCACACATCGATGCTGGAGGGCAGCATAGGAGCGATTCCCCGTCGCCTGTGCGTGGCCGACGACGATCTGGATGATGCGCGCGACCTGCTTCGCGCCGCTGGACTGGCGGTGTCGGCGTGACGGATTCAGGTGATATCGATCGCACGGCCCTGCTTGGGGGACGCGTCACTTTGTTCCAGCCGGCCAAGGGTTACCGGGCTGCCATCGACCCGGTGCTGCTGGCCGCGGCCGTGGATGCCCACGTACAGGACAGGGTCCTGGAACTGGGATGTGGTACCGGCGCGGCTCTGCTCTGCCTGGCCGCACGGGTGCCCGGCCTGGCGGTCATGGGGATGGAGATACAGCCCCTGGCCGCCGATCTGGCCCGCCGCGGCGCGGTTGAAAGTGGCCTGGACGGTGTCGTCACGGTGGTGGAAGCAGATGTCGCCACCCCACCGCCCCACCTGCGCGCCAACAGTTTCGACCATGTGATCAGCAACCCGCCCTATTGGCCGGCGGGCCGCCATACGCCGTCACCCCACGCCCATAAGGCGGTCAGCCATGGTGAAGGGGCGGGTGATCTTGGTCTGTTTGTGCTGACGGCGCTGCGCCTGTTGAAAAGCCGGGGCCGCCTGACCCTGATCTATCCCGCCGAGCGGCTTGACCATCTTCTGTCACTGCTGATGGGCCGGTTCGGCGATATTCGCGTCCTGCCATTATGGCCCCGTGCCGGCCAGCCGGCCAAGCGGGTGATCGTGACCGCCCGACGCGACGCCAGGGCCCCTTTGACCCTGTTGCCGGGATTGGTGCTGCATGGCGACGGCCAGGGCTACACCGCGCAGGTCGAGGCCATCCTGCGCGATGCAGCGGCGCTGCCGATCTGACAGGTCAGTAGTAGAGCGCGTATTTGGCCAGGATACGGTCGGCGGTGCCGTCATCCCGCAGGCTTTGCATGGCGTTGCGCAGGGTGGCGACCAGGGTGGGGTCGCAATCACGCGAACAGCCCAGATGGATCTGGTCAATGGTGATCGGGGTCCCCATGATCAAGGTCTCTGTCCGACCCTCCCGCTGCCAACGCCAGCTTATCTGCTGCGTCCCGCTGTACCAGCCATCCACCCGGCCGCTGGCCAGCATGTCGGCCTCCCGCGTGCCCAGCGGGGTGGTGACGATCAAGTCAGCCGGATAGCCCCAGTCCCGCAATTGCTGTTCCTGCGCGCTGCCGGCGCCGACCACCAGGGTGCGCCGGTCCCGCCGGGCCTGCTCCAGGTTGTCGATACGATAACGGATACTGGCGATGGTCCGTTCCATCCGGCAGATCGGCGCCACCCAGGTAAACCGGTCCGCTCGTGATGGCAGCCAGGTCAGGGGCGCGATCAACAGGTCCTTGCCGCCGGTCACAACCTCCTGCGCGCGGCGCCAGGGGATGAAGGTGACCTTGGTCGTCAATCCTGCCCTTTCCACCGCCGCCATCGTCAGTTCCAGCACTGCGCCGCGCTCCGCCTCATCCTCCATCGCCATGGGAGGGCTATTCACGGCCAGCAGTTCGACGCTGGATTTCGCGGCATGCGCGCATGACGTGGCCATCCACGGCAATGCGAGGCTGCAGGCAGCAGCCACTGCATATACCAACGGACGGGTGATGGCTCGGTCATTCGTCATAAGCACAGGGTGCCCCCACCCGCACGCGGGGTCAAACCTTCTTGCGATTCTTTCGTGCCGTCCGGACCTACCGCTGCCGGTGTTGCATCCCCATGTTCGAGCGGGGCCCATGAACAGGAAGGAGTTTTTTGCATGCTGCGCCGTTTCAGGAAATTTGCCGGCCTGTCCGTGCCGCCGCTGGTGTCGGTCCTGCGACTGTCGGGGGCCATCGGCACCGGGCGTCGGGACCTTTCCCTGGAGACCCTGGAAGAGGATATCGCCCGTGCCTTCGCGCCGACGGACCTTGCGGCTGTCGGCTTGTCCATCAATTCACCCGGCGGATCGCCGGTACAATCGGCCCTGATCGCCGGGCGCATCAGGGCCTTGGCGGCGGAGAAGTCGGTTCCGGTCCTGGCCTTTGTCCAGGATGTGGCGGCCAGTGGGGGGTATTGGCTGGCCTGTGCGGCAGATGAGATCACGGCCGATCAGTGTTCGATTGTCGGGTCCATCGGTGTGGTTTCCGCCGGGTTCGGCTTTACCGGTCTGATCGACAAGCTGGGGGTGGACCGGCGGGTGCATACGGCAGGTGCAGCAAAATCCATGCTGGACCCGTTCCAGGCGGAAAAGCCGGATGAGGTTGCCCATCTGAAATCCCTGCAGGCCGACATGCATGAGGCCTTCAAGCAATGGGTCCGCGACCGCCGCGGTGCACGATTGACAGCACCGGAGAGCGCATTGTTCGACGGGGCCTTCTGGACCGGCCAGCGGTCGCTGGAACTGGGTCTGGTGGACAGGCTGGGCGACATGCGCACCACCTTGCGTGAGCGGTTCGGTGACAAGGTCGACATCCGTGTGGTCAACCCGCCGCGTGGACCGGGGCTGGGGCGGTTCATCGGACTGGATGCCGGGGCCCTGGCGGACGGGGTGGCGGATACGGTGCGGGAACGCGCGATCTTCGCACGGTACGGCATGTGATTTCGCTTGCTCCGTTCCCCGCCTTCCCCCAATTCTGGCGGCCATGATCTCCTTGTCGAAAATCATCACCCTGGTCGGTCTCCTGGCCATTGTCTGGTTTGGCTTCCGTCTGCTGAGCAAGGTTCAGCGGCAGCGGCAGGAAGCCTTGCGCCGTCATGGTGGTGTGAAGGCCAATCCCAAGGGCGGGACCACGGCGCGTGGCAAGGCTGCCGCGTCTGGCACCCAGGAAATGGCAAAGTGTGACGTCTGTGGTGTCTATGTGGCGGCCGGCAGTGGCCGATGCGGTACGCCCGGCTGCCCACGGTGATCCACATCCTTGTGCGCACCATCACCGACGGTAACGGATGCAGGCCATAAGCTGGACACTAGGCGGGGGAACTGTGCCGGGGACAATCCGCCCCTAGGCGCAGAGGCGGGGAAACGATAAGATGCGCCCATCATGACGCACGCCACTGAAACGAACGCCGGCCATACGGATATCCGCGCCGGCGATTGGATCGACCGCTACCTGCCGGCGGCGTGGCGTCCCTATGCGCGGCTGGCACGGTTGGATCGGCCCATCGGTACGTGGTTGCTGCTGCTGCCCTGCTGGTGGTCCATCGCGCTGGCGGCCCCGGCGGGGGGCTGGCCCGATCTGTGGCTGATGGCGCTGTTCGGGGTCGGGGCTGTCGTACTTCGGGGGGCGGGCTGCACCCTCAACGACATTCTGGACCGCAAACTGGATGCGCGGGTGGAGCGTACAAAGGTACGTCCCCTCCCCAGCGGTCAGGTGACGGTAAAACAGGCCATCGGCTTTCTGCTGGCGCAGTTGCTGCTGGGTCTTGTCATCCTGCTGCAACTGAACCCGTTCGCTGTTTTCCTGGGCGCCGCATCGCTGCTGCTGGTCGCCGCCTATCCGTTGATGAAGCGTATCACCTGGTGGCCGCAGGCCTTTCTGGGTCTGACCTTCAACTGGGGGGCACTGCTGGGCTGGGCCGCGGTACGTGGCGACCTTGGTTGGCAGCCTGTCCTGCTTTATGTCGGCGGCATCCTGTGGACGCTGGGCTATGACACAATCTATGCCCATCAGGACCGGGAGGATGACGCCCATGTCGGCATCAAATCCACGGCCTTGCTGTTTGGCAACGACTCGCGGCGCTGGGTGGGCGGTTTTTATGCCGGGGCGTTTGTCTGCTGGCTGCTGGCGCTGGAGCCCATGGGCATGTTCTGGGCCATTTCCGTCCCGCTGCTGGTCACCGGTGCCTTGATGGTGATGCAGGTTCGGGGCTGGGATATGAATGACCCGGCCGACAGTCTGGCCACCTTCAGGGCGGCACGATTCGTGGGCATGGCCCTGCTGGTTGCCATCATTGTCGGCATCATCAGCATGCCGGCATCGCCCGCCGGCGGAGGATTCGCGCCGGGCGGCCATCGTGGCCTGCCCAAACCCTATATGCAGCAACCGATGCTGCAGATCGCCGATCTTGCTGTCACTGCCAGCCGCCGCTGATCCCGCCGCCTTTATCCGCGCCCATACCGCACCGGCTCCTGTGCCGCTGTGCCCCGACATCATGCTCTGGCAGGCGACTGAGATTACACCAATCTGGCATGCCACGGCGGACTGGCTGGAGCAGAATGGCGTGCCGCCACCCTTCTGGGCCTTTCCCTGGGCCGGGGGCCAGGCGGTGGCACGATTGATCGCCGACCAGCCGAGCCTGGTGGCAGGCAAGCGCGTGGTGGATTTTGCCGCCGGCTCCGGCCTGGTCGCCATCGCGGCCATGAAGGCGGGGGCAGCGCGTGTCACAGCGCTGGATATCGACCCGTTTGCCGGTGCGGCCACGGCATTGAATGCCAGCCTGAACGGGGTGACGATCCAGGTGCTGACAGCCGACCTGATCGGCCAGCCGATGCCGGCAACGGACATCCTGCTGGCCGGCGATGTCTGCTATGAGCGTCCCTTCGCCGAGGCGGCTTTGCGCTGGTTCCGGGACCTGACACGGGCCGGGATCACCGTCCTGGTGGGTGATCCGGGGCGCGCCTATCTGCCGGCCCAGGGGCTGGACAAGGTCGCCACCTACAGCGTTCCCACCACACGGGAACTGGAGGATCGGGATGTACGGGTCACGGATGTGTGGCGGGTACCGCGAACCGATCCTTGAAAGTGAAGGCGTGCGGCGTCGGCCCGTGGCGGTCCAAGTGATCCAGGCGTTCGCGCGCTTCCGTCAGGGTCGGCAGGTGGCCCGCCGGCACCCACCATAGCACCATGTGCGCACCGGTCGGCCGCGCGAACCAGTCGCGCCGACCCCGCATGACGGCAGCATGATCGGCAAGGCGATAGGTGAAATCGAACAGGGCGTCGACACTGTCCCAGACCGACATGTTGACGATCATTTCCGGGTCAGGGAAGGGGCGCAGGCTGGTGGCGTCATTGCCATCGCCCTTCAGCCGCCATACGAAGCCTGGTGCCACCTCTGCCAGTGCGTTGACGGCGTCCAGCCGGCTGGTGAAGCCGGATAATTCCGGGCTGTCGATCGGGTACAGCAGACGAGCGACATTGATCTGGGCGAGCTGGTACATCGCGGCTCCACAGGGGCGGTTCAGCAGTATGTGGGCCGGGACATGCTGTCGCGCAAGCTTGACCGCGCCCCGCCCGCCACCGATGTTACCAGCGTCTTCGTCCTCGGAACGCCCAAAGGCCCATCATGCCCTATGCCTCGCTGCGCGACTTCATGGCCCGCCTGGAACAGGAGGGGCGGCTGGTGCGTGTGACGGAACCCGTTTCCACCATGCTGGAAATGACGGAGATCCACACAAGGCTTCTGGCGGAGAAGGGGCCGGCGGTCCTGTTCGAGAATGTCATCCGCGAAGATGGCACCCGAAGCCCGATCCCGGTGCTGATCAACCTGTTCGGCACGGTGGAGCGCGTGGCCTGGGGCATGGACCGGGAACCGCATGAGTTGCGGCAGGTTGGCGAGACGCTGGCCTTCCTGAAGCAGCCGGAGCCGCCGCGCGGTTTGAAGGAGGCTTTTCAGCTTCTGCCCCTGGCCAAGCAGGTGATGGCCATGCGTCCCGGCTCGGTCTCCAAGGCACCCTGTCAGGAGGTGGTGCTGACGGGTGATGATGTTGATCTGTCCATCCTGCCCATCCAGTCCTGCTGGCCGGGTGAGCCGGCGCCGCTGATCACCTGGCCGCTGATTGTCACCAAGGGACCATCCGACGCGCGCGAGGACAATTTCAACCTTGGCATCTATCGCATGCAGCGATTGGGCCGGAACAAGACCATCATGCGTTGGTTGAAGCATCGCGGGGGCGCGCAGCACCATCAGCGCTGGAAGCAGTCGGGCAAGCGCGAGCCGCTGCCCGCCGCCGCCGTTCTGGGGGCTGACCCCGGCACCATCCTGGCGGCCGTGACGCCCGTGCCCGACACGCTGTCGGAATACCAGTTCGCGGGGCTGCTGCGTGGCAAGAAGGTCGATCTGGTCGCGTGCAAGACGGTGCCGTTGAAGGTCCCGGCCACGGCAGAGATCGTGCTGGAGGGCTATGTCAGCCTGGATGAGTATGCCGATGAGGGGCCCTATGGTGACCATACCGGCTATTACAATTCCGTGGAGCCGTTCCCCGTCTTTACGGTCACGGCCATCACCATGCGCCGGGACCCGATCTATCTATCGACCTTCACCGGGCGTCCGCCGGATGAGCCCAGCGTGCTGGGGGAGGGGCTGAACGAGGTCTTCATTCCCCTGTTGCAGCAACAATTCCCGGAAATCGTCGATTTCTGGCTGCCGCCGGAGGGCTGTTCCTACCGGATTGCGGTCGTATCGATGAAGAAGGCCTATCCTGGCCACGCCAAGCGCGTGATGATGGGTATCTGGTCCTTCCTGCGGCAGTTCATGTACACGAAATGGGTCATCGTGGTGGATGATGATATCAATGCCCGTGACTGGAAGGATGTCATGTGGGCCGTCAGCACCCGGATGGACCCGGTCCGCGACATCACCATGATCGAGGGCACGCCCATCGATTATCTGGATTTCGCCAGCCCCGAATCGGGATTGGGCGGCAAGGTCGGCATGGACGCCACCAACAAACTGCCGCCCGAAACCCACCGGGAATGGGGGGAAAAGCTGTTCATGGATCAGGCCGTGGTCGACAGGGTCAGCGACATGTGGGCACGTCTGGGGCTTCCCGGGTCGGGCAAGCCGATCTGGCCCGGGTGAGCTTATCCATCTGGCGGCCAAACAAGTCCATCTGGTGGTTCCCTGTGCAGGTCGAGATTGCGGCTGTGGGCGGTAAAGGGCCTGATCTTTTGGTTTTCTGCGCCATAAAGATGATAGCGTAAAACCATCTGTAAGCATCTCAATGCCGGCATGCATCAGCTGGATCGCCCCAACGCATAGGGGCGGTTGTCTCATGGATGCGGGGTGAGATGGTTACGTCTTGAACCGGGACAGGGGTGATGGCGCTACCGGCAAGGCAGCAGGCAACAAGGCGAGGCGCGGGTGGCGCCGGTCAAAGCATGCTGGCGCTTGTCTGCTTGTTTTCGCTGATCATGGCCCTGATGCTGGCGCCTGGTGTGACGGCCGCCGAACTGCGGATCGGGGCGCCAGAGCTACCGCGCAGCCCCGATCCGCATTTCGGTCTCAACTGGGGTGACCGGCTTTATTATGACCAGGTCTATGAAGGGCTGGTAGAGACTGACGGCCACACAAAAGTGTTGCCGGCCCTTGCGGAAAGTTGGGAACGGACAGAGGCGGGGTGGCTGTTCCGATTGCGTAAGGATGTACGCTTTCAGGATGGTCGCGCACTCACGACCCGCGATGTCGTGTTCAGCCTGTGCCGGGCTCGCAATCTTCCCGGTGCCCCTCGGACCTTTGCCAAAACGCTGGGGAATGTCGAGATGCTGACGGCTGTTGAGCCGCATCAGCTGCTGGTCCGTCTGTTGGATGGGGATAAGCGTTTCCCCCTTGCCGTGGCCACCATACCGATTGTCGCTGCCCCTGCCGGCGCGCTCTGGCGATTTGCCTCACCCGCCTGTGAGGGGACGGGGCACCTGGACAGCGCCGCCTTCGCCGATCCAGCCCTGCGTGCCGGCACGGGTCCCTTCAAGGTTGTGGACTTCACACCCGACCGCATCGTTCTGGCCCCCAACCCCTACCACCGCGATCACGGCCAGGCCTGGCGACAGGTTGAGTTGCTGCGCTTAACGGAGAGCGGGTTGATCCGCGGTGTTCTGGATCGCACGCTGGACATCGTCTATGCGCCGCCTGCGGCCGCCATGGAGTTTGTGGATTCCCGAGGCGGGGTGAATGTGCATCTGATGCCGTCAACAGCCATCACCTATCTACAGTTCAACTGGCGGTCGTCATCGCCGTCGCCCTTGCAGGATATGAAGGTGCGCGAGGCCATCCGTCTTGCCCTTCCGCGCGACGTGCTGTCCCGCCGCTTCATGCCAGGCTTGGTGACCCCTACCGGTCAGGTGGCGTTGCCCGGCGCGCCTGACCGGTCCCCCGCCATTCCGGATGATGAATATGATCCGGCCGCCGCCCGGCGCCTGCTGGCCGCTGCCGGCTACCCCAATGGTATCAGCATCCGTATGCTGGCCGGCCCGTCGCAGTACAAGGTTGCAAAGATCCTGGCCCTGTTCCTGACCCAGGCCGGGATCGCCACCGATGTTCGTGAAGAGACGGCCGAACAGGTTGTTGCCCGGCGGCGAGCCGGGGACTATGACATCTATTGCATGGGCCGCATCTATAGCGCGGCCGACATGCCCGATACGTTCCATGCCCTGTTAGGGGGTGCCGGTGCCGGCATGGCACCGGGTGAGCGGAACTATGGTGGATATAACGACCTGACGTTCGACCGTTTGGTGGCAGATGCCCGCGCCGCCAATGCTGACCGGCCACGCAGCCAGTTGTTGCGCAAGGCGGCTGAACGGGCCTATGCGGATGTGGCCTGGATACCGGTTTTTCACACCAAAAGCGCCTGGATTGCACAGTCGCGGGTGCGGATGCAGCCCCGCCTGGATCGTTCCCTGCGACTGACCGACATTGATCTGGTTGAAACCGCCGGCCAACTGGCCCGGTGATCGCCAAGGGGAAGCCGGGCGGGGCCTATCAGGGCGCAGCCCCGATGGTTAGCCTTGATCGGGGAGGGCGGCAGCGCCACCACGGAAGCCCATGGCGACCAGATAGGTCTCCGAGCTGTCCTGCCGGCTGGCGGCGGGTTTGGCATGGCGGACGCTCGTGAAATCCTTTTTCATCTGGGCCAGCAAATCGCGTTCGGCCCCGCCCTGGAACAGCTTGCAGATGAAGGCGCCGCCGGGCGCCAGCACTTCGGTCGCGAACTGATAGGCCATTTCGGCCAGACCGGCGATGCGCAGATGGTCGGTCTGTGTATGGCCCGTCGTGTTGGCCGCCATGTCCGACATCACGATATCGGCAGGACCCTGCAACAGGGCCTTCAGCCGGGCCGGCGCCTCCGGAATGGTGAAATCCATCTGGAAGGTGGTGGCGCCGGGCACCGGCTCCATCTCCAAAAGGTCGATGCCGATCACCTGACCGGTGCCGCCCTTGTCGGATTTCGACTTTTCCACCGCGATCTGGGTCCAGCCGCCCGGGGCGGCGCCCAGGTCCACGATGCGCTGTCCGCGCTTGAGAAAGCTGAACTTCTCATCCAGCTGCAACAGCTTGAAGGCCGCGCGGCTGCGGAAGCCACGCTTCTTGGCCTCCACCACATAGGGGTCGTTCAACTGCCGCTCCAGCCAGCGGGCCGACGACACCGACCGCCGCTTGGCGGTTTTCACGCGCACGGCCTGATTGCGGCCGGTGGGGATGTTGCCGGAGGACTTGGTCATGGAAAAGGCCATCGAACGATAAGAGAGATCAAGCGGGCACCATCGCCGGAACCGTCCGCCCT
The DNA here is from genome assembly GCA_027483805.1 of Azospirillum sp. Lineage (GTDB taxonomy): Bacteria > Pseudomonadota > Alphaproteobacteria > Azospirillales > Azospirillaceae > Niveispirillum. The sequence continues at coordinate 17,999 of JAIXTS010000388.1, read as the reverse complement.
GACAAGTGGTGGCTGGTCAACCCAGCTAGCCGCGTCGCCGGCGGTGCCGGGCGGCGGCGGCCAGTTCGCACAGAATGCCCTCCCGCACACCGCGGTCGGCGATACGCAGCTGCTGTACCGGCCATTGCCGCCAGATGGCATCCAGGATGGCGCAGCCGGCCACGACCAGGTCCGCGCGGTCGCGGCCCACGCAGGGTTGTCCCGCCCGGCCCATATAGTCGAGGCCCAGCAGCGTTTCGGAAATCGACCGCGCCTTGTCCCGGTCCAGAAACGCACCATCGACGCGGCTGCGATCATAGCGGGCCAGCCCCATCTGGATGCCGGCCAGCGTGGTCACGGTGCCCGACGCGCCCAGCATCTGTACCCGGTCGTCCGCAACCGCCTTGGAGATGCCGTTGCGGGCATCGAAATCACCCAGCCCCTCGGCCACCCGGTCCATCATGCGGCGGTAATCGTGCGGGCAAACCCGGTCGCCGCCATAGGTCTCCGTCAGGTTGACAACACCCAGGGGCACGGAAATCTGGTCGATGACCCGGGGCCGACCCCGCACCAGTTCCGTCCAGATCAGTTCTGTCGACCCGCCGCCAATATCGAAGACCAGCGCATAGGGGGTGTTGGCATCCAGCAGGGGCGCGACACCGGCAAGGGCCAGCCGCGCCTCCTCCTTGGGACTGATGATCTCGATCGACAGGCCGGTCTCATCCTGCACACGCGAGAGGAATTCCTCACAATTGTCGGCGCGGCGGCAGGCCTCCGTGCCCACCGCCCGCAGATGGCTGACCCCGCGCCGTTCCATCTTGGACCGGCAGACCTTGAGGGCCTGTACCGTGCGGAACATGGCATCGTCACACAGGCGGTCGCTGCGGGTCAGGCCTTCGCCCAGGCGCACGATGCGTGAGAAGGCATCAATAACGCGGAACCCCTCGCGGCAGGGTTTGGCGATCAGCAGGCGGCAATTGTTGGTGCCCAGGTCCAGGGCGGCCAGCACGGGTATGCGGCCGGCGCAGGCGGCATCCGGGGTGGGGATTTCTGCCCCACCTGGCGCCGGGGTGATCCCGGTCCTGCCTGCCGCACCATTATCCACGTGACCCGATCCCTTTGACTGCCGCTTTCCGTCCTGCAACGGATATGGGTGATGTTCAGATGTCTGTCACCCTATCGTAACCGATGCCCGCCCGCCCGCAAGCGCCGTTCAAGCAGGCCCGACCTTCGGGGCGTTGCCAGGGGATGGGCGGAAGCGGCAAAACCAGCATCTACCCTCCATACATTTTTTATGAAGAAAGGGGTTCACAAGCCCAGAACCCGATGCTATAAGCCCGCCCACCCCGACGGAAGACGCGGTTCACACCGCCAAACGCCGGATCGGATGGGGGATCGTCTAACGGTAGGACAGCGGACTCTGACTCCGCCAGTCTAGGTTCGAATCCTAGTCCCCCAGCCACCACTTTGCCTTATCTTTCAATGACTTAGCTTTGGCGCTAAGGACAATCTTGGAAGTAAGGTTTCCTAATTTATCAATAACTTAGCTGCTTGCCCCCGACACTGCTCCGCTGATACGCAGCGGCGATACACAGTGGCGGTCCACCTTGTTTTGGAGGCGGGCAGTGTCATTGCATTTCAAGCTTGTTGGCGCGCGCTATGTTTTTCGTCGCCGTGTTCCCAAGCATTTAACCGATCGTCTCGGCCGAGGAGAGCTTATCAGGAGCATCGGGTCTGTTCCTTATGCTACAGCCATGAAGGAGGCCCGCCGCCTTGTCGTTGCCACGGATGTGTTGTTCACTATGCTGACGAATAACCCGGATCTTACGCAGGCGGAAATCGACGAACTGGCTTCGCAGTGGTTTCGCGAGGCTATTGCGAGAGGCGAGCAAGTGCTGACCCGCCTTACGCCGGAAGATCCTGATGATTTCGATGCGGAGCAACGATACGCGCTGAGGCGGCTCGAAGGCGCGAAAGAGCTGCTCCGAATCAATGATTGGCAGGTCGTGGCTGACATAGCCAGCGAGATACTGGCAGAACGTGGTATCGCTCTCGAACGGAAAGATCCTCGCTTCCAAGAGCTGTGTCGGAAGCTGTTGCGCGCTAACGTCGCCTCAAAGGAGGTATACGCCAAAAGGCACGAAGGCAATTATGGTTACCGACCGAGAGACCCGCTGTTTGCGGGGAAGGAATACGCGCCTCCTGTAGCAGCGCCAGCTCCCCCTGTAGCAGCGCCTTCTGTAGCAGCGCCTTCTGTAGCTGCGCCTGTAGCCCCTCCTGTGGCAACGCCTTCAGCACCACAATTATTCGACCTGATCGACAAGCATTTGGCGTTTATGGCGCGAGAATGGAACCCCCAGACCCTGGTGCAGAACCGGACCACATTCCGGTTCTTTCGTGAACATCTTGGCGACCGCAGTGTTAGCGATGTTTCCAAGCGCGATGTGTCTGAGTTCCTTGAGAAGCTTCGTTGCCTTCCGGCGAAGTATGGCCAGGACCGGGCGTTTCGTGGGCTGTCATTCAGCGCGATGGTCGACAAGGCCGCTTCGATGGTGGGGATGGCTCTACTGTCTCGAAAGACCATCAATCGTCATGCCTCTGCGGTGTCTGGCATGTTCGGATGGGCAGAAAAGCATGGCTATTGGGAGGGCAAGAATCCGGCTTCGGGCTTTATCGACAAGCGCAGTGACGGGACCGGCCCAAAGCGTCGGCCTTGGCGAAAGGAGGAGTTGGAAATCCTGTTCGGATCGCCGGCCTGGATGGGGGCAAAATCGGCCAATATCCGTTCCAAACCAGGCTTAGTCGTGGAACGCGATGCGAAATACTGGGTCCCCCTGATCGGCCTCTATTCTGGCCTGCGCCTGGAAGAGATTTGTAAATTGCGGGTTAAAGATATCCGACAGACGGGTGACATGTGGGTGATTGATGTAACAGGCGATGCTAAGAACGGTCGGGTAAAGGAGGATGCCAGCAACCGCACGGTGCCGATCCACCCGGACCTGATAGCACTCGGTCTTCTTGACCATGTAGACGCCATGCGCACGGCAGGTGACCTGTCCTTGTGGCCGGAGCTGTCGCGAGGCGGCGCGGACGGGAAACTGTCCGTCTCCATCTCGAAATGGTTCGGTCGTTACGTCACCGGTCTTGGGCTTGATGACCCGGCCTTGGTTTTCCATTCCTTCCGGCATTCATTGGCGACAGCACTGCGCGGAGAGGGGGTCGCGGAGTCATTGATAACGGATATCCTGGGGCATGAGCACGGGTCGATCTCCTTCCGGGTCTATGCCGAGAAGGGCGCGGTAAAGCCAATGTACGAGGCCCTGTGCCGTATCTCATTCGGCCTGGATATTGAGAAGCTGAGAACTGCCGGGCGAATGTAAGGGGGGCATCCCTGACAAAAAATACGAGGGACGACGCTGGGAATGGGCAAGGCTGTCAGTATCGACCGGATACCCCGCGCCGGCCAGCTATTCCCAGCTCGAACGGCCCTGGCTCATCCCTTCGGATCTTTGAAGTTCTGGAGGGGAGTGAAGACAGGCCTCAGCCCCGTCGTCGGTCGGCTACGCTTGGGCTTTGACACGGCCCGCCAGTCCGGATCCAGTTCGTCCGGCTCCCCCAGCAGGGCCTGAGCGGCCTGCACAACGCTGCGGGACCGGATTAACGGGGACGTGTAGCCAACGATATGGCCGGCGGCATAGGTCGTCAGGCCGCGGGCTTTGAGGCTATAGGCGACCCAACCCCGAACGCCGACCTTGTCTTGAAAGGCCCGATGCTGGTCGAAGGGCTTCACCTCCACCTGCTTGTGGGGATTGATCCCATTCACAGCGAAGTATTTTTTTAGCCTGATCCGAATGGCGTCGGCCAAGTGCATGGTTCTGACCTGGCGCTTGCCGTTCCCGTCGGTAGTCAGATCGACAATGATGTCAGGGCACCGGATCAGCCCATGGATGCCGAAGCGGCGATCTTTCATAATTCTAGCCGCTCGTTCGTCCATTTCGTCGAACTCTCCTTTGCGACTATGGGCATTGGTTGGTTCAATGGTGGCAAAATAATCGAACGGCAGGCTTGCCTTACGGTAGAGATCGGCCAGGGCATTGTTGATCTGCTTGGCGGCCCATTCACGAAGGTTCCGACCGGCAGCCATGGCGATGTCGATATGGGATGGCTCCAGGTTGATGGAAAAGGTCATGGTCAGTCCCAATCGTTCAGCCGCCCGCCCATAGAGGTGAAGCTGGGATTGAAGGTCGATGTCATCCCATAGGAGCTGCTGTGCTGTCTTCCGGGGGGTGTTTCTGGTCTGTTTTGGCTTCGGGGGAACAGGTGTGTCTACCCCTATTACTGGATGGGGTCTGTGACACTCCGAGCTATCCGCACTTTCATCAATGATTTCAAACCCCTTAGAACTGGATATGCCGGGCGTTGCGTCAGAAATTATTGTGCATGCGCCACTGTCGGTGCAGAAGTCCGGGGAAGGCCGATTCTGGGGGGACAAGGTTAATTCCTTATCAAGGTTGCGGTCGCATATGCTGTGTGTGCCAACCGTCAGATTGCGGTCCTGGGTAAATGATACGCCCTCTCTCAATAGATGCGCAAATCCGGCCGGCCGGATGGGCTGACGGTTTTCGTTGAACCCACCGCGCACAATGTGGATGGGCATCCGGCACCGGGCCCACCCCGGTTTTTTTTATTCCCTGAAGTCGATACGGCTTTCAGTGCCGGTCCTGACCGGGGCAGCCAGGCCCGGCTCCGTCGCCCGCACAGGCGATTGCAGAAATAAGATCATGTACCGCTCAATCAATCGGCTATGGTAAGGACCGATATCGGGGCAAATCTTATAGTGAGTGCAGAGGCGGCATGCTGACGGGTGATATTCGCAACAAGGTTGACCAAATCTGGAACGCCTTCTGGTCGGGCGGTGTGTCGAACCCGTTATCGGTGATCGAACAGATCACCTATCTGCTGTTCATCAAGCGGCTGGATGATCTGCACACGCTGGAGGAGAACAAGGCTGCCAATTTGGGGCTGCCCATCGAGCGGCGCATTTTCCCCGATGGTCAGGATGCGCAGGGGCGCGACTGGTCGGACCTGCGCTGGTCGCGGTTCCGGAATTTTGAGGCCCGCGCCATGATGGACGTCGTGGCCGAACGTGTGTTCCCCTTCCTGCGCCAGATGGGGGAGGAGGGGTCGAGCTATGGCGAGCATATGCGCGATGCGCGCTTAGGCTTCTCCAACGCCGCCCTACTGGCCAAGGCGGTCGACCTCTTGGACAAGATCCCAATGGAGGATCGCGACACCAAGGGCGACCTGTATGAATATATGCTGGGCAAGATCGCCAGCGCCGGACAGAACGGGCAGTTCCGCACCCCGCGCCATATCATCCAGTTGATGGTGGAGATGACGGCACCGACGCCGCAGGACGTGATCTGTGATCCGGCGGCGGGCACCTGCGGCTTTCTGGTGGCGGCGGGTGAATATCTGCGCACCAAACATCCCGCCCTGTTCCGGGATGAACGCCAGCGCAAACATTTCCACAATGGCATGTTCCACGGCTTCGATTTCGACCCGACCATGCTGCGCATCGGGTCGATGAACATGGTGCTGCACGGGGTGGAAAACCCGGATGTCAGCTATCGTGACAGTCTGGCGCAGGAACATGATGGCGATGCCGGGCGCTATTCCCTGATCCTGGCCAATCCGCCCTTTGCCGGATCGCTGGATTATGAACAGACGGCCAAGGATTTGCAGCAGATCGTCAAGACCAAGAAGACGGAGCTGCTGTTCATCGCCCTGTTCCTGCGCCTGATGAAAACCGGCGGGCGGGCGGCGGTGGTCGTGCCGGACGGCGTGCTGTTCGGGTCGTCCACGGCACACAAGGCGCTGCGCGAAATGCTGGTGGAACGGCACAAGCTGGAAGGGGTGCTGAAACTGCCGTCGGGCGTGTTCCGCCCCTATGCCGGTGTCTCCACCGCCATCCTGTTCTTCACCAAGACCGGGGTGGGCGGCACCGACCATGTCTGGTTCTATGATCTACAGGCCGATGGGTTGAGCCTGGATGACAAGCGCGCCGACCTGTTGCCCCCGGAAAAACAGGGGCCGGTCCCCAGCGTGGTGCTGGCGGAAGGCGAGCATGAGAAGAACAACCTGCCTGACGCGCTGGCCCGCTGGGCCCAGCGTAACGGCACGGAACGGGATAACCCGCGCACGGCACAGAGCTTCTGCGTCCCCAAGGCCGACATCGCCGCCACCGGCACTTATGATCTGTCGCTGAACCGCTACAAGCAGGTGGAGCATGAGGAGGTGGAACACGAAAGCCCCGCCACCATCATCGCCGATCTGCGCAAGCTGGAAGAGGAGATCAGCGAAGGCCTGACCAAGCTGGAGTCGATGCTCGGATGAAAATGGCAATCCTTGGCGATCACGCTGATGTCTTCAACGGTAAGACACCTTCGAAAGCTGAACAGCGGGACACGGGCCATCCAGTCCTGAAGATTCGCGATGTTGATGATTCTGGGCGTTTCCGCCGAAACTACGAATCTTTTGTCGATCTGGATTTCGTTGCACGGTTTATAAACAAGGCCATCAAGGCCGGCGATACGTTGATACTTAACGCCGCTCACAATGCCGATTACGTGGGCAGCAAGACCTTCTTTGCCGATTCAGAGGTGGAAGGCGCGATTGCAACCGGCGAATGGTTGATCGTCCGGCCGCATAGTTCGGCACTGGATGCTCGATTTGCATGTCATTGGCTGACGAGTTCTGCCGCGCGGCGGGAAGTAAGAGAACTTGTGAAAGGCATCCACCTTTATCCAAAGGACGTAGCGCGCCTTTCCATTCCACTCCCTCCGCTGGAGGAGCAGAAGCGGATTGCGGCGATTCTGGATCAGGCCGATGATCTGCGCCGCAAACGCCAACGCGCCCTCGACCGCCTCAACCAACTCGGCCAAGCCATCTTCATCGAGATGTTTGGTGATTCAAACGCAGAGAGCGGCTGGAACTGCAATGTTACCGAGCTGTCGAGAGTTTGTAAGAAGATATCGGACGGTACACACCAGGCACCCAACTGGGCCGATAGCGGGATTCCGTTCTTGTTCGTGAGCAATATCAGAAATCAGCGAATCAATATGAACACGAAGAAATTTGTGTCCTACGAGGAGTTCGAGAAACTTACAAAGCACACTAAGATTGAGCCGAATGACGTATTATACACCTGCGTCGGCTCTTATGGATACACAGCGGTCGTAGATGGAAGCGCGACCTTTACCTTTCAGCGTCACATTGCACATCTGAAGCCAAACTTAGCGGTCGTGCTCCCGCATTACTTGTCTTGGTGCCTAGAGACGCCGAAAGTCAAAACTCAGGCAGACAAGCTCGCGACTGGCATCGCGCAGAAAACGGTCACTCTTTCAGCGCTTAAGAAGTTCCGTGTACCAATCCCCATTCTAATGGCGCAAAAGGAATTTGAAAGACGAATCTCACGAATTCTACGTTTGCGCGATGTGATGGAGTTGGAGGCTTCTTTCGGCGCTAACCTCTTCACCTCCCTCCAGCACCGCGCTTTTAGAGGAGAGTTGTAACCCATGACTCAATTCGCCTTCCTGAAGCCCGAATTTCCTGAGATTTTCGCGCTGGCGCGGAAGGCGGAGTTGAGTGCCACCAATGATGCGCGCACGGCCTGTGTGCATGCGCGGCTGGCGTTGGAGACGGCGGTCAAGTGGCTCTATGCCCATGAGCGCAGCCTGCGGTCGCCCTATGACAGCACCCTGTCGGCGCTGATCCATGAGGGCACGTTCCGCAACTTGGTCGGTTCGGCGCTGGTGGCCAAGGCCAAGCTGATCAAGGATTACGGCAATGCCGCCGCCCATGAGGTGCGCGCTATCCCGCCGGACCATGCCCTCGTCGTCGTGCGTGAACTGTTTCATATCGGCTATTGGCTGGTGCGCACCTATGCGCGCGGGGCCAAGCCGGATGCGGGGTTGAGCTTCGACCCGGCGGCCCTGCCGAAAACGGTGCGGGTGGAGGCGGCATCGCTGGCGTCGATGCAGGCCCTGGTCAAGCAATATGAAGACGCGGCGAAAGCGCGGGAGGCGGCCGATGCGGCGCGCATCCAGAGCGAGGAAGATGCCAGGGACAAGGATGCGGAGATTGCCCGCCTGCAGGCGGAAATCGCGGCGGTGCGGCAGGCCAATATGGCCGTCCCTGACACGCATGACTACAATGAAGCTGAGACCCGCGACGCCTTCATCGATCTGCTGTTGCGGGAGGCGGGGTGGACGCTGGACCAACCGCGCGACCGTGAATTTCCCGTCACCGGCATGCCCAATGCGACGGGTGAGGGCTTTGCTGATTATGTGCTGTGGGGCGATGACGGTAAACCGTTGGCGGTGATTGAGGCCAAGCGCACCCGACGCGATGCGCGCGAGGGGCAGCAACAGGCCAAGCTCTATGCCGATTGCCTGCAACGCCAGTATGGCGCGCGGCCGCTGATCTTCACCACCAACGGCTATGAACATTGGCTGTGGGATGATGAACGCTATCCCCCGCGCGCCGTGCATGGATTCCTGAAAAAGGACGAGCTGGACTTATGGCGGCAGCGCAAGAATGCGCGGCGGTTGCTGTCCACCACCAGCATCGATGCCGACATTGTTGAACGCTATTACCAGACCCGCGCCATAAGGCGGGTGGGGGAAGTGTTCGAGAAGGACCATCAGCGCCGGGTGCTACTGGTCATGGCCACGGGCAGCGGCAAGACGCGCACGGTCATCGCCCTGATCGACCAATTGATGCGGGCCAACTGGGTCAAGCGCGTGCTGTTCCTGGCCGACCGCGTTGCCCTGGTCAAACAGGCGCATAATAATTTCAAGAAACATCTGCCGTCCGCGCCCAGCGCCAACCTGATCGAACGCCACGACCCGAAGAAAAATGATCATTACGCGGCGCGGGTTTGTCTTTCGACATATCCGACCATGATGGGCCTGATTGATGAGATGGAGGGCGGGCAGCGCCGATTCGGCCCCGGCCATTTCGGCCTGATCGTCATCGACGAGGCCCACCGTTCCATCTATCGCAAATACCGGGCGATCTTCGATTATTTCGACAGTCTGCTGGTCGGCCTGACCGCGACGCCGCGCGACGAGATCGACCGCGACACCTATTCCCTGTTCGAGTTGGAACGGGGTGTGCCGACCGACAGCTATGATCTGGACCAGGCCGTCGCCGACCGTTTCCTGGTGCCGCCGCGCGTGCTGTCGGTGCCGCTGCGCTTCGTGCGCGACGGCATCCGCTATGCCGACCTGTCGGATGAAGAGAAAACCAAATGGGACGCGCTGGAATGGGACGGCAAGCTGCCCGCCGGTGACGTGGATGCGGGTGCCGTCAATAAATGGCTGTTCAACACCGACACCATCGACAAGGTGCTGGAGCACCTGATGATTTATGGCGTGAAGGTGGCCAGCGGGGACCGGCTGGGCAAGACCATCATCTTTGCCAAGAACCATGACCATGCGAAATTCATCGGCGAACGGTTCGATGCCAATTATCCGCATCTGAAGGGCCATTTCGCCCGTGTCGTCGATTATCAGACCGAATATGCCCAGTCGCTGATCGATGATTTCTCCGTGTTGGACCGCGCGCCGCACATCGCCATCTCTGTCGATATGCTGGATACCGGCATCGACGTGCCGGAGGTGGTCAATCTGGTATTCTTCAAGATCGTGCGGTCGAAGACCAAATTCTGGCAGATGATCGGGCGCGGCACGCGGCTGTGCCCCGACCTGTTCGGCCCCGGTCAGCACAAGACCGAATTTGTGATCTTCGATTTCTGTCAGAATTTCGAATTCTTCAATCAGAACCCCGACGTGAAGGAGGGGGCCGTTGGCCGGTCCCTGAGCGAGCGGCTGTTTTGTGCCCGTGTAGACATCGCCCACTTGTTGCAGGACCTGCCCGAGGGCGAGCGCAGCGACCGGTTGGTGCGGCTGAACACCGAGACGCGCGACCGCCTGCGGGACGAGGTGGCGGGGATGAGCCTGGACAATTTCCTGGTGCGGGCCAAACGCCGCGCCGTGGAGAAATTCCAACAGCCGGAGGCCTGGACCCACTTTTCCACCGAAGACCGCGAGACGCTGATCAAGGAGATCGCGGGCCTGCCCACCGCCCTGGTGGATGATGATATCCTGGCCAAGCAGTTTGACATGATCGCGCTGAACGGCCAGCTCGCCCTGTTGAGCGGGGATGCAAGCTTTGTGCGCTGCAAGGAAAAGGTGATGGCCATTGCCGCCAAGCTGGAGACGCTGGGCAATGTGCCGATGGTCGCCGCCGTGATGGCGCTGATCCTGGAGGTGCAGACCGACGACTATTGGCAGGATGTCGATGCCTGGTCCCTGGAACATATGCGCCGACGCTTGCGCGACCTGATCAAGCTGATCGAGGGGGAGGATCGGGTTCTGGTCTATACCGACTTCACCGACCAGATCGGCGAGGCGGAAGTGATCGACTTGCCGATTATGGGCAACGGCACCGACAAGGCGCGGTTCCAGATGAAGGCGCAGGCCTTCCTGAAGGCACATCTGGACCATATCACCATCCAGAAACTGCGCCGCGACCAACAGCTTACCCCGCAGGATTTGGGCGAGCTGGAGCGCATCCTGGTCGAGGATGTAGGGGCCAGCGGCAGCGACCTGGAGGAAGCCCGCGCCCAGGGCGGACTGGGCCTGTTTGTTCGTTCCCTGGTGGGACTGGAACGCGACGCGGCCAAGGCGGCGTTTGCCGGGTTCCTGTCCGGTCGCAACCTGAACGCCAACCAGATCGAATTTGTGAACCTGATCATCGAGCATCTGACCGAACGCGGGGCGATGGACCCGCGACGCCTGTATGAAAGCCCGTTCACCGATTTCGATGATCAAGGGATCAGCGGATTGTTCCCCAGCGCCGATGTGCAGCAGATCGTGCAGGTAATCAATGAGGTGGGCAGCCGGGCGGCGGCGTGACGCACCTGACGCTCAAGGACCGGTGGCTGGAGCTTGTCCGCTACGCTTGAGCGCGCGCTGAACCTGTACCGCCTGCCATTGTCCGCCCCGCGGCGTCGGGATACCCCGCTCATTCAGGGCTTTGGCGATACCAGCCGCGCTGGTGATTCCATCCGCCTGGATGGATTGGATGACGGGCAGGATATCGGCGGCCCGCCGGTTGGCGCTGTCCGCGCGCGCGGCGGCACTGCGCTGCGGCCCGTTATTGCCGATTGTCGCGCTGTTGCTGCGCAGGCCGCCCAGCTTGGTGCCTCGGGCCTTAGCGGCGGCAAGGGCGGCTTTGGTACGGGCACTGATCGCCTCGCGCTCCTGCTCCGCCACCAACGCCATGATCCCGACGGTAAGCTTGTTGGCGTTGGGCATATCGGCGGCAATGAAATCGACGCCCGCCTTCTCCAACCCCAACAGGAAATGGGCGTCACGGGCCAGCCGGTCCAGCTTGGCAATCACGAGCGTTGCCCGCGCTGCCCGGCAATAGGCCAACGCCGCCGCGAGAACCGGTCGGGCATTGTTCGCGCCCGACTCCACTTCTTCGAACTCCCGAAGCACCTGACCCGCCCCGATGAACCGGGCCACCGCGTCACGTTGGGCATCCAGGCCAAGACCTGACCGACCCTGACGATCAGTGCTGACACGAACATAGGATACGAACTTCGACATGGCCTGGAGTTCCTTTACATATAAAGCTACGTTCGTTGCGTTATATGTAAAGTGCGACGACTCGATGGTCAATCCAGTTTCAGCGCCAGTCTTTGCTATCGTCATCTTGCTTTGAACCTTCCGGCGGCGGGCCCCGGCTTCACTGATCCTGCCATACTACCGCGCGGGTTGAGGTGGAATCCGGAGGCACACAGGTCATTCAACTATCATGCTGACATCCGTCAATCGCTGAGGGTCCCCACCGGTTCTGTGGAGGATAGCGGCAATTAATTCTGCCTTCGGAATTCCATACCCAACATCGGCACCCAAGGCCGTGGCGATATCCCTGAGGCTGCGCACGCCAAACCGTTGGGCAGTATATGCCAGCCACTCGGGAAAGCGGCTGCGATCCGGTAATGGGCCTTGCAGTCTTGGTCTAAGCGCGAGTTCATCAGGTACATCGCGGATTTTTGGTGGTGGGGGTCGTACATCGGATTCTGTATCGCAGACATTTCCACCATGAATTTTCGCAAGGTCTGCTTGGATTTTATCTTCCTCTTCCTTGCTGAGGATTCGTATCGTCATCTCCGTCAGCCTGTCGGACTTGTTTGGATCGTCAAGTAGGAAGGGTAGAACGAGCCTGCCCGCGCGCTCAAAGGCCTCAGCAATGCGCAGTAAGCCTATGGGTGAGTGGCGTCCTTTGTCGCGGTCGAGAATACCTTTAGCCTCGGCCAGGATCGCCAAGCCCGCCTGAAGGGTTGCCATCCCCGCCGCCTTATAGCATTCGACACGCTGCACATCTGTCAGGATGCTGACCTGTTCAGAGGTAGGATCATCTTCCGGGTCGTGTTGCGGGGGCTGGATGTTCACCGGAAGCGAAGTGCAGTCGTCGTAGCGCTCAGAGCTTCCAATTGCTTGGGCAGCCTCTCTGGCGGCCGGAATTGCCTCTTGGTGGTTCTGCTTCGTCCAACCTCTGGAACGTAAAGCCTCATGGACCGTCTGGCGAGAGACGCCCAGTTCCCGGCCAATGTCGGCAAGCGACGAAACGCCCGTCGCCCACCGCCGGTGATGATCGACGGTAAGGCCGGCGCAGCCAATCTTGACGGGCATCTCTGTCATGATGTCAGGCTCCGGCGTTCAGGGCAGCCGCGATCCGCGACACGCCACGCAGGGTGGCCTGATTTTGTCGGGCCAGCACCTCATCGAGGATTTCGCGCCGATCCTGTTGACGGTTATGAAGTTCCAAGAACTCCCCAATCTCACTGGTGTCCGCAACATCCGCTTGGATCTTGGTCCATAGTTTGTCGTATCGGCTGGTCATGCTGCTGCTCCGTTGCGTGCAACCGGTTCGAGGTCACGGGCCGCAGCTGAAATCAGCCTGTTCGCCTTGTCGGTGAACCGCTCCATGGATTGAAGCCATGCGACCAATTGCAGGCGAATGCCGTCGTCGTCACCGTTGAAGGCTGGAACCTTACCCTCCGGGTAAGTGGGCCACCTGAGGTGCTGTGGCTGCGCAAGGCGCATCTTCTCAAGCGCGTTCAATACGCCGGCGACGGCGGACAGCCCGAATTCCTCCATGGTGCCGGCTGGGTAATCTTTCCGCCAGCGCCCCTCAAGTTCATCCAACATCTCGATCATGCTGTGGCGGGGCAGCCCGGTTACCATCTTGTAGATTGTGGCCTGCCCGCGATTGAACACGGATGCAATATGTGAGGCGGACGCAGCGGGGAGGGTCACCCAGACAAGCAACACAGCGTGCCGCATTTCCGGGGTAACACGCTCCCATCGACGGGAAGGCTTCATTGTACCGCCTCCAATGTCGCAAGGACCTTTGCCAGTTCGTCGGCAGTTGCCTGAGCCTGGGCGTGAAGCCGCCGAACATGGGCGCTGACACCCGGTATGAGATTGCGAAGCGAAATCTCCTGACCATGGGCGCGGATGGCCGCTGTCGTCGCTGGGTCGGTAGCCTGGATATGCAGGCCGGCCAACTGACCAGCCAGTCCATGCAGATCAGCGACCTTGGACGCGACCTTCTGCCGTGCGTCGTTCAACCGGGACAGCGCGTTGCGGATCGGTGTCAGGTCTCCCAGATAGGCTGTCTCGCCATCATCCATCAGTTCGGCCAGGACATCGGCATCCTTTTCATCCTGGGTTTCATGCCGAGGTTGGAGGGCATGGCTGACATCATCGGCGATACCGGCAAGGGTCCGTGTGTCCGCGCGGATGGCTGCCTCTGTCCCGTCCTTTGCAATGGTGGACCTAAGGCGTTTCAGTTCCGCCGAGAGAATCACCATGTGCGCCTCGACAGACTCCGCAGCACCGATGACGGACTGTTCCAGTATTGCTACCGCCTCTCTCGCATCAATGGCCCGACCGCTGGTCATGTTGATGACATTGCAGAGTTCAGAGGCGCGGACGGGAACAATCGTCACTCCATAAACAACGGGTCCGCGAGTGTGTTTGTTGCTTATCTGAACGCCAAGTGACTTAAGTGTGCTGCTAAACAGGAAGGATGACATTTGCTTTTCCAGTATCAATATTGCACTTTCTCAATAGTATGCGCTCTATTTACTATTTGCAAATCCGTGCCGCGTCCAAAAGTTATCGCGCCCCCCCGGGGGCTGACATGGGATGGCGGGGCGGTATCGAAGAGGGGCCGCAGATATCAGGCGCAGCGGCCCTTAATGTTCCAGCCTCTGACGCAATACTGGCCTTGGAGCGGCAACGTCGTCATTGGATCGGAAGCAGTCAAAGAACCCACTTGAACGATACACAAAAGCGATACACAATGAGCTTCTGGGCAAGTTAAGTAGTTGATTTAATAGTGAGAAATGTGTTTGGTTGCGCGTCCTAGTCCCCCAGCCAACCTTTCAGAAGCGCCCGACCTGGTCGATGCGCTTTTGTTGTTTCTGGGCTTCTTACCAATCAACGACTCTGCCGGATCGCCGCTGCCAACGCCGTAACCGCGGCCATGGGGTCTGCCTCGCTCTCTGCCACATCCAGATCGGGCATGACCGGCTGGGCACAGCTATGGCCGTCAGGCCGCGTGAACAGCACATCGGGGACGAAGGCGGTCAGGCCCGTGCCCTCCAGCACCACCCGCCTTACACGGCCGGTACTGCATGAGCGGCCGCCGGTGGGCTGTCCAGCAATGGTGGCGAGGCCCTGGTCCTGCATGGCGGTCAGCATCAGGATGGATGAGGAGTAGCTTCGCGTGCCGGCCAGGATCCAGGTGCGGCCGGGAATGCGGACCGGATTATCCAGCCTGGGTTGGTAATAGCGTTTGCCCTCAATCATCTTCACCGATCCGATCACCTCGCCGGGGCTGGCGACGCCTTGGTGCAGTTTCACGGCGGCCCGAGAATAAAGGCGGTAGGGTTTGGTCGCGAAATAGGGGGCCAGCCCCTCTATCCACAGCTTGTCGTCGCCCCCCGGATTGAAACGCAGGTCGATGATCAGGTCGTGGACGCCTGCGGTGTGGAACCGGGCGAAGAGATCGGCCGTATAGGTGCGGAAGGCATCCAACCCGGCCCCGTCAAAACTGTCTACCCGCAGATAGCCAATATCACCGGGCAGGATGGCGTTGGAGACGGTGTCGGCAAAGGCGGGCTCCGGGTCGAGGGCGGGCGGGATAAGGTCGCGACCCGGCAGGGTGATACTGTCGCCGGAGGTGAAGGTGACGTGGTAATCCGGGCCGCCATTGAAGATCAGCCAGTAGAACAGGACGAAACGGTCACCGGCCAGCACACGGGCATGCGCCGGTCCGTCGCCATGGGTACGGGCCAGGATGGCGCCAACCAGGGCACTGGAAGGACGGCCATCGATGGCACTCACGATGGTGCCCGCCGGGCGCCCCGCAGCTTGCTTGGCCAGGAGCAGGCGACCGGCATCATCAATCCGGACATCAATGGGCAGCAGGCGGCCGCCGGCCTGGATATGCTCTCGCAGCCTGGCCATGCGATCGGGAAACGCGACCAGCACATGGCCATCGCCCAGCAGCGGGTTCAGCCGGGACAGCGCCCGCCAGGCCTCGCGTCGGGTCATGGGTGCGGACAGGTCGGCCGATATCCGGGCGGCCATGTCGGTAACGGCCTGATGGTCCATGGTGAAGCCGGGGTCTGGATGCAGTTCCTGAATGGATGCCAGCACACGCTTCAGGTCGGCGCGCACGGCGTCGGCACTGACCAACGGGTCAGCGGTCGACCCCAAGGCCGAGGCAGACCAAAGGGTGGCACCGGCCAGCAAGGCAAGCGCTGCACGTCGCATGGGTTGGTTTCCTTATTCAGTGGCCATCGCGTCGATGCGGCGGGACAGCGGGTCGCGGTGCAGATGGTCGATAGCGGATTGCAGCAGGGCGGGCAGGTCCGCCCCCAACTGGGCGGCCAGCCCGTCCAGGGCACGGGTCATGCGGGCCAGATGGAGGGACAGTCGCTCCGCCTCGTCCTGACCATCTTGGGTCAGCAGGATCAGGCGGCGGCGGCTGTCCTTCGTGTCAGGCTGACGGATGGCCAGCCCCTGTTCTTCCAGGGTCGCGATGCGCAGGGTGACCAATTGGTGCTGCTGCCCATAGGCCTGCGCCAGGTCGGTCAGAGAAGAGGGGCCGTGGCGATGCAGGTACATCAACGCCGAGACGCAGATGGCCGGTGTACGGAAGCCCAGCCTGGGCAAATGCCGGGCGCTGTCTTCCGTGATCTGCTGAGCCAACCGGTCGGCCAGCAGCGCTAGGAAGGCCGGGCGGGTTTCCGGGTCCAGAAAGGAGAGGGTGAAAGCGGGGGGATCGGCCGTATTTCGCATGATAGGAAAATATTTGCGCAAAATATTGCGGAATGTCAAGGCTCATAAAAATAGGGGACGGACCCTGTCGATCCGCCCCCTCCCGAGTGACCCCGCCTCAGCGTCGGGGGTAGGGTATTACTCCGCCGCCGCCAGGAAGCCGCCCGACTGCCGATGCCAGAGCTGGGCGTAGCGCCCGCCCAGGGCCAGCAATTCGTGGTGGCTGCCTTCCTCCACCACCTGGCCGCCCTCCAGATAGAGGATACGGTCCATTTCGGTGATAGTGGACAGGCGGTGGGCGATGGCGATCACCGTGCGGCCTTCCATCAGGGTCCAGAGCGCTTCCTGGATCAGGTGCTCCGACTCGCTGTCGAGCGCACTGGTCGCCTCATCCAGGATCAGGATGGGGCTGTCCTTCAGCAGGGCGCGGGCAATGGCCACACGCTGCCGCTCCCCACCTGACAGCTTCACCCCCTGCTCACCCACGATGGTGTCATAGCCGGTCGGACGCTTCATGATGAACTCATCCGCATGGGCCTTCAGGGCGGCGGCGCGGATTTCGTCCAGCGTGGCGCCCGGTTTGCCATAGGCGATATTCTCCCCCACCGTCCGGTGGAACACACCCGGCTGCTGCGGCACCTCCGCCACCGCCTCGTTCAGGCTTTGCAGCGTGACATGGGCGATATCCTGACCATCGATCAGCACGCGCCCATATTGCGGGTCGTACTGACGCCGGATCAGCTTGACCAGCGTGCTTTTCCCGGCCCCCGACCGGCCGACCAAACCCACTTTCTCGCCGGGCTTCACATGCAGGTTCAGGCCGTTGAAGACCTTGGTCCCGTCGCCGAAGCTGAAATGCACCTCCCGCAGCTCGATCCCGCCGGCCCGGACCCGCAGCAGCGGCGCGCCGATCGTGTCCGTGATCTCATGCGGGGCGGAGACGAGGTCGAGCGCCTCTGACAGGGTGCCCAGCTCCTCAAAGAAGGTCAGCATGCGGTCGGACAGATGCCAGACGGTATTGGAGATCTGGAAGGCCAGGGTGAAGACCAGGGTGAATTCACCCACACTCATCCCGCCGGCCAGGGTACGGCCGATGGCGACCCAGACCAGCGCCCCCAGCAGCGCCACGATGGACAGCATCTGGAACAGCCGCATGGCGACCAGGAACCAGCGCAGCCGGCGCGAGCGAAACCGCTCCTCATTGATGTAATGACCCAGGAAGGAGCGTTCGAACA
Source organism: Azospirillum sp. (assembly GCA_027483805.1). Classification (GTDB taxonomy): domain Bacteria; phylum Pseudomonadota; class Alphaproteobacteria; order Azospirillales; family Azospirillaceae; genus Niveispirillum. The sequence continues at coordinate 352 of JAIXTS010000388.1, read as the reverse complement.
GGGTGCGGGCAAAGCCCCGGATCAGATCGGCATTGGTGATGGCGTCAATGATCCGGCCCGAGGAACTGGACACGGCCGCGCTCATCTTCTCCGACAGGTGGAAGCAATGCCGGGCCAGCCAGCCGGAAACGGCGACATAGATGACCATCCACCCCGCCAGAACGGCTGAGAAGACCGGCGAGGCTGTCCAGAGCAGGGCCAGCGCCACCGCCAGCAGCACAAAGACCCGGATCACATCCCACATCAGGATTTCGATCACGCCCAGGACGGCATTGGCCCCCTGCTTGACCTTCTGCCCCAGCTTGCCGGCAAAATTATCCTGGAAATAGCGGGGGCTGTGCCCCAGCAGCCA
>JAIXTS010000199.1 GCA_027483805.1 Azospirillum sp. | reverse complement strand
AGGTGGACGGGATCGGCCCCGACCTCGGTATTGTCATAGTTGAAGGTGCTGGCCAGGACCTTGAAGGCGAAGCGGGTGGAGATGCCGTTCATCCCCTCATCCACGCCGGCCGCGTCCTTATATTCCTGCATGGTCTTGGCCTTGGGGTCCGTCTCCTTCAGGCTTTCCCCGTCATAGACCCGCATCTTGCTGAACAGGTTGGAATTGCCATGGTCGCGCAGGCGGGACAGCACCGTGAACCGCGCCAGCATTTCCAGGGTGGCCGGCGCACAGGGCGCACCGGACAGTTCGGAGGTCTTGATCAGCTTTTCATAAATGCGCTGTTCTTCCATCACCCGCAGGCAATAGGGCACCTTCACGACGCAGATACGGTCGATGAAGGCCTCGTTATTCTTATTGTTCTTGAAGCTCTGCCATTCCGCCTCGTTGCTGTGTGCCATGATCACGCCCTGGAAGGGCAGGGCGCCGATATTTTCGGTGCCGATATAATTGCCCTCCTGCGTGGCGGTCAGCAGGGGGTGCAGCATCTTGATCGGCGCCTTGAACATCTCCACAAATTCCAGCATGCCCTGGTTGGCGCGGTTCAGGCCGCCGGAATAGCTGTAAGCGTCGGGATCGTTCTGGCTGTAGAGCTCCAGCTTGCGGATATCGACCTTGCCGACCAGGGACGAGATGTCCTGGTTGTTCTCATCCCCCGGTTCCGTCTTCGAAATGCCGATCTGACGCAGGCGGGACGGGCGCAGCTTCACCACCTTGAAGCGGCGGATGTCGCCGTCAAACTCGTCCAGCCGCTTGAGGGCCCAGGGGCTCATCAGACCCGTCAGGCGCCGGCGGGGAATGCCGAATTTCTCCTCGATGGTGGCGCCCATGGTGGCAGGGTCGAACAGGCCCAGCGGGCTTTCGAAAACCGGGCTGATCTGGTCACCGGCCTTCAGGGCATAGATGGGCTTGTCCTCCATCAGCGCCTTCAGCCTTTCGGCCAGCGAGGATTTGCCGCCACCGACAGGACCCAGCAGGTAGAGCACCTGTTTGCGCTCTTCCAGCCCCTGCGCCGCGTGGCGGAAGAAGCCGACGATCCGTTCAATGGTCTCTTCCATGCCGAAGAACTCGGCAAAGGCGGGATAGACCTTGATGGTGCGGTTCATGAAGATGCGGGCAAGCCGCGCATCCTTGGCGGTGTCGATCACCTCCGGTTCCCCAATGGCGGCCAGCAGCCGTTCGGCGGCGCTGGCATACATCAGCGGATCATCGCGGCACCCTTCCAGATACTCCATCAGCGACATCTCAACGTCGCGACGGCTTTCATAGGTACTGGCGTAACTGGCAAACAGGTCTGTGACCAGACTGCTCATCGGCACTCTCCTTCCTGGCGGCCGGTGGGCGGGCGATAGCGCGGGCAGGGGCCGGCCCTGCGCCGCACCGCCATGCCGGCGGGGAACAGTGGAATACGGTGGCGGTCGATCTGTTGACGGGCCTCCCGGCCCGGTGCCCGTCGCGGCGGCATTGCGGCCTGCCGGCGGGTCATTCTTGTCGTCACCAACAGGATGGCGCCTGTGTGCAGGGTGGTCAGCCGCACGGATCCCGCCGGTCGACCTGACCGTCCTGTCCCGTCCACGCTGGCTTTCCCGTCACCCATCACCGCCTCTCCCAATCCTTGGGTCCATCGGTAATCAAGCTGCTGGTACCAAACGACTGATCAATCCTAACGTAACCGAACCGACGCAAAGCATCATTTTCGCCGATTGGGGCAGGCCGATGGCATAGGGATGTATGCCGAAGCACCTGCCCGTCCGGGCAACCGGGCGGCGTTCGGCGCCTGCCCGTTGGGGGGATCTGATCCCCTTTGGCCCCCGCCCATCCAGCAGCGGGTCCTTTCACACAGCATGGACCGAAAGCAGGCCCATGGTCAAAGCATACGGGTGCAGTACTTGCGTGTCAGTTAAGAAACTCCAGGTTTTCCGTCACCCGTGATGATGATATGGCGTGGGAGAGCCCGGGCGGAAAGCCCCCGAAGCGGCGATAAACCCGGCGGCGCGGGAATTTCCGGTGCCGACGCGGCGGGTCTTTCCGGTATCGAATCGGGTGCGGAGCCGGCTTTACCCCTGGAACGAGGGCGGCCGCGCGCCATATCAGGGTCGGGCTTCGCGTTCAGGCTGCGCGCTGGGGAACATCATCGTAACGGGGTTGTTTCACCGCTGGCCGTACGGGGGCCTTCCCGGCTAAGCTGGGTCGGTTCGGTATCAATGGAACGGGTCATGCGGATCATTCTGCGCGTTTTCGCGATCATCGGCTTCCTGTCGGTGCTTCTCGTCGCCGGGGCCATCGGCCTCGCCTACCATTTCGCCAACCGACAGCCGACGCTGCCGGACAACATCGTCCTGGAATTGGATCTGGAGCAGCCGCTGGCCGAAGCGCCTGCCACCGATCCGATCGCCGGTCTGCTGGGCAATCGCCACGCGACGGTGGAACAGGTCGTGCGGACCCTGAACCGGGCCGCCAAAGATCCACGGGTCAAGGGTATCATCGCCCGCACCGGCAATGGCGTGCATTCCTTTGCCGTCACGCAGGAACTGCGCGACAGCATCGCCAAGCTGCGCAAGGAAGGCCGCTTTGCCATCATCCATGCCGAGAGCTTCGGCGAGATGGGCAACGGCATGCAGCCCTACTATCTGGCCACGGCGTTCGAGCAGGTCTGGATGCAGCCCATGGGCGATCTGGCCATCACCGGCATGCAGGCGGAATTGGCTTTCCTGCGCGGCACGCTGGACAAGCTGAAGGTCGAGCCGCAGTTCCGCAAGCGCGAGGAGTACAAATCCTTCGCCGAGCAATATACGGAAACCGGCCCGACGGCCGCCAACCGTGAGGCCATCGACGGTCTGGTCGGTGACCTGTTCAACCAGTGGGTCAGCGATGTGGCCCTGGCCCGCGGCCTGAACGACGCGGCTGTGCGCGCCGCCGTGGACAAGGCCCCGCTGCTGGACAAGGACGCGGTTGAGGCCAAGCTGGTCGACAAGCTGGCCTATTGGGACGAGGCGGTGGACTGGGCGCTGGAGAAGGCCAAGGCCGCCGGTGGCGGCACGGTCAAGCCCGAGCTGGTCAGCCTGCATGATTACAATCTTGCACCGCCGGCCATCGACCTGTCGATCAACGAGGCGCCGCTGGTGGCGATGATCGTCGGTGACGGCGCCATCATGCGTGGCGACAACCAGGCGGACCCGCTGTCGGGGGAGGAGACCTTTGGTGCGGCCACCATCGCCGCCGCCTTTGACGAGGCCATCAAGAATGACCAGGTCAAGGCCATCCTGTTCCGTGTGAACAGCCCCGGCGGCAGTGCCGTCGCCTCGGAGGTGATCCGCCGCAAGGTGCTGAAGGCCAAGGAGGCGGGCAAGCCCGTGGTCGTTTCCATGGGGTCGGTGGCCGCATCCGGCGGTTACTGGGTGTCCATGGGGGCCGACCGGATCGTGGCGGCACCGGGCACCATCACCGGTTCCATCGGCGTCGTCGCCGGCAAGATCGTGCTGCGCGGCCTGACCGACTGGGCCGGCGTCAATATCGAGCCGATCAGCCGGGGTGCCAATGCCGGCATGTGGTCGTCCAACACACCCTTCACCCCCGGCCAGGAAGAACGGCTGAATGCCTTCCTGGACAGTACCTATGCCTCCTTTACCCAGGGTGTGGCTGCAGGGCGTAACCTGCCGCTGGACAGGGTGCAGCAGATCGCCAAGGGCCGGGTCTATACGGGTCGGCAGGCCAAGGAACTGGGTCTGGTGGATGCGCTGGGCGGCTACGCCACGGCTCTGGCCGAAGTGCGCAAGGTGCTGAAGCTGGCAGATGATGCGCCGCTGCGGGCCATCACCCTGCCGCAAAAGCGCTCGCAGTTTGAGTTCCTGCTGGACATGCTGTCGGGAGATGCCCGTGTGTCGGTCGGCGATGCGGTGGCCGCGCATGTGGCCGACCGTACCCTGGCGCCCTATCGCCCGGCCCTGGCCACGCTTGCCCCCTATCTGCGCGCCGATCAGGACATGGTGGCAGTGATGCCGGCCATGGTGCGGCAGGGGTTCTGACCTGTCTGAGACCGACGGTCATCCATGATGACCGTCGGTCAATCTTTCCTGCCCCGCAATCGCCGGCGCCCCTATCCATGGGCTTGGCGACGCGCCACGTGGCGCGAGGCGGCGGTCGCCGCCGTACCGACGGTCCCGGAATTTTGACCGTCGATATCAGGCCATCACTACCCGATTGCGGCCTTCCATCTTGGCGGTGTAGAGCGCCCGGTCGGCGCGGTTCAGCAACTGGTCCAGGTCCTCGCCATCGACCAGCATGGCGACACCGATGCTGACCGTCAGGAAGCGGGGTTCCACCTGATCGGTGCCCCGCATTTCCACGGCCGCGCGCAGCCGTTCGGCAACCGCCAGCGCGCCCGCGATCTCCGTATCCGCCAGCAGCACGGCAAATTCCTCCCCGCCGATCCGGGCCATCACATCCAGGTCGCGCAGCACCTGTCGGCAGGCGGTGCAGAAGGCCACCAGACTGGCATCGCCTGCGGCATGGCCGAACTGGTCGTTGATCGATTTGAAATGGTCGATATCCAGCATCATCAGGCAGAGCGGCGTGCCCGTCATCCGGGCACGCGACAGTTCCGCCTGGGCACGCTCGATGAAGGCGCGGCGGTTGGACAGACCGGTCAGGCCATCCTGGCTGGCCAGGACGCGGAAATGCACCTCCAGCCGCGTGCGTTCCGCCACCTCTTGCCGCAGGCGCCGGTTCAGCGCCCGGAACCGTGCCGTCACCAGACCGATGGACAGGGTCAGGCCGGCCAGCACGGCCAAGGCGGTATAGAGCCAGGTCAGATCCGGTTTCTGATCGGGGGCATAGAGGAAGCCCGACAGGTCAACGTCACGCGGCATCAGGCCGGCCGCGGCAAACCCCTCCGCAATGTGCCGCCAGCGGCCCTCATGCATATAGCCGACTTCCACCATGTCGGGGATCATCAGCCGGGCCATCTCCTCCGCCTCGAAGGCCAGGCGTGAACGCTCCAGGGTGGGGGCGTAATGGCGTTGGATCAGATTGATGGCGGCGGCGGGATCGGCCAGCGCCTCGCGCCAGCCGCGCAGGCTGGCTTTGCGGAAGGCTTCCACCACTGACGGTGCCTCGCGCACCATCCGTTCGGAGGTGAAGATCGTATCGCCATAAAAATCAATGCCCGCCGCGCGGGGCGAAAAGACCTGATAGGCGATGCCGGCGGCGCGCAGGTCATAGGGCTCGCTGGTCGTGTAGGCGGTGATGGCATCGACCTCCCCCTTGATCAGGGCATCGACCGAACCGCTGTGCGGCAGCACGGTCAGCACGCCAACCGGCACCCGTTCCACCGCCAGATAGGCCAACAGCTCTTCTGCATGGGTTTCCAGCATCAGCCGGTGGCCGGGAAGGGCATGGACATGGGGCGGCCCGGTGTCGCTGCGGGTCAGCAGCACGAAGGGCGAATGCTGCATCAGCACCGCCATGGCCACGACCGGCCGCCCCTTCACCCGTTCCACCAGCAGGCCCGCGGAACCGACACCGAACTCAGCCTCGCCGTCGGCTATACGCGCAGCAGCATCGATTGTCGGCCCACCTTCGATGATGGTCACGTCCAGACCGGCGTCGCGGTAATAGCCGCGCTCCAAGGCCAGATAAAACCCCGCACCCTGGAACTGATGGGTCCATTTCAATTGCAGCCGCACCGGGCTCAGCAGCCCGTCGCCCGCCGCCTGGGCCAGGGCCGGTGCATTGCCGAACAGCAGGGCCATCAGCACGATGGACAAGGTCAGTAACAGGGTTCGCAGGCGCAGGGACATCGCCGACCGTGACGAAAGGAAGCTGCCGCAGCCTATATCAGGAAGGTGGATGCGGTCGCACCCAAACTTGCGGCGGAAGTCTATGCCGGCTCATCATCAAACAGGCCGGCGGGTTCCGGCATGTCATTATCCGGACGGCCCATCACATCCGTCCCCCAATCGGCGATCAGCATGCCGCGCCGTTCCTCCAACTCCTTGATTTTGGACTGGCTGCGCAGGCTCATCACTGCGGCCACGATCTGCGGAATGAAGAAATACAGCAGCCAGCCCATGGCGGCAGCGCCGAACATGACCAGCCAGGTGCCGGGATCGGCCAGCATGCGTAATGTCACCGACATTTCATGCCCCCGCTGCCAGAGGCGCACAATATAGGGGGCCACACCGCACAGGTTCATCGCACCCACCGTCAGGGCCGCCGATTTTTCCGGGTCGCGGTCGATCAGATAGGCAACAAAGGTGGGGGCAAGGCCGGCCAGGATCAGCACGCTGGTGGGCATCATCATCAGCCCGGCCGGTGCCAGCAGCACCAGCAGCAGCAGGGCGCTGCCCCCGCCGCGCCGTTTCGGCCGTCGGTTCAGCGTCCGGTTCATGACAGCCTCAGCATATAGACAACCGTGCCGACCATGGTCAGGCCGGCCAGGATGGAGGTGACGATGGCGGCCACCTGCCGCCCGGTGCCTTCCGCCATGCCGTTTTTGTCCGACGCTGCGGTACGCAGCTTTTCGATCTGGCGGGTCAGGCTTTCATACTGGCGCATGGCGGCCAGGAACCCCTTGTCGTCGGCGCGGATGGCATCGACATCGTCGACGATGCGCACAATGGCATCCAGCACCCCGTCACGGGCGACCTGTGCCACCTCGGCCTTCATCCGGTCCCGCGTCTCCCGGTTCTTGAACCGCTTGAAGACGGGGTCCATCAGGGCCACCAGCCAGGTACACAGATTGGGCAGACGCGCCGGGCCGAACCGGTTCTGCACATCGGCCAGCACCGTGATCATGGCGATCATCCGCCGCGCCGGGTCATGCGGGTTGGACAGCGGCACCAGCAGCCGGTCGTTCAGCTTTTTGTGGTGCGTGGTGAGATAGCCCAGCACATGTCGATCCACCGGGTCGCGGCCCCGGTTGGGCTTGGT
>JAIXTS010000085.1 GCA_027483805.1 Azospirillum sp. | reverse complement strand
TTCCGCTATGGCGACTGGCTGTTCATGCATAATGGCCAGATCGGCGGCTGGCCCGCCGTGCGCCAGGATGTGGAGGGCATGATCCGCAAGGACCTGTACCGCCACCGCGAGGGATCGACCGACAGCGAGGCCTTCTTCTATCTGGCCCTGGGCAATGGGTTGATGGAGGATCCGGCCAGCGCCTTTGCCCTGACCGTGGCGCAGGTGGTGGGCAAGATGCGGCGCGAGGGGGTGACGGAACCGTTCCGCATGACGGCGGCCTGCAGCGACGGCAAGCGGCTTTATGCCGTGCGCTGGTCCTGCGATGGCCGCTCGCCCAGCCTGTTCTGGACAAAGGGCCATGTCGATGGCTGCCGCGACGGGCGTGTCTGCCTGGAAGAGGGCGATGATTCGGTGATGGTCCTGTCCGAACCGCTGGATGAGGATGCCAGCCACTGGAACGAGGTGGCGGAGGGCAGCTTCCTTGTGGCGGAGAATGGGAGAGTTACTGTACAGTCTTTCAACCCGATTGGCTGAGGAAGCAATCACCGATGCGCAAGGCCTGGTCCCTTCTGCTGCCCCTGTTCCTGGCAACCGCGCCGGCGCTGGCGGCACCCGGTACCCATACGGTGCCCTACAAGGAATTCTTCGACCAGATGGCCCGGTTCTATGGTCAGGACAATGACCGGCTGACCCTGCGCCTGTCGGTGCAGCCCGCCAAGGAGACGCAGCCGCTGGACGCGCCGGTGACCATGTCGGTGACGGTGGACGGACAGTCGCAGGCGGTGGCGGTGGATGAGTATAATGCCGTCGCGCTGGAGTACCGTCCCGACTGGGTGGAGCAGGGGGCCACGGTCACCCTCAACCAGGCCCGCGAAACCTATGTCATGAAGGCGCAGATCGGCATGAAGGTGGCGGGCGGCACCCAGTCCCTGCGCTATGAGGAGGTGCAGGCCGCCTTTGATCAGTTCAACCGCCTGATCGAAAAGGAAGCGGGCATGGTCTCCTTCCTGGCACCCTCGGCCAAGACCATGCGTGTCTTCTGCGGCATGGATTGTACGGTAACCTTGAAGGGTGCCAAGGGGACCCGCGAACTGACGCCTGATGACAAGGGGCGGGTGAATATCAGCAATGACAAGGCGCTGATGCGGCAATATCCGGACATCATCACCAGCAAGCCTGTCGCCTATACGGTGCTGACCACAAAAGGGTAGGGCATCAGCGCCAGGCCTCACCCGGTCCGGTGACATAGCGCCGCCAGACATGATCCCACGGAGTGACAGCGATCAGGATGACGACAAGGCCACAGGCGAAAATGTTTCCGGCCAGGGCGTCGGTGATCCGATCCTCCTGCCAGGCCGGAAAGGCCACGCGGGCCAGCCAGATCAGTTTCCAGAGAATTTCCCAGAACATCAGCGGCAGCATGCGCAGCGGATGGCGCAGGCCCAGCAGGGCCAGGGCCGACATCGCGGCCAGCATGGTGACCACCACACCTTCCATCATATCCCAGCTCTGGGCCGGGTCGATGATCTGTGACCAGTTCAGATAACCGGCCCCCACGGCCATCAGAAGGTAGGCGGCACGCAGCGGGTAAAGGCGCCAGGGCGCGATGTCGGTCATGATCATTCCACCTGTTTCAGGATTTTTTCGACATTGCTCAGCGTGGCGCGGGTGGCGCTCAGTTCGCTGCGCAGGGCATTGATGGTGCCGGTCTGCTGTTCCAGCGCCGCCACGGCGCGTTCGGCCAGATCACGGTAATTCTGCTGCTCCGTCGTCTTGGCCTTAGCCTGCACGATGGTGCTGATCATGCGCATCGCAAAGACCGACGCAATCAGCGCTGCCAACAGAAAGATCGTAAAAAGAAAGGTCTCGTCCGCCATTGCTATTCTCTCATTCCCCTGTGGTTGTACCCGGTGCCGGCAGACTGTCCGTGGCCCGGCGGATCGTCTCCGCCGTAAGGTCCAGGCGGAAAGGCGCCAGTTCCAGAAAGTTCAAGGCCTTGCCATCGTCCGACAATTCCATCTGCGACGTGACCAGGCCGGCCTCCTGCAGCTTCTGCACATGCAGGTGCAGCAAGGGCCGGCTGATCCCCATTTCACGCGCCAGCTGACTGACATAATGCCGCCCGCCCGCCGCCAGCTGCGCCACGATGCGCAACCGGTGGGGATTGGCCAGGGCACCCAGGGCCAGCAAAAGCCGCCCCCCGTCGCACGCCGATCCGGCTATTTGAAGATCATCTTTCATGTGTAAGATATTTCTTACAGGTGAAAGGAAAAGTCAAGGGGGTTCCGCCGAAGAAGATTCCGTTCTGCGGACACGATGCTGGCACGCGGGGTCTGTCCCGCGACGGGCCCAAATGGTGGTTGATGCAGGACCGGTTACTCACCGCATGTCAGGTCGGCATGCGGTTAGCGGTCAGGGGGCCGTTTGAGCAGCGGGGATCGGCAGCCCTTCATCCCAGTAGGGCGGATCGCCAAATGCCAGCCGCAGATGCCCGATCAGGCATGTCAGCTTGGCCGAGAGCCGCTGGTCGTTCGGATAAGCGATGACAATCTGGGTCAGATCCGCGGCGGCGCCGATATCGACGATTTCAAGGGTGCCCGCCTTGAGTGCCTTATGGGTGTGAAAGGTTGGCAGCAGGGCGATGCCCAGCCCGGCGATTGCAGCCTCGCGCATCGCCATGCAGGAAGTGACGCGCAACTATGCGTTTGCCGCGCAAAATCGCGACCGGGTGTCACGTTTTGTGCTGGAGGACGCGCCGCTGCCGGGTATCGGGCCGTGGGAAGAGATAGTGAAGAACCCGCTGCTCTGGCATTTCCGCTTCGGTGGACCTGATATGGAACGGCTGGTCGCGGGGCGGGAGCGCATCTATCTGGACCGGTTCTGGAATGAATTCTCCGCCACGCCGGCCAAATTCAGCGAGGAGGCGCGCGTCCATTACGCCAAGCTTTACGCCCAGCCCGGCGCCATGCATGCCGGCTTCGCGCAGTTCGCGGCGTTCGATCAGGATGCCATCGATGACAAGGCGTTTCTGGCGGAAGGCAAGCTGACCATGCCGGTCCTGGCCGTGGGTGGCGAAAAATCCTTTGGTCCGGCCATGGCGGCGGTCATGCGATATGCGGCGGAAAATGTCACCGAGGGCGTGGTGCCCAACGCCGGCCATTGGGTGATGGTGGAACAGCCCGAGGCGACGGTGAAGCTGATCCGGGGGTTCCTGGACCCCAGCGGCGGCTGAGTGTCGGACTGGTAGCGAAGCCCGGGTGGGCGTGGCATGATGCAGCATCATGAGAAATCCCACCGGGTTCATCCCTTTGATCGTCTGGCTTGTCGTCGGTATAATCGTGTCGATGCCTGAAGCCGCTCATGCCGCCGCGGCGTTATGTCCGGATGATCCGAAGCTTGCCCGGCTTGTCGCGGCGTCAGACCTGATCCTGGTTGGTCGGATGAAGGTTGCAACGCAGCGACTGGTCGAGGAGGCGCGCAAACCATCGCCGAATTATCTGGATATTCCCATACAGGTCGATGGTGTCATCAAGGGGGATGATGCCGAAACCGCGACGGTGCGCTTCTATCCCAAGGATGCTTCCTACAGGCCGTCGAACGATGCCGTTCTCGGGCTTGTTGATACACCGGCGATCCTGTTCCTGACCCGTATGGATCAGGGGCAGGCCGGTCTCTATTTCGCTGGCAATCAGCCTGCGGCGCTGCAGGCGGCGACGGATCAGGCCATGGGTGCGGCACGGGCCGAAACGTCAAGGCAGACGCAGATCATCCGTTCGTGGCACCCGGACAGCTCGCTTGCGCACTTTGACGAGGTGCGGGCCCTGATTGCCCGTCTGGGGCAGGTCAGCGGCCCGGAACAACAGCGAGTCTTTGAACAGCTGGAAGCGCTGGGGCATGCGGCGGTACCTGCCATCATTGCCCAAATGGATGACCGGCGCCCCCTGCGGACGAAAGCCATCTCCCTGGTCAATCACGCATCGAATGCGTTCGAGGGCATGCGCCACTATGGACCTGATCAGGTCGTTGATGGGCTTGATGCCATCCTCAATCAGATGACCGGTGCCAGCTTTGGCTCGATCATGAACGGTGCGTCCCCCCGTCAACGGGACGGAGCGGTCGCCGGCTGGCGGATTTACGCTGCCGACCTTCCCTGTCACGAACGGCAATGATGTCTGGGATCAACCGTGCCTCTACCCGACGCCCAATGAAGAGCGTCGGTGAGAGGCCACGATTTCCCTCACTCCCACTCAATCGTGCCCGGCGGCTTGGACGTGATGTCGTAGGTCACGCGGTTAATGCCGCGCACCTCGTTGATGATGCGGGTGGCGACATGGCCCAGGAAGCTGTGTTCGAAGGGGTAATAGTCGGCGGTCATGCCATCGACCGAGGTCACCGCACGCAGGGCGCAGGCATAATCATAGGTGCGACCATCGCCCATCACGCCGACCGTGCGCACCGGCAGCAGGACGGCGAAGGCCTGCCAGATCTCGTCATAAAGGCCGGCCTTGCGGATCGCATCCAGATAGACGGCGTCGGCCTGGCGCAGGATGTCCAGCTTGGCGCGGGTGATCTCACCCGGCACGCGGATGGCCAGGCCCGGCCCCGGGAACGGGTGGCGGCCGACAAAGCTGTGCGGCAGACCCAGTTCACGACCCAGCGCGCGGACCTCATCCTTGAACAGCTCACGCAGCGGTTCGACCAGTTTCAATTTCATGCGCTCGGGCAGACCGCCGACATTATGGTGCGACTTGATGGTGACACTGGGCCCGCCGGTGAAGGACACGCTCTCGATCACGTCGGGATAAAGCGTGCCCTGGGCCAGGAATTCTGCCCCGCCGATCTTCGCGGCCTCGCCGTCGAACACCTCGATGAACAGGCGGCCGATGATCTTGCGCTTCTGTTCCGGGTCGGACACGCCCTCCAGCTGTCCCAAGAACAGGTCGGACGCATCCACATGCACCAGCGGGATGTTGTAATGGTCGCGGAACAGGGTCACCACCTGTTCGGCCTCACCCGTCCGCATCAGGCCGGTATCAACAAAGATGCAGGTCAGCTGGGCGCCGATCGCCTCATGGATCAGGACGGCGGCAACGGAGCTGTCGACACCACCCGACAGGCCGCAGATCACCTTGGCGCTGCCCACCTGGTCGCGGATGCGGGCCACGGCCTCGGCCCGGAAGGCTGCCATGGTCCAATCGCCTTTCAGGCCCGCCACCTTGAACAGGAAATTGCGGATCAGGGCGTCGCCATGGGGGGTGTGAACCACTTCGGGGTGGAACTGCACCGCATAGAAACGGCGGGCATCGTCGGCGATGATGGCATAAGGCGCGCCTTCCGACGTGGCGACGATACGGAAGCCTTCCGGCAGCTTCGTGACGCGGTCGCCATGGCTCATCCAGACCTGCTCCCGCGCGCCGATGGACCAGACGCCCTCGAACAGGGCGCAATCATCCTTGACGTCGACAAAGGCGCGACCGAATTCACGGGTGTCACCGGGTTCCACCTTGCCGCCCAGCTGTTCGCACATGGTCTGCTGGCCATAGCAGATGCCGAACACCGGCACGCCCAGGGTCCAGACCACATCATTGGCGCGGGGGGAGCCGGCTTCCGTCACGCTGGCGGGGCCGCCGGACAGGATGATGGCCTTGGGCGCGAAGGCGCGAATGCGCGCCTCGTCAGCGCTGAACGGGATGATTTCGCAATAGATGCCGGCCTCGCGCACGCGGCGCGCGATCAGCTGCGTCACCTGCGATCCGAAATCCAGGATCAGGACACGGTCGGGATGGGCGGCGGGAGCGGTGGAAGCGGCGGCGGCCATGGCGCATTATCCTGCGGGTCAGGGGCGGAGAATGCGCCGCAACCTAACCAACCCCGCCCTTCCCGGCAAGGCGCACATAAGCAAGGCTGCCCCTTGCCACGACCGGACCGGAACGGACGGGTGTCGGACAAGGCTCCACACTCCACCACCTTCAACCCCTGCTCCCGCAGGACGGCGCGCAACGCCGTCATGGACACCCGCACCTTCTGTGGCAGCAGGCGGGCGGTTCAGGTGGGGAACCATTGCGCCAGCCATGCAGTTTATGCTGCGCTGCGATAACGCGGGGCAAACTTGTCACCCCTATCCCTGGGTGATCACATGGGGGCCGATTGTGCGGCGCGATGCGCCGGCCCGAAGCCCGGAAGTGAGCCCCATGTCCGCCCCCCCTGTCCGTCCCGGTCTGGTGCTGTTCGCACTTGCCATGGGTGGCTTCGCGATCGGTACCACCGAATTTGCGGTGATGAGCCTTCTGCCCTTTTTTGCCCCCGACCTGGGCATTGACGCGCCGACGGCCGGCCATGTGATCAGCGCCTATGCGCTGGGCGTGGTGATCGGTGCGCCGGTGATTGCCGTGCTGGCCGCAAAACTGTCGCGGCGGACCCTGCTGATCGGGCTGATGGTGGTGTTTTCACTGGCCAATACAGCCTCGGCCCTGGCCCCGACCTATGAGGCGATGCTGGCCTTTCGCTTCCTGTCGGGTCTGCCGCACGGGGCCTATTTCGGGGTGGCGGCCCTGGTCGCCTCAGGTCTGGTGCCGGTGAACCGACGGGCACAGGCGGTAGCGCGTGTCATGCTGGGCCTGACCATCGCCACCATCATCGGCGTGCCGCTGGCCAATGGCATCGGGCAGATGGTGGGCTGGCGCTGGGGCTTTGCCCTGGTGGGGGCGCTGGGTGTCACCACGGTCACCCTGCTGATCCTATACGCACCAAAGGACCGCCCCGTGCCGGGCGCCAGCCCCCTGCGGGAACTCAGCGCCTTGGGCCAGCGGCAGGTCTGGCTGACGTTGGGCATCGGCGCCATCGGTTTCGGCGGCATGTTCTGCGTCTACACCTACCTTGCCTCCACCATGATGGCGGTGACAGGTGTGGCGCCGGCGACTGTGCCGCTGGCGTTGGCATTGTTCGGTATCGGCCTGACGGTGGGCAATCTGGCGGGCGCCTGGGCTGCCGACCGCGCCCTGATGCCGTCGGTCGGCGGCATCCTGTTGTGGAGTGCGGGGTCCCTGGCGCTGTTCACCTTTGCGGTCAACGATCTGTGGGCCGTGATGGTGACGGTCTTCATGATCGGCGGCGGCGGTGGCCTGGGCACGGCGTTGCAGACACGCCTGATGGATGTGGCGCGCGATGCCCAGACGCTGGCCGCCGCCTTGAACCACAGTGCCTTCAACTTTGCCAATGCACTGGGGCCGTGGCTGGGTGGGTTGGCGATTGCTGGCGGCTATGGCTGGGCATCGACCGGTTGGGTCGGGTCGGCGCTGGCGCTGGGCGGCTTTGTCATCTGGATCCTGGCCCTGCTGGATGACCGGCAGCGCGAACGGGCCCTGGTGGCGCCGCAGGCCTGCGGTTGACCCTTTAATCGACAACGGGTTGGAACCTTTCGGGCGCTGCGGCGTTCCAGAAGGGTACAACGACCTGAAGTAGAAGGAGGAACCAATGGCTTCCGTCAATGACACTGCCGACGCTGTCAGCACGGATATTGAGGCGCAGCTGAAGCAACTGCGCCATGATCTGGCGGCGCTTGCCGCCGCCGTGGCCGCGGCCGGGTCCGACAAGGCCGATGGCTACAAGGCCCGTGCTGGAGAGATGGCGTCCAACGTCAAGGATGCATCCGTCACCGCCATCCATAACCTGCGTGACGAACTGAAGGGCCTGGAAGGCAAGGTTGAAACCCATGTCCGCGACCGGCCAATGCAATCGCTGGGTATCGCTGTCGCGGCCGGCTTTGCCATCGCAATGCTGTGCCGGCGTTAAGCCACGATGCTGGACCGGTTAATCCCGCTGCTGATGCCGCTGGTCACCCGCGACATCGGCACGGCCGCCCGGCAGGTGGGGCGTGATGGCATCCTCTATGCCGTCATGGCCTTCCTGGGTCTGGTCGGCTTCGCGCTGGCCCTGACGGGGGCGGTTGTCTGGCTTCAAACACTGATCGGCACCGGCCCGGCCTTGCTGGCGGTGGCCGGTG
>JAIXTS010000247.1 GCA_027483805.1 Azospirillum sp. | reverse complement strand
GCGCAGGCCCAGAAGGGCCGCATCCATATCCTGGGCGAGATGAACAAGGCGCTGAACACCGCGCGCGGCGAAGTGTCGGGCAATGCCCCGCGCATCACCGTCATCAACATCCCCAAGGAGAAGATCCGCGACGTCATCGGGTCGGGCGGCAAGGTCATCCGCGAGATCGTGGAACAGACTGGCGCCAAGATCGACATCGAGGATGACGGTACCGTCAAGGTTTCCGCCGTTGACAGCAAGTGCTCCGACGCCGCCATCAAGTGGATCAAGGGCATCGTGGCCGAGCCGGAAGTGGGCGAGATCTATGACGGCAAGGTCGTCAAGGTCATGGATTTCGGCGCCTTCGTGAACTTCCTGGGTTCCAAGGACGGCCTGGTCCATATCTCCGAACTGAAGAACGAGCGCGTGGCCAAGGTCACCGACGTCGTGAAGCAGGGCGACAGCGTCAAGGTCAAGGTCCTGGGCTTCGACGATCGCGGCAAGGTCAAGCTGTCGATGAAGGTCGTCGATCAGGTGACCGGCGAAGACCTGTCCAAGAAGGCCGAAGCCACCGAGGGCTGAGGCCCGACGGTGCGTCCCGGCTTGCGGGATGTGTTGAGGTAAGGAAAAGGCCGTCGGGGCGACCCGGCGGCCTTTTTTCGTCGCTTACAGGGATCAATCAAAGGCTCAGGATCAACCATGCACCACGACAGGTACGTTGAATTCCCGCCCAGAATCTGGGATCACCTGTAAATCTCCGCTGTACAAGAGAGAGTCATGCGACCGCAGCATCTGCTGCCATATGATTGCAGGAGCAGACAGGATGGCGGTATTCATACCTTCAAGGGGATCAACGACTCTAACACCGGACGTTCGCAAAAGCCGATTGATGACGGGCTGCTTCGTATCACGATAAAAGAGTCGAGCGACTTCCCGTTTTTCGTTTCCTGAAACATTTGCGAAATCGGGGCGTACGTTCCAAGATAAGATAAGTGAGATTTCCTTCGACGGGTCACAGCTTTCTATGACCTCTTTGGCTGGATTGCTCAACATTAACCTACTCCCCTTTAATCAGGCGAGAATCTCATTTCTATCATCTAGATATGGGACAGGTCAAGGCGACGGACAATGCGACCATCTGACAAGGTCACAGGGACTGAGCATTTTCTTAACTCTGCCCGGAGCAGCGTCGGGTTAAATTTCAGTGACGATCCAACGCCGAGGCCATCCTTTTGCAAAAGCAGAGCTGCGGCACCTGTGACGATGGGGGCAGCCATTGAGGTGCCGCATAATTCCCGGTACTTCATTCCGGTACCGGCCGCGCTATGGATACGTACACCTGGGCGTACAGGTCTGGCTTGCTGGCATCGTTCCAGGCACTGAAATAGCCCGCGTCATCGTTTATATCGGTCGCACCGACGGCTTTGACGGCGTGAAGGATGGCGGGACTCCCGACCAAGCCTGCGACATGGCCGCCATCGTTACCGCTCGCTGCAATCGTAAGAATGCCTTGATCATCAGCGACCTGCAAAATAGTTTCTTCGATTAGCTTCTTCTGGCTGTCATCAATGCTTCCTTCAGGATAATTACCGAGCGTCAGTGACATGTTGATAATGTCCACTTCACGGCTTAATAACCAGTTCAAGCCTCGGAATATCTGAGTAAGACTGGTCTTCGGAACCCCGTTCGCATTTTTCTCGACAAAGACAGCAGCCATATAGAGCTCAGCCTGAGTTGCAACGCCCGTGCTATTGCCGGCGGCTAGGGCTGCGACATGGGTTCCGTGTCCATCGTCATCACGGGGCAGGACACCAGGGTCGTTCTTGGTTGGACCTACGTGCATATACTGCACTGAGCGTCCAGAAAATTCCGGATGCACCACATTAATCCCGGTATCGATGAAGCCGATGCGTACATTCTGCCCGCTCAAGTCCTTCTGTTTTGAGGCATCGTGATTGATCTTATCCAGATGCCAGCGCGACACCTCCTTGACAGAAATCGATTTGCCGCATTCGTGGCCAGCCGCATGCGTACCACTGCCTACCGGATGACTTGGAAAGGCATCGATTTCGAGGTTGGGCAGAACGGTCGCACCTGCTCCAGCCAATTGCGTGCACAGACGCTGGTCAAGTCCAGACATCAGGACGACCCCCACAGCGTCAAGACTTTCCATCGTCACGCGGGGACGCCTTCCAGCGGGGGTTGCAAGCACCGGCCCCCCTGCGCGCTCATTTGGTACCACTCTGATCCCGCTGTTACCGACCGTCAGCGCCGCAGCATCGCCCAACGCCTGCCAAATGTTGGCGCGCAAGCTCTTACGTCGGTCAGGGGGGGGGGTCGCAACTGGCCTGCGAAGCATTGCCATCCCCGGGGTTGTTGGCAGATCCCTTTCCGAGGGAGCAGGAATGACAATCCAAACTTCAGCAGCCTCCACCTTCTGCGATACAAATTGCGGGAAAGCCGCTTCCGGGAATCGCTGGCGCCAAACCATCTGCAAACGTCGTAGAAGCCGCCGCTGATAACGCCGTGCAGCCAACCCTTTTCCCGTCCGTGCCTTCCATGTCCTTCTGAGGCGGATGACTGATTCCCGCGCTAGCGCAATCTGTTGGGGGCGAGAAAGCTTAGAGGATATGCGCTTAAACACAGAAACTCCCTTAACGTTTATTATTCTCAGCCACAAACCAAAATGGCATCAATTCTCCGTCAACGGACCGTGTGCGGTCTTCTAATGGCAACGGATGAAGAATATTTTTAGTTCAAAGTAATAATCACCAGTATTGTAAAAAATTGTAAAATGATAGTCGTTTGTTTTTGGCAATTAGTCGAAATTGGCAGTAAGCATAAGTTACCAAACCATCCTCACAATAAAAATACGAATTAATATAAAATTTAGCTACGAACGAAGGTCAGCATGCTTCTTTTGCAATTTTGAACGCTATCCCGTAACCTATAGGCAAGGAAGGGCCCGTGGCTGTCGCCGGGCGGGACAAGGAGCAACGGATCGATGTTCGAGACCCTGCCGCTTTATTTCATGTTTCTGGGTGGCTGCGTGGGGCTGCTGGCCCTGGCCTTGCTGGCCTATACGCTGATCACGCCCTACCGCGAATGGACACTGATCCGGCAGGGCAATTCTGCCGCCGCGACCAGCATGGGCGGGACCGCCATCGGCATGGCCATCGCGCTCTCGTCGGTGGCGTCGGGCACCTACTCTGTGGTGGAACTGCTGATGTGGGGCGGGGTGGCGCTGGTCTGTCAGCTGCTGGTCTTTGTCGCTGTCTGTTTCCTGCTGCCGGGGTTCCGGCAGGGGATTGAGGCGGACAAGCTGGGCTATGGCGTCACGCTGGGCACGCTGTCCATCGCCATGGGAATTTTGAATGCCGGGGCGCTTTCGGTCTGATCGCGCCCTTCCTATCTATGGTCAGCCCGTCCGGTGATGGCCGGCGGGACCGTTCTGTTTGGCTTTCAGGAGTCGTTCCAGATGATGCAGTTTTTCCGCACGCTGTTGGGTGTGAAGGGTGAGATGGTGGGCCGCCAGGTGGTGGATGCCCTGGTCGCCATGGACCCCAAAAGTGCGTCCGTTGCCCAGCTGCGGGTGATGGAGGCCGATCTGGACAAGACCGGCAAGCTGCTGACCAATCTGCGCGCCGACATGCAGCGCGAGCGCAAGGAAGCCGTCGAGGCGCGGGAAAATTACGACCGCCGCCTGGCCGCCGCCGAACATCTGAACGGTCTGCTGGCCACGGCCGATGGCGAGCGCAAGTCGAGCCTGGAGGTCAGCCTGGCCAAGCTGCTGGCCCAGTTAGAGGAACTGGCGAGCGAGGTCGCCATCGAGGAGCGGGAGGCCGACGAGGCCGAGGCCCTGGTTGCGGAAGCCGAGGTGGCCTATCGCGAGAAGGCCCGCGCCCTGACCGAGGCCAAATCGGCCCTGGCCAAGGCCGAGCGCGACATGCAGCGCGCCAGCATCCAGGAGGAGCGCGAGCGCGAGCGTGCCAACCGTGCCGCCCAGGTGGCCGGTCTGCGCGATGATGGCGGGTCGAAGCTGAACACCGCCATCGACGCCATGTCACGGCGTGCCAACGAGGCCCGCGCCAATGCCGAGGCCGCGCGCATGAAGGCCCAGGCCCTGGGCGACCTGTCGCGCAAATCATCCGATGATATGGGCGATGCCGATATTCAGGCAGCCCTGGCCGCCGTGGGCAAGGGCGGGTCGCCCGCCCTGTCGGTGCAGGAACGTCTGGCCCGCCTGAAGGGCCCCGCGCCCGAGGCTGCCCCGCTGGCCATTACCGACAAGTGGAGCCGGTAACCCCGGCTCTCCGCCCTGCCTTTCCACCCCCGCCATCCGGGCCGCCATGACCGACAGACAGCGCAAACGCCGCCGTTCCGCCCATGTCTCCACCCTGCTTGTCGGTGGTGCTGCGGCCCTGATGCTGTCGGGCTGTGGCGGCGATGACGTGCAGGAGACGGAGGCCCGCATCTTCCCGACGGTGGAGGCGTGCCTGGTGGAGTTCAGCCCGCAGGAATGCAATGGCGCCTTTGAACAGGCCAAGCAACTACACCTGCAATCCACCCCGCGCTTTGATACCGCCGCCGCCTGCGAGGCGACGATGGGCAATGGCGCCTGTCAGCCCATGGTCCTGGCGCAACCCGATGGCAGCCTTGGCAATGTCTTCGTGCCGGCCCTGATGGGCTTCATGATGGCCAAGGCCTTGCAGCCGCCCTCGCAATATGGCGGCGGCTATATCAATACCCGTGGCGGTTACTATTACCCGCGCCCCATCTTCATCGACCGCGACGGCTTCATGCATAGCGGTCGGGGCAATCTGGGCCGGGCGCCGGTCAGCCGCGACAGTTTCACCCAGGGCAAGTCGGGCTACAGCATGAAGACGGAAGTGCGGGGCAAGTCGGCACAGGTGGGCACCACCACCAAATCGACCAACCGGGGCGGGTTTGGCAAGTCATCCGCCAAGTTCGGTGGCGGCGGCAGCTGAACCCTACGCTTGCTTCCCGCTGATCCTTCCCGCGACCCCGCAAAGCGGACACAGACATGCATCGCCAATCATTGCGCCCGCGTCCCGACTGGAAAGCCCGCATGGAGGCGCTGGGGTTCGATTTCCATACGATCCCGACAGAATCCGACCCGACCGGGCTTTATTGGGATGAAAGCGCCTGCTGGGTGTTCAGTGAGGCGGAGATCGACCTTCTGGACGATGCCTCTGTCGAGCTGCACAAGATGTGCATGGCGGCAGCCAAGCGTATTGTGGATGAAAAGCTGTACCCGCTGCTGAACATCCCCGCCCATGCCGTGCCGGCCATCGAGGCTTCCTGGGAGCGGCAGCGCGGCGGCCGCGAATTCTCCCTCTATGGACGGTTCGATCTGGCCTATGGTGGCGACGGGTATGGCGACGGCATGCCCAAATTGCTGGAATATAATGCCGATACGCCGACCAGCCTGTATGAGGCGTCGGTAGCGCAATGGGCGTGGCTGGAGGAGGTGTTCCCCGACGGGGACCAGTTCAATTCCATCCATGAAGGGCTGGTCGAGCAATGGAAGGCCCTGCTGCGCGCCGACCGGTTGCTGGCCGAGAACGCTGACCGGCGCGGGGAGTGGGAGGCGGGGCGTGCCCTGCACCTGACCTGCACCATGCCGCATGCCGAGGATGAGGGCACGCTGCGCTATCTCCAGGATACCGCGATTGAGGCGGGGCTGGCCACCAAGAGCATTGCGCTGGCCGATATCGGCTGGACCGAGGAGCAGGACCATCTGACCCGGCGTTCACGCGGCTATTTCACCGATCTGGAGGAGCAGGAGATCAAATGCCTGTTCAAGCTGACGCCATGGGAATGGCTGGTGGCCGATGATTTCGGTGGCAACCTGCTGACCCTGACGGCGCGCGATGAAATCCGGGTGGTGGAACCGGCCTGGAAGATGCTGCTGTCCAACAAGGGGCTGCTGGCGGTGCTGTGGGAAATGTACCCACACCACCCCTATCTGGTGGAGGCGCATTTCGACCGCCGGGCCTTTGCCGCCGGGTCAAAAGTGGTGGCCAAGCCACTGCTGGGCCGGGAAGGGGCCAATATCAGCGTGGTGACCATGGGGGCCGATGGCCGGCCCACCACCCGTGAACTGGATGTGGCCGGCCCCTATGGCGAGGAAGGTTATGTCTATCAGGCCTGGTCACCCGTGGTCAGCGCCCGCGCCCCCGATGCCCGTGGCGTGATGCGGGACCACCACGCCGTCATCGGGTCCTGGATGATCGGCGATGTCTGCCGTGGCATCGGCATCCGCGAGGATGTGTCGGCAGTGACCCGCGACACCTCCCGCTTTGTGCCGCACCGGTTTGAGTGATCGCTGATCCCAGGCGTAGGTCAGGTCGAGGGCAAAGCCCCGAGCCCTGACAGCGAAGGATTGAAAGCCATGCCGTCAGGGCTCGCCGTTGGCTCGACCTGACCCACGGGTGGCGGTTTTGCCATCGGTGATGATTTCGGGCGGCAGTTACAGCAGATCCCGCAGGATGGGGATCAGGGGGATGTCGGCCGGCGGCATGGGATAGTCGCCCATGCGGACCGGCTTCACCCAGGCCAGTTGCTGCCCCTCCAGCGGCGTGGGCGTGCCCTTCCAGACGCGGGCCACATAGAGCGGCATCAGCAGATGGAAGTCGTCATAGGTATGGCTGGCAAAGGCGATGGGGGCCAGGCAGCTTTCCGCCGTGTCGATCCCCAGCTCCTCCTTCAGTTCCCGCACCAGGGCCGCCTCGGGTGTCTCGCCCGTGTCGACCTTGCCGCCGGGAAATTCCCACAGACCGGCCATGGATTTGCCGGGTGGGCGCTGGGCCAGGAGGACCCGGCCATCAGCATCGACCAGGGCGACGGCCGCGACCAGCAATGTGCGGACCGGCCCCTTGCGGGCCGGTTCCTGCCAGCAGGGTGTGTCGCCGCCGCTCACGACCGGTAGCTGCCATTGATGTCGATATAGCCGTGGGTCAGGTCACAGGTCCAGACGGTGGCCTTGCCCGACCCCAAGCCAATATCCACCTCGAACAGGATTTCCTGGCCCTTCATATGGGCGGCTACCGGTGCCTCGTCATAACCCGGCACCTCCATCCCATTGGCGCAGATCTGCACGCCGCCGGCGGAAATGACCAGCAGGTCGCGGTCGGCGCGTTCGCCGGCCCGGCCCACGGCGGCCACGATACGGCCCCAATTGGCATCCTCGCCGGCCACGGCCGTCTTCACCAGGGGCGAAGTGGCGATGGTGAGGGCAATACGCTTGGCGGCAGCATCGCTCTCCGCGCCGGTCACGCGCACTTCCACAAACTTGGTCGCCCCTTCGCCATCACGAACAATCTGTTTGGCCAGATCCAGACAGACGGCATCCAATGCTGTGGCAAAGGCGGCCAGACGC
Source organism: Azospirillum sp. (assembly GCA_027483805.1). Classification (GTDB taxonomy): domain Bacteria; phylum Pseudomonadota; class Alphaproteobacteria; order Azospirillales; family Azospirillaceae; genus Niveispirillum. The sequence continues at coordinate 994 of JAIXTS010000247.1, read as the reverse complement.
GGGTCGTCCATGGCCTCGATCGCCGCATGCCCGGCCTTGCGGGTGGCGCAAAGGACCAGCGTATCGGAGGTGGAGGTGTCGCCATCAACCGTGATGGCATTGAAGCTGCGGTCCGTGGCCGAGGACAGGGCGGCCTGCAACGGGGCCGGTGCGATATTGGCGTCGGTGAAGACATAGGCCAGCATGGTCGCCATGTCGGGCGCGATCATACCGCTGCCCTTGGCAAAGCCGACGACCGTGACGGTCACGCCATCGATAATGGCCGTGGCCGCCGCGCCCTTTGGGAACGTGTCGGTGGTCATGATGGCGCGCGCCGCCACTTCCCAGGCTTCACCTTCCGCCGGGGCCAGCTTGCTGACGGCGTCCGGCAAGGATTTGGCGATCAGGTCGGACGGCATGGGCTGGCCGATGACGCCGGTAGAGGCGGGGAATACTTCCGATGGCTTGCAGCCCAGCAGGGCAACCGTGGCGTCGATGGTGGCATCGACAAACGCCTCCCCCGCCTTGCCGGTGAAGGCGTTGGAATTGCCGGCATTGACCACCAGGGCCCGCACGGCCCCGCCGGCCAGATGGGCGCGGCAGCGATGGACGGGGGCGGAAGCGGTCAACGAGCGGGTCAGCACGGCGGCCACGCTGGAGCCTTCATCCAGCACCGCCACCATCACGTCGTTGCGCGGCGTCTTGTATCGGATGCCGGCGCGGTGGCCGGCCAGACGCACGCCCGCCACGGGCGGCAGCGACGGGAAGGAAGCGGGGGCGAGCGGAGAGACGGCGGTCGCCATGGATGCATGCTCCGGGGCAGGGGATTGATCAGCCGCATCAAGCCGATGCAGGGCCACCGGGTCAAGTGCAGCTTCGATGACAAGACCGCACATCGGCCCCAAAAGCAGAAGGCCGCCGGGTTGCCCCGACGGCCTTCGCTTATTTTGTACCCTGAACAGGTCCGAAGGTCCTGTTCAGGGTCCTCAATCGCCGGCGCGGTCATCCGACCGCT
>JAIXTS010000400.1 GCA_027483805.1 Azospirillum sp. | reverse complement strand
TCATAAGACAGCGCCCGGCGGCGCCAGGCGTTGGGGTTCAGGGCGCCATTGGCAAAGGCCTTTTCCGCCACCCGGATCAGGGCATCGTCGCTGAGGCCGTGCAGGGCCATATAGCGCTGGATCTTCATGGCGAAGAACTGTGTGGTCAGCGCAAACCCCACCTCCCCATACCATTCCGGCAGGCCCCAATCGGCGGGCCGTACCCGGAACGATCCCTGTTCATGCTTGTCGAACCCGACCACCAGCCCCAGATCATACTGGCCCGACCGGATGGCGCCATAGGCGGAGATAAGCGCACTGCCACCCGTGGCACAGCCATTGGCGACATTGATGAATTGCAGGCCGGACAGGCCCAATTCCTCCACCATCGTGTCGGCATTGCCGCCATCCTGGCTGCCGCCATAGGCGAACTGGACATCGCCCCATTCGATACCGGCATCGGTCAGGGCCTGCCGCACGGCAAAGGCGCCCTGTTCCAGGCCAGTGCGATCAGGTGTCCGCCCGAACGGATGGATCCCGATCCCGACAATCGCCACATCCGACATGGCCCAACCCTCCCCCTGTTTCCTCAAACCACCGGTTGGAACGCGTACATCAGCAGATCCTGCCCCTGTTCATCGCAAAACAGCGGGCGGATGGTCAGGCGCATGGGCATGCCGATGCGCAGATCCTCCGGCGCACAATCCACCAGCCGCGTTTCGACCCGAAGCTGCCCCGGTAGTTCCACATAACCCAACGCAAAAGGCCTGAACTCGCCCTTGGTTTCGCGGCCCAGATAGGGGGGCTGCTTGGGCAGGAAACGCTGCACCGTCCAGCTCCACAGCACACCTTCCCGTGCCAGTTCGACCGGTGTCTCAACCGGACGGCCCATGAAGGGAAATCGCAAACGCCCCCGGCCATCCACACCGCCGATCAGGGCGGGATTGTCGCTGGGCCAGGTGAAGACATGGTCGGCAAGCGGCCTGCCCTCCATCCCCATGATGGTTCCTCCGTTGCTGTGCCGTTTTCGGGGGCGATCAACACCATCGCAATGCCGATGCGTTGACTTTTGATTCATCAGTCATGATAATGGCTGCGGCGCGGGTGCTTGTCAATTGCGCAGGGGCCGCTACCCTGACCCGCAGCAATCAAAAGCCCATGAACAGGACAGAACGGGAGGATATCCGATGGACCTTCGGCTGATGGGGCGCAAGGCGCTGATCACCGGTTCCACGCGCGGCATCGGGCGGCGCATCGCAGAGGCGCTGGCGCGGGAGGGTTGTGCCATCGCCATCGGCGCCCGCAAGGCGGACGAGGTGGAAGCCGCCATCGCCGACCTGTCGGGCCTGGGCGTCACCGTGGTGGGGGCGACCATGGATGCGGCTGATGCGGAGTCGGTGAAGAACTGGGTCACCCGCATGGGCGACGCCCTGGGCGGCATTGATATCCTGATCCCCAATGTCTCCGCCGGCGGCGGCCTGAATGGGGAGCAAAGCTGGCACGACGCCTATCAGGTCGATGTGCTGGGCACATTACGCGCCATTGAGGCGGCCTTGCCGGCGCTGGAGGCATCGGGCCAGGGGGCCATCACCATCACCGGCACGACGGCGGCGGTGGAAACCTTCATGGCACCCATGGCCTACAACGCCATGAAGGGTGCATTGATCGTGCATGCCAAACAACTGTCCCAGACCCTGCTGCCGAAGGGCATCCGCGTCAATGTTGTCTCACCCGGCCCGATTGAGTTTCCTGGCGGCGCCTGGGAAGGGATCAAGGCCGGGATGCCAGAGCTGTACGCCGCCACCGTCGCGGCCCAGCCGTCGGGCCGCCTGGGCACGCCGGAGGAAGTGGCTGCCTGCGTCGCCTTCCTGTCCAGCCCGGCGGCCAGTTGGGTGACCGGCGTCAATCTGGTGGTTGATGGCGGCTATACCAAACGTGTGCAGCTCTGACGGCGGGCGGGAGAGGCAGACATGTCCAGCAGGATCGACGTCTATCTGGTGGCCGGTGGCAAATATCACGACATCAATTTCGCCAGGCTGGAGCTGTTGAAGCTGCTGGCCGAGCATGAGGATATCCGCGTCGAGGTGGGACCCGATTACAGCCATATCGACGCGATTGAGGCGGCGGATATGCTGGTCACCTATACCTGCGACGTGGTGCCCACGGTCGAACAGCAGGCAGGCCTGCGCCGGTTCCTGGCCAAGGGCGGCAAATGGTTCGCCCTGCATGGCACCAACTCCATCATCCGGTTCCTGGCGGATGGGCGCATCGACTGTCCGGACCTGGATGCCGACCTGTCGGACATGCTGGGCAGCCAGTTCCGCGCCCATCCGCCCATCTGCCGGTATGAGATCCAGGTGACGGACAGCACCCACCCGCTGACCCGCGGCCTGAAGAATTTCTGGGTGGAGGATGAGCTGTATCTGGGCAGTGTCAGCCCCGGTAACCACACCCTGCTGCACACACGCTGGGGCGGAAACTGCGCGCCGTTCGTGCAGGAGGATTGGCCGGAAGCGGACCACCCCGTCCTTTATCTGCGCGACCATGGGCCGGGTCAGGTGTTGTATCTGGTGCTGGGCCATTGCCGGGGCAAACATGACCTGCGCCCGCTGATGGAGGAATATCCCCATAATGAACGCTGTTCCTGGCAAAGCCCGGTCTTTTACGAGCTTCTGCGCCGGGGCATTCGCTGGGGCATGGCACGCGGGGGCGATGGGGCGGGGTTTTAACCCCCTACCCTTTCATCCCCACCCACACGCGCCCACCCGCCACCTTCACCGGAAAGCAGGTCAGCGGACGGTAGCCGGTACCACCCAGGGCGCGGCCGCTGACCAGGTCAAAGCGGGCGCCGTGCAGGGGACAGGAAATGCTGTTCTGACGCAGCCGCCCCTCATGCAGCGGGGATTCCGCATGCGGGCACCGGTTGCGCAGGGCGAAGAAGCCGCCCGCCGCGCTGCACAGCAGGACCTCCTCCCCCGCCACGGTGAAAAGCCGCATCTGGCCGAGGGGCAATTCTTCCACCGGAACCAGGTCGTGAAAGGTCAGATTTTCGGCAGAAACTTCACCGGACATGATCGTACCCTGGGCGAAAGGGGGATGGAACAAGGGGTTGCAGGGATAAGATGATTGATCCTTGATTCACCAGTCAATGTAAAAATCATCATCACCCTGCGCCAGACCGTTGACGAACGGGCCACCCCGCACTAGTCTGATTTGTGACTCACCAATCATAACAAAAATCTGGAGGAAGGCCATGTTGGGGATCGACCTCATGCGCGACCCGGCCATCCAGGCGTTCCGGGCGGATGTGAAGCAGTTCTGTGAACAGAACCTGCCCTGCGATATCCGCGACAAGGTGCTGGCGGGCCAGCATCTGGCAAAAGCGGATTATGTCCGCTGGCAGAAGATCCTGTTCGACAAGGGCTGGATCGTCGGCCATTGGCCGCGTCCCTATGGCGGGCAGGACTGGACCCCCCTGCAACGCGCCATCTTTGACGATGAAACCAGCAAGGCCGGCGCGCCCTGGCTGACCCCGTTCGGCGTCTGCTATGCCGGGCCGGTCATCTATACGTTCGGCAGCGAGACGCAGAAGGATCGCTTCCTGCCCGGAATCCGCAGCACCGATACCTGGTGGTGCCAGGGTTATTCCGAACCGGGTGCCGGGTCGGACCTGGCCAACATCAAGACCCGCGCCGTGCGCGACGGCGACCATTATCTCGTCAATGGCCAGAAGACCTGGACCACCATGGCGCAATGGGCCGACATGATGTTTGCCCTGGTCCGCACCAGCAGCGATGGCAAGCCACAGAACGGCATCTCCTTCCTGCTGATCGATATGAACAGTCCGGGCATCACGGTCCGGCCCATCATCAGCATCGATAAATGCCACCACCTGAACGAGGTGTTTCTGGACGATGTCCGGGTGCCCGTTGAAAATCTGGTGGGGGAGGAGGGGCGCGGCTGGACCTATGCCAAGTTCCTGTTGAACAATGAACGCCTGCTGGGGGCGGAGGTGGGAAAATCCACCCGCCTGCTGCATCAGTTGCGCCAGACCCTGGCCGATATCCGCGACGGTGGCCGCCCCCTGTCGGACGATCCGCACTGGCGGCGACGCCTGGGGGAACTGCGCGCCCGTCTTCTGGCGCTGGAGGCGGTGTGTAACGAATATCTGGCCGCGGCCGAGGCCGGATCGACGCCGGGGCTGGAAGTATCGGCCCTGAAGATCATGGGATCGGAGCTCATCCAGGGCATCACAGGCGCCATGGTCGACGCCCTGGCCGTCAAGGGGCTGGTCTATCAGACGGACGCACTGGAACCGGGCTGGCAGGCGCCCCTGGTCGGCGTGCCGGGGGCGCCCGGCATGATCCGCGAACATCTGCATGACCGCGCCACGACCATTTATGGCGGCGCCAACGAGATACAGCGCAACATCCTGGCAAAGGCCGTCCTTGG